>QKCY01000562.1 GCA_003245525.1 Victivallales bacterium | reverse complement strand
TGCCATTGCCGGTCAAACGGTTGTGCTTTTCCCAGGAGCCCTCGTCCGCCCAGAGCCCCTGCGGATGGTGGAAGATCTTGCCCTTCGCGGCCGTGTAGTAGCCGTGGGCGTGGAAGTACTGCGGGATGGTCTGGGCATCCTTCAGCACCGGCGACGTGCGGAACAATTGCTCGTTGCCGTAGACCCCCGAGCGGCCTGGCCGGATGCCGGTCATCAGCGAGGTCCGGGAGGGATTGCAGAGCGGCGCGGCACAGTAGGCGCGCTCGAAGACCATCGCTTTCTTGGCGAAAGCGTTCAGGTTCGGCGTCGTGGTCTGGGGATGCCCCATCAGCGGCCCGATCCAGTCGTTGAGATCGTCCACCGCGATCATCAGGATGTTGGGCACATCCCCCTGTTTGGGAGCCTCGCCGGGGGCACCACGCAAGGCGGTGCCCAAGGACAGAGCGAGGGCGGAGCCGAGGAATTCACGACGGGAGATGGCTGTCACGGGGGCCTCCTGGTCCGACAGAGCGCGGCTGGTTACCGGGCAGCAACTCTAGCCATTGTCCCCCGGTCGCGCAATCGGCAGGGGATGGGCTCAGGCCGCGCTGCCCTCGTCGGCGGGAGGATCGGGGGCGATCCGCTTCTTCTCGTCGGCGGCCAGATGGGACAGGCCCATCACGAGAAGAAGCGGAGCTATGGGCAGCGCCACCCGTATTGTCTTTGTGGCAGGGACGGGATGCCCATCCTCCCCGACGACCAGGCTCTGGCGCGGGGGCTCGGGGGCAGGCCCATGGATCGCCTTCCCAAGCTGCCTCATTCCCAAGAGTAGGAACGCAGATAGGCAGAAGGCACCCACGAACAACCACGCCCGCTTCCGGCTGTGCCGGTACGCAGTCCAGCAGACGTAGACGCCATACGCCATGATGAGATAGTGGAGAACCCGGCAGGCGATCCCAACCATGGACATTACCCCATCCTCCCTTCGCTCGCCCAGTGGGCCGGTCGCGACCGGCCCCTACTTCACGATCCCGACGTTGGTCACCCCCGCCGGGGAGATGGTGTAGACCATGCGCGGGCTCATGCGGTAGCCATGGGTGCAGCCCTGGTTCACCTCCATCGACTTGTTGTCGAGGGGGATGTTGTTGTAGACGATCCAGACGCCCGAGGGGGCGCAGGTGTAGTCGCCGTAGTTGGCGATCAGGCGGACCTTCGCCTTGGTGCGTTTGATGATGAACACGGGGTCGTAGAGATCCAGGACGGGGCTGTAGTCCGGGCGCCAGCCGCGCTGCCGACCGACAGTGATGCCGCCGAAATCGCAGCACCAGGGAGACCAGATGCTGGCCGAGGTGACGTCCGGATCGAATCCGGCGCCCCAGAGGCCCTGGAGGCCGCCTTGGCTGCCGCCGTTGCTCTGCAACTCCGTGCCATTCCACTCGGGCAGGCTCTTCACGTACTGGAGGGCACGCATCACGCGCATGGCCATGCCGTAGTAGTAGGTCGTGGTCGGGTCCGCGTTCTCATCGTTCTTGAAGCAATAGCTCTTGAGGTCCTTGACCAACTGGTCGTAGTAGGCGTCTTCCCGGCCCAGCTCCATGCCGTGGGCGTTGATGTTGAGGATGATGGCGCCTTCCCGGGGATTGCCGGGCGGGTTGTGCTTCCTCACGCCATAGCCGTGGAACTCGCAGATGCCGGGCAGGGACTTGGGCTGGGCGTCAACCGGAATGGTGAGGTAGCCGGTGACGGGTTTCGGCCCGGCGCAGTCGATGGTCACCGCGTAGAGCTTCACCTTCGGATTCGCGGAGGGCAGCTCCTTACGTTCGGCCTTGATCGGGACCTTGTCCAGCGTGGCCTTCATGCCCGCCCAGAAGGCGTCGAAGTCCGCCGGCTCGGCGATGGCCGTGAGCTTCTCCGGCTCGACGCACGCGCCGCCGTCGAAGAAGATGTCCTTTGGCTCCTTGCCGCCGGAGGACGCCTTGAGGCTCTTGCCGTCCGGACCGAACGCCTTGGCCTGCAGACGCACGAAGCCGGGCTGGTCAATCTGAACCGTCACCTTCAGGCCGTTCTCGTCGGCGATACCTTCGCCCTTCTCCGTCTTGCCATCGTCGCCGGACCGCGTCCAGGTCACCTTGTTGCCAGCCACCGGCTTGCCATCGTCGAGCACCCGCAGGGTGAACACAATCGGTTCGCCGGACTGGTAGATGGCCACATCCTTGTCCGTCGTCCCGTTGATCGAAAACTTCTGGGCGTACACGGCGCTGGCCAGCAGGCACAGGCAGATCGGGAGATAGCGAATGGCTCTGGACATGGTTCGTCTCGCGGCTGGGGTGATGGGTATAGGGAATCGACAGGAATAGCCTGGAACGTACAGGCCTACCACCGCCCCGGCAAGCGCTCGGATTGCAGGGACTGCGGCGATGAATGCAGGTAGGGGCCGGTCGCGATGGCAGGAGAGGGTTGTCTGCCCTGCGTGCCTATGGTAGGATAGCTGGAGCCAGACGGTCTGGCGTTGCGTCTTCGATTCACCACGGGGAACCACCTTCATATGGGACAGTGCTGTCTTCCGGATACTTACCTGAGCTTCTCCCGCAGCGGGAGCGGCGAGGCTGTTGTGCTTGTACATGGTGCGTTGGCCGACGAGAGGATGTGGGCTCCGCACATGGCCGCATTGGGCGTTTCCTACGACGTGATCGCGCCAACCCAGCGCCATTTCGGCCCAGGTGGCAAAGCGAGCGGCGGATTCGGTATCTGTACCCATGCGGAGGATTTGCTGAAGCTCCTCCGCGAGCTCCGCCTTCCGAAGGTCCATCTGGTCGGCTGGTCGTACGGAGCGGACGTGGCCCTGCATGCGGCGGTTCAGTGCCCGGAGCAGTTCCGCAGCCTTTTCCTCTACGAACCGGGCTACCCCGGGTACCTCTCGGAACGCGGGATGATGGAATTCGGGATGGATGCCCAGGCCATGTTCGGACCCATCTTCCAGTTGGCAGCCGAAGGAAAGACCGAGTTGGCGGTACGGACGCTGGTGGATGGCTCCGGCAACTCGCCCGGCTACTTCGCGGCGCAACCGGAGACGGCCCAACAGCAGCAACTGGAGAACATGCATACGCTGGACCTGCAACTGAACCAAAGCGAGAAGCCGAACTTGACCACCGACTCTCTCGCGGCGCTCCGCCTCCCGGTGTCGGTGGCGTTCGGCGAGGATACACGCCCCCTCTTCGCCGTCGTAGCCAAAGCCGCCGGCCGTCTGCTGCCGGACTGCCGAACCCTCTGCGTCAAGGGTGCCAACCACATGTTGCCCATCGCGGATCCCACCCGGTTCGCCGAGCTTCTGACCGCCCATCTGCGGGCTGTTCCAGGCTCTGGGGAGCACATGGACTCCCGCGCGTTGTGAGCCGGGGTCCCGACCGCTAGATTATGGGGCTAGCACCAAATCCCGCGCGGTAACCAAGGACCGACCATGAATCTGGGCATCGTGGGCCTGCCCCAGGCAGGCAAGAAAACCGTTTTCGAGCTGTTGACCGGAGTGGTGGCCGAGAAGGCCCCGTCCAAGGACGGTATCCGCTACGGCACCGCCGCCGTGCGCGATCCCCGGATCGACCAGCTCTCGGCCATGTACAAGCCGAAGCGGACCAAGTATGCGGAGTTCGAGGTGGCCCTGCCCCCGGATGTGCAGCCGAACGCAGCCCGGTCGGCGGATTGGATGGAGCCGATCCGGCGCACGGATGCGCTGGTGATCGTGGTCCGGGCCTTCGAGTCCGACTCCGTGTTCCACATCAACGGCAGCGTCGATCCAGCGCGGGACCTGGAAACCATCGGCATGGAGTTCCTGCTCGCCGATCTGGACCTGGCCGAGAAACGGCTGGAGCGGATGGGCAAGGACAAGAGCCGCAAGGTCAGCGAGGCCATGGCCAAGCGGGAGCAAGCCCTGCTGGAGATGTGCCGCGACCAGCTCGAACGCGAAGAACCCCTCCGCAACCTGGAGTTCACCGAGGAGGACATGAAGCTCATCCGTAGCCTCCAGTTCCTCACCCTCAAGCCCACGGTGGTGGTCTTCAACGCGGGCGAGGACATGGCTGCTGCCGCCGAGCAGTTGGCCGAGGTCACCGCCAAGCTCGAACGGCAGGACGCGGCCGTGGTCTTCCTCTCCGGGGCCATCGAACAGGAACTGACCGCCCTCGACGACGAGGAGCGGCAGGCCTTCATGGAGGATCTTGGGCTCACCGAGCCCGCCGCACACCGACTGTCCCGGGCCGCCTACAACTGCCTCGGCCTGATTAGCTTCTTCACGGTCGGACCCGACGAGGTCCGCGCCTGGCCGGTGGCAGCCGGGGCCTGCGCCCCCGAGGCGGCCGGACGCATCCATTCCGACCTCGAACGCGGCTTCATCCGCGCCGAGACCGTCGCCAGCGCCGATCTGCTCAAGGCTGGTGGCGAGCGGGCCGCCCGCGAGGCCAACGCCTACCGCCTGAACGGCAAGGACTACGTGGTCCGCGACGGCGACATCATGGAAATCCGCTTCAGCGTCTAGCCTCTCGCCTAGTCGCTTGGTTCATGTTCACCACGAAGGCACGAAGAACACGAAGTGAAGACAGCAAGAGCAGAATCAATCCCGCGCAGCGCCCGGAAGCTCCGGGCGCTGCGCGCTGCATTTTCTTCGTGCCCTTCGTGCCTTCGTGGTGATTCCCTCTCTTCGCACCAGATCGCGAACCCGGATATACCCGAAGAAGGACCGGCTTCGCGAATGTAGCACTAGCGCCTAGCCCAACCTTGGCTATGGTAGCTGGTTTCCGCTTTACCCCGATTATTTCATTGCCCCATAAGGAGATATCACCATGAAAGTCGTACTCGCCTACTCCGGCGGTCTGGACACTTCCTGCATCCTGACGTGGCTGCGGGAGCAATACGACGCCGAAGTCGTCACCTTCTGCGCCGACCTCGGCCAGGAAGAGGAACTCGACGGCCTGCACGAGAAGGCCTACGCCACCGGCGCGACCAAGTCCTACATCGAGGACCTCACCGAGGAATTCGCGCGGGACTTCATCTTCCCCATGTTCCAGGCCAACGCCATCTACGAGAGCCTCTACCTGCTCGGCACCTCCATCGCCCGGCCCCTGATCGCCAAGCGGCTGGTCGAGGTCGCCATCGCCGAAGGCGCGGAGTACATCTGCCACGGCGCCACCGGCAAGGGCAACGACCAGATCCGGTTCGAGCTGACCGCCTACGCGCTCAAGCCCGACATCAAGGTCATCGCCCCCTGGCGCTCGCCGGAGTGGACCTTCAAGGGCCGGAACGACCTCATCGCCTACGCCAAGGATCGGAAGATTCCGATCACGGTCTCGGCCGCCAAGCCCTATAGCATGGACCGCAACCTGCTGCACATCAGCTTCGAAGGCGGCATCCTGGAAGATCCCTGGGTGGAGTCCCCCGTCGAGACCCACGTGCTGACCACCCCGGTCGAGCAGACCCCCGACCAGGCCGAGTACGTGATCGTCGAGTTCGAGAAGGGCATCCCGGTCGCGGTCAACGGCGAGAAGCTCAGCCCCGCCAACCTGATGCGCAAGCTGAACAAGCTCGGCGGCAAGCACGGCGTCGGCCGCATCGACATCGTCGAGACCCGCTTCACCGGCATGAAGGACCGGGGCATCTACGAGACCCCCGGCGGCACCATCCTGCACCACGCCCACCGGGCTCTGGAGACCATCTGTATGGACCGCGAGACCATGCACCTGCGCGACCAGCTCGTCCCGCAGTACTCCACCATGGTCTACAACGGCTTCTGGTTCGCCCCCGAGCGCGAGTTCCTGCAGGCCGCCGTCACCGAGAGCCAGAAGAACGTCACCGGCGAAGTCCGCTGCAAGCTCTACAAGGGCGGCTGCTACGTCGTCGGTCGGCGCAGCCCCTACACGCTGTACGATCCCTCGGTCGTCACCTTCGAGGAAGGCGGCGACTACAACCAGGGCGACGCCACCGGCTTCATCAAGCTGAACGCCCTGCGTCTCCGGCTCCGCGCCCTGGCCAACCAGGGCAAGTAGCCTAGCCTGAACCGCCAACGCCCCGGCAGCCTCGGTTGCCGGGGCGCTGTTTTTTTGGGGGAAAAGACGAAAGGGACCCAAGGGACGCAAAGGACAAGTACCAGGCCGTCCCTTATACCAATTCTCTATCATACGGAGAGGATTGGACACTTCCGTCCCACGCTCCCCCGACACTCCATCCATGGTCGCGGATCCCCAGCCGGAACCCCTGCATGTCCCAGGCGGGGAGCGGTCGCGGCCCCGCGACCACCTCTCCCAGATCCTGCCCAACAACGGCCTGGAGATGGGTGGGTTCCACACGGCAGGCATTCCGGGACGGGCAACGCGGTTCCGGCGCTGCGCGCCGTGGTCGCGGGGCCGCGACCGCTCCCCGCGTGACCCCGGTCCGGTGTCGGTTCCCAGGCTCAAGAGTATAACCGCACGAACCCCATAGTGTTTCCCCAATACTCCATGACTGTTGTCCAATTGGTATTAGGTCCCTTTCGCCCTTTAGGTCCCCTTATTTGTCCGGGATGATCCGGGGAATCCAGACCGCATCGCACGGCGGCTTGTCGTGTCCCTGGCAGCCGATATGGGGCGGATCGGGAAGCCGCCCGCCGTCATCGGTGAAATCGCGGCCGATACTGTAGATGCCCCAGGCCACTCCGCCCCAACTGGCCGGGACCTTGCCGCAAACATAGCGGAATGGCTGGCCGTCGAAGGGGTCGAGGGGAATGCGCGGCAGGAACTCGGGCACCAGATCGGCCGCCAGCAGGGGCGGTCGTCTCTGCTCGGCCTCGTAGGCCCGGATGGCCAGGAAGAGAGCCATCCCGCGCAATATGGCATCCCGCTCGGCAACTCTGGCGACGAAGGGGGCAACACGAGCGCAGCACCTGTGCACAAGAAAGAGCCCAACGGAATCGTCGACCCGGAAGAACCGACAGGCTACGTCGCCTTCAAGTGGAGGCGGCAGAGCGCTGAACTGGGCGTCCACCTCCCGGCTGTAGGGCAGACTGGCTAGCTGCACGTAGTGCTGATACAACGCCGCGACATCCCGCTGCATAGCCCTCCTCGTGCTACCCGTCACAGCGGCAATGCCACGCGCAATGAGCCAGTGTACTCGTTCTCCTCCCAGGCCGCGCAGGGGAGCCCAAGAGATCCGAATCATCAGGTCCACGTGGTCGAACGTGTCGGCGACCTGCCGCGCCTCGTGGCGAATGGCTTCGACACACGGCTCCACTTGGTCGCTAACCTGGAGCAGTTCCTGAGCATACCGGCGCAGGACCGGGGCGGGAACCTCGTTGCGGACCACAATCCGGTGCATTGCGTCAACCGCCAGAGCCGAGACCGCACTGTCCACGCAGTGCCCGATCATACCTTGGCCCCGGGAAAGCGTGCTGCCGCAACGGATGCAGACCAGAAGCTCCTCCAGCGCGCCCGCCAGATCTCCCTGTCCCTCCTTGGCGTAGGCGGACAGAACCAGCAGCCGCGACAGGTGCCGTACCCCTGGCGACAAGGGGGCAAGACCGCCAAACCAGGAGTCGTCCGTGGGCATCTGCACGTCCGTCGCCACAGCTGCACGGCGCGCCAGGACGAGGGACTCCTCGCCCTCCCGTAACAGAGTCCGCGTCTGCTGGTCCAGTGCCCCTTGCCGGGGCTGGCTCCGCAGGGCCTCCAGGCAGTCCCACTCCGCCTCAGCTCTGACGCTTTCCTGCTTCTCCCTCGATTCGGTGGCCTGGAGCAACAGGCGGTAGGCGGAATCAGGACCGAAGTCCGCTTCGCTTCGTACCGGCCGGGCCGGCTCCATCCTCACCCCCGGCAATGGCTCGATCCACGGCTGGCGATCCGCCACTGTGACCTGGACCATCAGCAAGAACGCCGTCCATAGCCCCGGCATGGCCTGTTCCTCCAATCATGCACTTCTTCCATCATACAGGCCGCCACGCGGCATGGCAAACGGCAGGTTGCCGGGACGACATCTTCTGGGGAAGGAGACGAAGTAGTAGAGAACCCCGCCCAGAGGACGGGGCGTTGGCTCGTTCTACAAGGAGGGCAGGATTTCCCGCCGTCTGCCGTACTCCCGGGCAAATGTGGGAGCCGCTTCCATGCGGCGATCGGCTCCGGCCAGGCGGCGGCGGAAGCCGGAGGCAAAGCGCTCCATCGCCGCGCGGAGGCGGCTCCCACTTTTCGGTCGGCATGCAAACAGGACTTCCGGAAGAGAGCAAGCAAACCGGGCAAGGCGAAACCGGACACCCGACCCATTCGGGATTGGCCTAGCCAACCCCTATGCCCCGCCCAAAGGACGGGGGGCTCGATTCCTGCGCTAGGCCGTCGCGAAGCCGAAGGGGCTGGTGAAGGTGCGGTGGGTGTGGCCGTCGGACTCGCGGATGAGTTCGGCGCGAACATAGGTGCCGATGCCCGCCGTCTGCCGGTAGTCCAGGGTGTCGCCCACCTGCACGACTTGGCCACAGGGCCAGGGACTATCGCTGGTCTTGTAGTCCGCGGTCGGTTCGAGCGAGGCGGGGGCGGAGATCCAGCGCACCTCGTCGCAGTCGGCGGCGGCGAGGGCGATGGTCCCCTTGGCCTCGTCCACGGTGACCGACTTCAGCACCGGCATCTGGTCGAGCTTCACGGGGTCCTCCTGGAAGTTCACGTTCCGGGTGGAGACGGAGAAGCTGAAAGCCCCGGCGAGCATGGCCTGGCGCACCTTGTCCGTCGTGGGATTCTCCAGGAAGAAGGTGGTGAAGGACTGGCGCGCTTTGTCCAGGTGGTGCATGTCGTCGGTGCCGAATCCCCAGACCGGGCGATGGGGCATGAACCGGGCGAGCAGTTGGTCCCAGAGCCCCTCGTCGTACTGCCGCCGCTGGGGCGCGCAGTTGGTGACCTCCATGCCCACCAGACACTCGGCGGGGTGGTTGCGGAAACGCTCGACGTACCAGTCCAGAGACTGCCGCACCCACCACGGTCGCTTGTCCTCGACACCGGGATGATTCAGCACGGCCAGTCCGTTGCAGGCCCGGACCCCGGCGATCTGGTCGTCCTCCCAGACCTCCTTGCCGTTGGCATCGACGATCCCGCCGTAGGGGGCTTCCTTGCCGGTCTTGTGGTACCAGACGCCGTAGTCGCAGAAGAAGCTGTTGATGTGGTGGCGGTAGGTCAGTTCGTTGGCCTGGATGCCCACCATGCCGTGCTCCGCCGGGCTCGCGGTACCGTAGTCGGTCCACGGCCAGGTGGGATTGGCGGGATAGCCCTTCGGGCGGGGTTCCTTGGGATAGGGACTGGCCTTCTCGGCCGGCAACTCCTTGGGCCGGACGTGCAGGTTGGGCTGGAAGCAGTCATGATCCGTGAGCGCCAGGATGGAGTAGCCCGCCCGGCGGTAGGAGCCGACGACCTCGTCCACCATCTGGTAGCCGTCGCTCTGGAGGGTGTGCATATGCAGGGACGCCCGGTGGTGCCCCACCCGTTCCCAATCGATGCCCGTATAGGGATTGACGACCAGCGTCCGCGGTTCGGCTGCCAGCAGGCTGCCCGACGGCAGCAACGAAAGCGCGATGCCCGCGCTCAGGTGACCAAGTGCTTCTCGGCGATTCATGTCTCTGACCTGTTGAGTGGTTGCCCCGAAAATGGGAAAAAGGGACTCTACCACGGATCAGAACCGGGCACAGCGGCCATCGAACAGGCCTTGGTCAGCTTTGCGTGAGCAGGCGGTTATCGGGCAGAAGACGAAGAGGAAGAAGCCCAGATCGTCCCTTGGGCCCTCTGCCGCTACTTTCCGCTGTTGAGCACGGCGGCGGCATGGCGGGCGAAGTGTCCGCGCAGGTCGTGGGTGTAGGTCTCCAGAATCTTCTTGGCCATACCATCCACATCGCCGCAGTGGTAGAGCGCCTGGGCCAGATAGAGTTCGCGCAGGGCGTTGCGGCGGGGGATCAGAGCGGTGAGGCTGCGATCGGTTTCAGTATGAGCCGTAATTGCCTGTTCCACTTCCAGAATGGCGTGACCGGACATGCCGGGTTTGGCCAGCACCGCCGCCAGCACGGGGGCGGCTTCGGGCGAACCCAGGCTGTCGAGGGCCAGAGCCGCGGCCCGGTGATGGGAGAAGTCCGTGTCCGCATCCAGCAGGGCGGCCTTGGCCAGTATCGCCTTCACCCCGCGGGAGTCGCGGCTGCGACCAAGGGCGTAGATCAGGGAATCCAAGGGACTCATGCTGTTGCCGAACTGGCCCATGGACCGGTAGTTCCACCCCTTGTCCCAAGCCGTCTCGGCCTCGACGGCCGCGACCAGGACATCGACCCCGCTAGTGTCGCCCATCACCGCGAGAGCTTGGGCCATGCGGGTCTTCGCTTCGGGCTCGGTGGCGGCGGCAAAGGCCGTGCGGAGCGGCGGCAGGGCGCGGGCCGGATCGGTCATCAGCACGCCCAACGCCTCGGGTTTCTCCGCCAACTGAGTGGCGGCCTGTTCGTACTCCTGGTCGGACAGCGGGAAGGTGTCGTTGGCCCCGGCCATGGTCTCGGGCAGGATGCCCTTGGCGATGAGGTGCTTCTGGAGTGCAGCCATGTCCACGTCGCGCGGCTCGCCGCCCGCGTCGCGAACCATGGCGGCAGCGGTTCCGGCGGCATAGCCCTGGTTCTGCAGGTCGGGCTGCATCCGGATCAGGGGCACCGAGTCGCGGTGGACGCTGATCCCCAGGCCGGTGACCAGAATCCCGCGCAAGTCCTTCGGCAGCAAGGCCCGGTAGGGGGTCCAGGTGGTCAGACTCTGGCTCTTGGGCAGCATGCGCAGGATCAGGAAGGGATCGACGGTGTAGCCGTGGCTGTCGAAGTTGGTCTTGCTCTGCACGATGCTGTCGGGGTAGGTGCGCCCGTTGACCATGTCGAGCACGTTCAGGGTGATCTCGCCGACGATGCGCCGCCGTTCGCGGGTGTCAATGAGCTGCCCCTGATCGAAGGAGGCCGCCGGGTACTTGCGCTTGGCGTAGACGAAGACGCTGGTCACGTCCGCCATGTCCGTCTCGTCGGTGATGGTGAAGTCCGTATTGCGGTAGGACGCCCCCAGATCCAGGAAGGGAAGCCCCGTCCCCTGCACGGCGATCTCGCTGCCGTCGGTGTAGACGCACCGCGCCCCGGCGGCGGCGGCGATATCCGCGTTCCCGGTGGAATCGATCACGGTCTTGGCCAGCACCACGCCCCGGCCAAAAGGCCCGGCCACGACCACGCCGCGGACCCGGTTCCCTTCCACGACCGAACCGCAGCCCAACACTCCGAACCAGATCTGGCCGCCCGCCTTGCGGATCTCGTTCCGCCACCATTCGGCGCGCTGCTCGATCTTCCAGGTCTGCTTGTCGGGGACTTCCTGGGTGAAGCCGCCCCGGTAACCGTGATAGTAGGTACTGATGGCCCCAAGGGTCCCCACGCCGCCCAGGCCGTTGAGGTACTCGACGACCAGCGTCTTGGCCCCGTTGCGGGCCGCGCCGATCCCGGCGGGAGCCCCGCTGGTGCCGCCGCCCACCACGACCACATCGTACTCGCCCCACACGGGCAGGCTGCCCGCCTCGGCCGGAAGCTGGGGATAGGTGGAAACCGGACGCATGCCGCCGAGAATCTCGCCCACGTCCAAACCGACAGCAACGGGCTGTCCCGCCTGTCCGGTTGCCCGGGGAGAAACCGCCTTGGTGATGCCACGCGCCTGCACCGCCGCCTGTTGCCCGAGCTTCTCGCCCGCCGCGATCAGGGCGTCGGGACGGCACCAAGCGGCCCCGCCCGCCAAGGGACCGAGGACCAGAACCCGGTCCACGGAACCGGCGATGCGAACCGGCGGCACGGCCCAGAGGACCTCGGAGGCGAACTGCTGGTCGGGATCGTAGGTGATGTCCCGCGCCTGCTGCTCGATCTCGGCCCAGCCATCGGGCGTGTCGGCTTTCAGATCCAACCGCAGGTCATACTCGTAGACCGGGTAGCGCTGTCCCTTGAAGGTCAGGGGCGGGTCGATGCTCCGCACGGTCGCCACTCCGTCCTGGACATGGGGTTTGCCACCAATGACCACCCGCTTGAAGGACTGGGCGCCCGTCGGCCACGCGGGGACTTGGGCACCCGCCAAACGGGCGACGGTGGCCCGGTCGGTGGCGTCGATCACCACCTTGGCCAGGACCGCCTGCCGTCCGGCGCGGTTCGCGATCACCACGCCCGCCACCTTGCCGTCCGCATCCCGCACCAGATCGGTGACGTAGCTCGAAAAGACAAAGGGCACCTTCGCGGCCAGCAGTTCCTCGTCCAACACCTGCTTCAGATACAGGGGCCGGATCGCCATGCGCTCCACATCGACGGTGCCCATCTGGTCATCGGGTTTCGTGAAGACCAGTTCCCCGATCAGGATACGGGTCGAGTCGGCGGTCTTCGCGAAGGTGAAGCGGGCCAGGCGGATCGGCCGGTTCACCGCGAACCGGATAGGCATGCCCATGGACTCCGGGACGGGCTGGACCGGGTTCTCGTTCTGGATCGTGCCCTGGGATTCCCAGTTCACGCCGTCCTCGCTCACTTCCAGGCCGACACTGGCCAGACTGTAGTCGGAGCGATGGTAGACATAGGCCACCGCCTCGGCCACGGGCACGGCCTGCTTGCCCAGCGTCGCCGTGATCGTCACGTTGCCGGGGTACTGGACGCTATCGGTGATCCCGGAGCCGTATTTGCTGTCGGCCAGGCGCGAGGGCTTCGGTGTGTCCGTATGCGCCTTGCCGCTAGGGATGCTGGACTCGTAGGTGAACGGGTAGGACAGGGAGCCCGGCTCATAGCCTCGCCGGGCAGCAGGGGAGAAGATGCGCTTGCCCAGCGCGGTCTCGGGCTTCTCGTCCGGTTCGAGCCAAAGCCGCAGGGGAGCGGCCATGTCCTCCCCAAGATAGGGACGGGGAGCCACCAGGAAGACCTTGGCACCCTCCTTGGCGCAGGCGGCGGCCGCCGCCACCGCCCCGGTCGTGCCGCCGACCACCACCACGTCCACCTCCCGATCCACCGGCAGCGAACGCGCCGATTCGGGGACGCGGTCCGCGGCGCCCGCCAGGATGGCCGTAGCCAGAACGAGAGAGGAAAGACCAAGTCGCTGCATGTGCTTGCACCTTGTCCGATGGTGAAAAAGGGGTCGCTGCGGGACAGGGACCACGATGCCTCCACCGGCAGCAATGTCAATCGGCCGCCTGCCAAACACGCGCGGCCACCGGTCCCCGAGACAGGGGATGGTCGGTAGCGGCTGCGCGAACGAGAAAGGTGCAGGAAACACGATTTATCGCTTCATGGCCCGGATCGACAAGGACTTTTTGTCGGGCGGCGGCTATAGTGCAAGCAATACGGCACGTTGGGATGCCGCATGCCTGCGGACAACATACGCAACTCATGGGCAATATCTTCGGTCCACTTCTCCTCGCTCTGATCGTCACTGGCATCCTCGCTGGAGTCGCCAAGCTGATCGCGCACCACCGCGATGTCGAGGCGGAACGCGACGACGCGCGGCGGCGGAACGAGGAGAACATGACCTTCCTCGGCGACTTCACCTCGAAGCTCGGCACGGTGAGCGAGATTCCGGAGGCGCTCCAACTGGTCGCCCACCATATCGCCGAGGAGTGCGATGCCGAATCCCTCGCGATCTTCGTCGAGCAGGGAGCTGGCAAGGGCAAGCTGACCGTGCGCGGGGCGGCGGTGGCGGGCCCCTTCCCCACCCTCCGACCGACCACGTCGGTCGTCCAGCGGCGGCCGCAGTACCGCCTCCAGCACCTGCTCCACGAGGTCTTCGGCCCGGGCGAGACCGTGATCGGCATCGCCGCCCAGGAGCGCCGGGGCATTCTGGTGGAGGACGCCTCCACGGCTCCCGCCCACTACTGTCTGCCCCGCGATGTCCACACCTTCATGGCCGTGCCCATGGTGGTGGAGGGTGTTTTCCTCGGCGTGGTCTGCGCGGCCAACCGAAAGACGATCGGCAAGGGGTTCACCCTCGACCACCTCGACCGGCTCGACCGGCTCTCCAACCAGGCCGCCCTCGCCTCCAACCTCGTGCGCATCTACGCCGAGCGCAGCAACCAGCAGCGGCTCAACCAGGAAATGGCCTTCGTCCGCGACCTCCAGCAACGCCTCCTCCCCGCCAGCGTGCCGCAGATCCGGGGGTGCGTCTTCGCCGCCCTCACCGAGCCCGCCCGCGAAGTCGGCGGCGACTACTACGATTTCATTCCCATCGACCAGGACCGCATGTTGGTCGTGGTGGCCGATGCCTCCGGCAAGGGGGTGTCCGCCTGCATGATCATGGCCATGTGCCGGGCGTTCGTCCGCTGCCTAGCCGAAACCTACGTCGGCCTGGAACACTTCCTGCTCGACCTCAACCAGCGGCTCTACTCGGACATGGCCAGCCACCTGTTCGTCACCATGGCCGTGGTCGTGATCGACACCAAGGAAGGCATCTGCGAGTGCGGTTGTGCCGGGCATACGCCCTTCCTGCTCCGTCGGCCGGATGGGCGGTGCGTCACGTTCCAGCCCACCGGGGCCGCCCTCGGCATGTATCCCAACGAGTTCGGCTTCTCCTTCGACACCCTCTCCCTCCGCATCCACCCCGGCACCCAACTGCTCATCCACACCGACGGCATCACCGAGGCCTGCAACGAGGACAAGGAGGAGTTCGGCTTCGAGCGCCTCTTCGGCATCTGGCAGGAGCAGCCGCAGGCCGCCAAGGAATTCGTGGACTCCGTCCTGCAACAAGTGCGCCATTTTGTCGGTCAGGTCGACCAGTACGACGACCAGACCGTACTGGCCATCGATTTCGTCACCCCGCAAGAAGAACCGGACGCAGCAAAGGAAAGCAGCCATGTCGGCCAACCTGCTTGAACTGACTGAAACGAACTTCGACAGCACCGTCGCCACCGGCACCGTCCTGGTGGATTTCTGGGCCACCTGGTGCGGC
>QKCY01000396.1 GCA_003245525.1 Victivallales bacterium | reverse complement strand
AGGAGGTCTCCTCCACGGACCGTGAACTTGCTGTTGGCATCGGATTGCCCGAGGCCTTGCTGGTCCAGGTGAAGAGTGCGGGCCGGAATCTGCACCAACTGCAGGGGACGGACGACGAGGGGAACCCCGTCAAAGGCACCGGCATTACCATCGAGGTCCCGGCGGAGAAGGCCGAGGCGGTGGCGCGAAAGCTCCAGGCGGAAGCCCCATCCGGTTGGATCGCCTTCGTCTCGGCCCGCAATTTCGGAATCGGGGGCCAGCTTGACGAGGTCTCGGTTCTCAAGGCCACGGGTTTCGCGGACGTTCTGCGCGTGATGGGGACCAATGGCTGGAACTACGACATCGGCCCGGACCAGATCACTGCCCGTCTCCAGGTCTGGGACCAGCGCTATGGCATCGTCCTGCGCGGGGCCGGATTCGACTGGCTGGAAGCCGCCTTCCAGCGCGAACCGCCGGATATGGCGGCGTTCGCCAAGGAAGTCTACGAGTTCTGCCCCGATGTGGTGGAGCAGGGGACCGGGACCGTCGCAGCCCTGGCCGCCGAGATGAGACGCACGCAGACCGTCTACCTCTGGTGGGACTGAGGTCGCGCACACAGCGCAGGCATTCGGCGTTGCCGACAGGAAGCCGCTGCCCCTGGCTCTGGTACGCGAGGGGGGACTCGAACCCCCACGGGTTACCCCACTGGAACCTAAATCCAGCGCGTCTGCCAATTCCGCCACTCGCGCCTGAGCAAACAACCCTGGAAATGTAGTCTCGCGGAGGGTCGCCCACAAGTTGCGGTCGGGGCTAGAACCGGCGGCGGAGGGTGACGACGAGGTTCCGTCCGGGCTCGTTGACCCCGGAGCCGTGGATGCGGTAGTCCTTGTCGCCCAGATTCTCGACGGCGACGGCCAGGTCGGTCCGGTCGTCGATCCGCCAGCCGCCCCGGAGATCCACCACGCCGTAGCCGGGCGTACCGCCGGGAGGGATGCGCTGGGTGTCGGCCAGGTCCTCGTCGGACAGCTTGTCCTGGCGGTCCGCCCAGCGGAGGCAGGCCTCGGCCCACAGGCGTTGGTTGGCGGAGCGCCAGCGCAGCCCCGCTTCCCCGCTGAGGGGAGCCAGACGGGACAGGTAGCGTTCGGTTTCACCGAGCAGGATCTCGCCGTCCACATAGGTGTCCTCGCTGCCTTCCTGCCAGGTCAGGCTGCCGAAGACGGCGAAACCGGCACCCACCTTGCCCTCGGCCTGGAGTTCGATGCCCTGGATGTGCCCGTCGTCCAGGTTCCGTTTGATGGGATCGCCGTCGAGGGTCAGACGGCCGATGCGGTCATGGATGGCGGTGTAGTAGGCCGAGACGAGCACGTGCCCCCAGGTCCCCTGGGTCTTGGCCCCCAGCTCGTAGGTCAGGAACCGCTCTTCCTCCAGTTCTCCGGCGGGTGCCTCGAAACTCTCCGAGGCGTATTCGCCCAGGCGGGTGCAATCGGCCAGGTTCGGTGCCCGGAAGCCCTGGGCGAGGCCGACGAAGAGCATGGTGTCCGGCCGGACATGCCAGGCGAGGCGGCCCGAGGCGGTCAGGGCATCCCAGTTGCCGCGCATGTCGCCGTAGTCCTGCACGTTCCGCGCCTCGAGGTCCACGTAGGAGTAGCGGAGGGCGGAGATCAACTCGAACTGTTCGCCGAGGGGAAGCTCGTTCTGGACGAAGAGTCCCAGGGTTTGGTAGGTCGAGTTGTCGCCGAACTCCCCTTGGGCCGAGGGATCGAGTTCGTTCCAGGAATCCACGTAGTCGCCCCACCAGTCGGCCCCGTAGGTCCAGGTGCCGAAGGCCGAAGGACTGGTCAGGTGCAGCCATGTGCCGAAGCTGTCCACCCTGGTGGGCTGGTCTTCGCGGATGAGGCCGTTGGTCCGGTAACGCCGGTAGTGCTGGAAGATCTGCTGCCAGGCTACGCCCAGATCGATATCCCGCAGCCAGCCCTCGCGGTCGTTCCATTCGTAGCGGAGAAAGGCGGCGTTCCGTTCGTGGTCGAAGACCCGCCGTCCGTCGCTGCCGCCCGTGGTGCCGTGCCAGGGCACATAGTCCACGGTCTTGTGGACGCGGTCGATGTCGTCCTGGTCGTAATGGTCGTAGCCAACGTGGATGGCCTGCCCGTCCTCCAGCCACCACGTCGCCCGGATGGCGCCGCCCCATTGGCCGTAGTTGGTGGTGGGGTTCCCGGTGTTGTCGCCGGTGCGCAACTCGCCGAAGTCCTGGCGTTCCAGCGCGAGCCGGAGGCCGAAGGTGTCGTTCCACGCAAGGTTGCCGGAGACGGCTTCGGAGAGGGAATGCTCGGCACTGGACCAACGCGCAATCGCTTCGCCGCCGAACCATTGCCAGCCAGCGTCGGCGTCGCCCTGCGCCAGGGGACGGGTCCGGGCCAGGACCACACCGCCGATGGCGTCGCTGCCGTACAGCACCGACGCCGGGCCCATGAGCACGTCCAGCTCGTCGTAGAGGTAGCTGCCCAGAAGGTTCCAGTACTGATTGGGGCCTTCGCGGAGGATCGTGGTATTGAGCCGGATACCGTCGGCGACCAGCACCACACGCTGGCCGGTGACCCCGCGTAGGTAGGGTGAGGTCATCCCGTAGCCGGTTTTCTGGAGCATGACCCCCGGCACGCCCGAAAGCGCGTCCGTCAGCGTGCGGGGTTGGCGTTCGAGGCGCAGGCGTTCGAGATCGACGGCGGTCACCGTGGCGGGGGTGTCCATCGGCTCGCGTTCATGACTGGTGGCCACGACCACGCATTCGGGAAGGGCCATGTCGTCCTGGCTCTGCAAACTCGTGCCGGCAAATCCGGACACGCAGGAAACCACGAGGGATAGGCACACGGCCATCCCCGTGCTACACTCACCCATTGATTCTCTCCCTACTCCTGGGGACCATGTCTGGCCGAACGCCGACCAAAAAAAACTCCCCAATGGGGCGCCCAGTAGTGGGGGGGGGTGGTGTTCGGACTGCGCCGGGGGGTTCTCATACCGACGAAATCCTACCAGGCACCCCATTGGGGATGGTTTACCCCAAGCAAATGAAATGCCAGGCTCGGCGAGTGCGGGGAGAGCCCGAAATGGCTACCAGAATCTAGCTGATTGTGCACCATTGTAGTGCAGTCGGTGCATCATTATGGTGCATCGTCCAGTCCCAACTCGCGGAGTTTCCGCCGGAGGGTGTTCCGGTGGAGCCCCAGGCGTTCGGCGGCCAGGGAACGGTTGCCGTCGACGGTGGCCAAGGCCCGTTCGATGAGCCGGGTTTCCAGTTCGGCGATGGCGCGGGCATGGAGATCGCCGCCCCGGCTCTCGATCTGGTCAAGAAAGGCCTCCAGCGGCGAGGCGGTGCGGTTCTGCGTCGGCGCGAAGACGGGCAGGTGGCTGGGGAGGATCAGCCCCCCGGCGCAGACGGCGGCTGCCTGGGCCATGGCATTGCGCAGTTCGCGGACGTTGCCCGGCCAGTCGTGCCCCACCAGGAGAGCTTCCGCTTCGCGGCTGAGCCGCGGGGCGTTGCCGGGGGCGAACTCGGCCAGGAACCGCTCGGCCAGGGCGGGAATATCCTCCTTGCGCTCGCGCAGGGGAGGGAGATCGAGGCGGAGCACCGCGAGCCGGAAAAAGAGGTCGGCCCGGAACCGTCCCGCCGTCACCTCGGCCTGGAGATCGCGGTTGGTGGCGGCGACAATGCGCACGTCCACCCGGATTGGCGTGACGGAGCCCACGCGCTCGATCACGCCCGAATCCAGAGCCCGGAGCAGCTTCACCTGGGAATGCAGGGGCAGTTCGCCGATCTCGTCCAGGAAGAGGGTGCCTCCGTGGGCCGCCTCGAACCGTCCCGCCTTGTCGTTGACCGCCCCGGTGAAACTGCCGCGCACGTGCCCGAACAGCTCGCTCTCCAGCAGACTCTCGGAAAGGGCGCCGCAGTTGACGGCGGCGAAGGGCCCGTCGGCCCGTCGGCTGAAGGCGTGCAAGGCCCTGGCGGTCAGTTCCTTGCCGGTTCCGGTTTCGCCCTCGATCAGGACCACGGCATTGGTGCGGGCCGCTTGCCCGATCCGTTTGTAGAGGTCCTGCATCGCCGGGGAGGTGCCGACGAAGCCGTGGGGAGCCTGGGGAGCGGGCTCCGACACCCCCGCCTCCAGGGAGGCCTGGACCTGGCGCACCAGCCCCTCCGCCTCGCCCAGATCAATGGGTTTGACCAGGTACTCGAACGCCTGGCGGTCCAACGCCTGCCGGACGGTGTCGAGGGTGCCATAGGCGGTCATGACCACCACGCGGCTGTCCGGCGACAAGTCGCCCGCTTCCGCTAGCAGATCCAGGCCGTTGCCGTCGGGCAGCCGGATGTCGAGAAAGACCATGTGGGGCCGGAAGGTGGTGAGCGCTTCCCGTCCCGCCGCCAGCGTGGCGACCGCCTCGACCTCGTAGCCGCTGTCCCGGAAATAGCGGGCCAGGGCAAAGCGGATGGCTTCCTCGTCATCGACGATCAGCAGGCGGAACGGGGCGGCAGTCACGAATCGGGTCCTTGGTCGGTCTCGGTCTGGGGGGCCAGGGGGAGGGCGAGGACAAACTGCGCCCCGCCCGCGACACTGCGGCCAGTCAGGTGGCCGCCATTACGCTCGGCCAATTCCCGGCTAATAGCAAGTCCGAGGCCAATCCCATGGGGCTTGGTGGTCACGAACGGCGCGAAGATGTCGCCCGCCGCCGGATCGATGCCGCCGCCCTGGTCGGTGACGGTCAGGGTCGCCCACGGTTCCGCCCGTTCGGCCCGTAGCCCGACCGCCTGGCCGGTGGTCGAGACTTCCAAGGCGTTGAGCAACAGATTCAGCAGGATGCGGCGTGCCTCGTCGCCGGCGGCCGCGACCTCGGCCGCGAAGTCCCCCGTGCAGCGCAGTTCGACGCCGATCTGCCGGAACTGGCTGCCGAGCAGGGCCACCAGCGCGTCGCGAATCCGGTCGAGGCGGACAGTCTCGACGCGGGCATCCTGGCGGCTGGCGGGGCGGCTGCCTGCGGCCAGGCCCAGGAGTTCCTCCAGGCGGAGGGAGAGGCGGTCCGTCTCCTTGACGATGAGCGCCAGGCTGGGGTCCTCGCGGCCTTCCCGGGCCAAGGCCTGGGCCATGGCCTGGGCGTTCATCCGGATGCCGGCGAGGGGGTTGCGCAGTTCGTGGGCGACCGAGGCGGAGAGCTTGCCCACGGCGGCGAGCCGGGCCGATTCGGCGAGCCGGACACGCGCGGTGTGCAGTTCACCGAGCAGGCTGTCGAAGGCATCGGCCAGCCGCGCCACTTCGGCAGGTTCGGGCCGGGTCCGGGCCGGAAGATCGGGGTCGATTCCCCACTCCTCGCCGCTCCCCAGGCGGATCGACAGGTTCTCGAACTTGTCGCCGAGCTGCGCGATGGGCTGGACCGCGACCCGGGTGACTCTTCCCCCCACCAGGGCCGCCAGGAGGATAGCGGGGAGGATAACCAGCCCCAAGGGCCAGACGGCCCGCCAGCGGGCCGCGCGCAACCGGGCCTCGGGGGTAAGCAACCAGAGTTGGCAGGCAAGGGACGAATGCAGGGGGGCCATGGCGAGGCGGTAGTGGCTCCCCGACAGGTGGATGACATCCGGGCGGGGCGAACGGGCCAGGTATTCGCCAAAGGCCGCCGCGCGGTCGGTGTCGAGACTCGTGGCGATCAGTTGTCCATCCTCGGCCACGAAGGCTACCTCGCCGCCGAATATCCCCGCCAATTCGTCGGCCAGACGCGGCGAATGGGGCAGACGCAGCGCGTCCACCAGCCGGGCCGCGTTGCGGGCGGCGTCCTCGGTGAACTGGCGGTTCACGGCATGCCCTGCCGCCCAGGTGCCGACCAGCCCGGCGGCTATGCCGGCCAGGAGACTCGCGCCCATGACCAGCCATGCCACCCGGGCCCGGATGGAGGTCCCCCGTGGGTGTTTTTCCTGGCCATTGCTGCCGGGGACTGGATCCATCTACAGTTCCCCCGCCTAACCTGCGGCATAGCCAATCCGCTCGCCGCAGCGAACGAGCGTTTCGATGCCTTCCGCGCTGTGGGCGACGATATCTTCGTCGAACACCGCCGTGCCAAGCCGGAAAACCAGGACGATGGTGGAGCCGCCGAAGCGGAAGAACCCCTTCTCCTGGCCCCGCTCGAATTCCGGTTGGCGATGGGTCTGGACGATGCCGGCGACCCCGAATGCGCCGACTTCCACAAAGGCCACCGGGCCGAAACGGGCGAGGGCGAGCAGATTCACCACCCGCCGGTTCTGATCGAAGATCGGGATATTCAGGGACAAGGCGAGCGGGCTCACCGAATGGAGCCGCCCATCGAGTTCCCAGGCGTCGAGCGTACTGCCCTCGGCCGGATAGTGGTAGCGGTGGTAGTCGGCCGGACAGAGGCGGCAGATGGCCAAGGCCCCGTTGGCGAACTGTTGGGCGTAGGGTTCGCCGCGCTTCCCGAGCAACCCCGCCACCGTGAACGAATGGCCCTTGACCATCACGCATTCCCCGTTGCCCAACCACGGGTAGACCAGCAGGCGGCAGTCCGCCGGGGAACAGATGCTGGCGGGATCGGCGGCGAAGGGGCGGGCACCGGGCCGGAGCTGGCGGGTGAAGAAGTCGTTGAAGGTGCGGAAGGAGGAGACGGGGTCGCGGAACTCGCTGGTATCCAGCCCCAGTTGCGCGATGGTCGGCGCGATCCGCCGCCGGGATAGCCGACTGTCCGCATAGTGCCCCAGCATCCGGCTGACCATGTAGTTGCGGAAGAGAATCCACTCCGAAGCCCAGCGGCAAGGCCAACTGTAGGCCAGCCGCAGCAGCGTATCGCCGAGGACCGTCTCCTGGACTTGCTGGCCCGTGGTGCGGTCGTAGATGAGCGGACCGGCGGCTGGCGGCTCACTTGGCATGGGCTGCCTCCAGTTCGGCAAAGGCGGCGCGGGCCGCCGCCACGAAACGGCGCACCAGCTCGGGATCTTTCCGCCCGGTGGTATCCTCCACGCCGGTGTGGGAATCCACGGCGGCGGGCCGCACGGCGCGGATGGCGGCGGCGACATTGTCCGGGCGCAGACCGCCCGCCAGGATCACCGGGCGCGGCGATGCCTCCACGAGGCGGCGGCTGATGTTCCAGTCGTGCGTGCGGCCGGTGGCGCCCTCGGCCCCGGTGGCCGGATCGAAGGTGTCGGTGACGAAGGCGTCGACCCAGGGGGCTGCCGTCCGCACCAGTTCGTGCAGGGCCGCCTCGTTGCCCGGTCGCACGACGAGGCTCTTGACGACGAAGAGCTCCGGAGCCAACTGGCGCAGGCGGCGGAGTTCCGCCACCGGAATCGAGCCATGCAACTGCACCCGGGCCACCCCCAGATCACGGCAGAAGGCGAGGGTGCCGTCCGCCGTCTCCTCGTAGGTGATGAGCATGTGCCGGTCCGCTGGCGGCAGGTTGCGGATGAGGTCGGCGGCCTCGGCCTCCGACACGTCTTCCGCGTTCACCGGCAGGCGCAACGGCCAACCGAGCCAATCCACGCCCGTTGCCAGCAGCATGCGTCCCTCAGCGAGATCCATTACCCCCGCGATCTGGATATGGGCCGGGAGCGGGGCCGGAGACGTCATGGGGCAACTTTCTCGGGGACAGGCTCGGGGGCCTGCTGGGTGGCCTCGTGGAGTTCGGCGAAGGTGATGCCCCGGAGGGAGTCGTCCAGCCGGGCCTGCAGGAAGCCGAGCTGATTGTGGACCGGGCAATGCCCGACATTGCAGCAGGTCTCCCCCTGTCGCAGGCAGCGGTTCAGGGTCACGCCGCGGGGATCGGTGGCCTGGAGCACATCCAGCAACGTAATCTCCCGGGGCGGCATGGCCAGGCGGAAACCGCCGTTGCGGCCCCGGATGCTGATGACGAAGCCGCTATTCACCAACCCGAGCATGATCTTGCGGAGGAACCGGTACGGAATGTCCGTGAACTCGGCCAACTCCTTGACGGGGACCACCCGTTCGGCCTTGTCGGGCTGGGAGAGGTAGAGGATCGCGCGGATACTGTAGTCTGCTTCTCTCGTGATCATTGTTGGTCTCGCCGTGATGTGCTTTCCAAAAGAAAGCTTCTCTTTACTCTAACCTACTGAACAGTAGGACTCTAGTTGTTGGTTATCAAGGTCTATCGGGAAGATTGGGACAACCATTTCGCTAAATCGAGGACCAGAGTCCGCTCGGGACCGTTGAGCGCCTTCTGGTACCCATAGTAACAGCCCGCGTACACCACGCGCCCCTGGCCGACGGTGCCGACCACGTAGACCGGGTCGCCAAACCGGTTGGTCGCGACGACCGTGCCCTGGGGGCCGGGCTGGAAGATCATGTGGTCCCGGAACTCGGTGCGGAAGGTGGTTCCGGGAGCCAGGTCAGGCAGGGCCGGATGGGCGGCGCAGATGGTCAGTTCCTGGTCCACCACGTGCCGCCCGGCCTCGACCGCGCGGGTCGGAACGCCCCGGCTGGCGATCTCGGGGAACACGCTCTCCATGAACCAGGCGGTGTCGTGGCCGAAGAGCACCCCGCCGCCGCCTTCCACATAGGCCCTGAGGTTGCGCGCGATCGGATGGTCGGCGGGCAGGGGCACGTTGTAGTTCTGCAGGATCACCGCGTCCAACTGGCGCAGGTACTCCAGCGACATGCCCTCCAGCTTGTGGACTTCGTAGAGACCGGTACTGGCCAGGTCCTGCTGGAGCAGCTTGCGCCCGTTGTAGACGCCAAGCTGGATCTTGTCGGTTTTGCGGTCCACCGTTGTGCTGCCGAAGTCCTCGGGGCTCGTCCGGGGCTGGAGGTGGAGGGTGACGAGCCCGTTGGCAATCTGCTCGTTGGCTTGCCGGAACCAGCGGAAATACTCGGGATGGTCCTGCCGGTACTCCGGTCCTTCGTAGAATACCCAGTAGCCGTCGGACACGGTGGCGATCATGGCGGCGTTCTTGCCGCAGAACTCGGGATCGGCTCCGGCGCAGACCGGGTCGATGCCGCCGAGGTAGACTTCCGGAATGCCCCGCTGCCGCGCGTAGGTCACGCCCTGGCGCAACCGTTCCCGGTTGACCAGCAGCGAATCGGCCTGGCCCATGAATTCGGAGGGGCGCCCATAGGTGCAGGCATCAGCCAGCACCAGGGGTGCCCGCTTGGTTCCCCATTCGGGGTAGAGCCCCTCGGTGACGAACAGAGTGCCCGGGGCGGGGTAGACCACCAGCAGGAACTCGGGGTTGATCTCGTCGATCCGCCGCCGCAGCTCGCGCGCCCGTTTGCGCCAGGAATCGGTCTGGAACTTGGCGAAGGCCTTCTCCAGACCATGCTCCTCCAGCCAGGCGCGGCGTTGGTCGGGGGGCAGTTGGGGAATCGCCA
Source organism: Victivallales bacterium (assembly GCA_003245525.1). Classification (GTDB taxonomy): domain Bacteria; phylum Verrucomicrobiota; class Lentisphaeria; order Oligosphaerales; family Lenti-02; genus Lenti-02. Next base: position 5,583 of record QKCY01000396.1, on the reverse strand, counting down.
CCTCGACATGGAGGGCGAACTCGCGGATGATCTTCTCGTCGTAGGAGAGCCCGTAGCAGTCGCCGGCCTTGCCCTGCCCGTAGTTCTCGAAGTCGAGGAAGGCACCCACCATGGCGGGGACTTCGACCGAGACCCGGGCCTGGGCGAGGATCGTGTCGGTCAGCCACCGCCACAGTTCCTCGGCGTTGGGGCTGTAGATGTCGCAGGCATGGCCGTCGGGGTAGACGTACTGCAGGCCGGTCTTGGTGGCCTTGCTGCCGCGCATCCAGGCCAGGTAGTACAGGTCGTGCTGTCCCGCCCAGGTGGCCACTTGGCGCACCAGGGCCATGTCCTCCCCGCCGACCCGCGGGGAGACGACGTTGAAGCCCGCTTCCCGGATCTCCCGCAGATTGTCCTCGGTCATCACCCAGCCGTTCTCCTTCATCAGCACCTTGTCCACCAGCACCCGCCAGGGCTGGCCGGCCAGCGCCGGGTGGGTGACGACCGGGCGCGTGGCGCAGGCCCCGGCAAGAATCGCCAGGAACGAGAGCAGCAGGGGGGTGAAGCGAGACATGGCAGAGAGCCTCCGGTGGATCGACTACCGATTGACGCGACCGCTGGCGGAACCGCCCATCAGCGCTTCCACTTCGCTGCGGGTCGCATAGTTGATGTCGCCGAGGATCGAATGCTTGAGACAGGAGGCCGCCACCGCGAAGCGGAGAGCATCGTGGGGCGTCGGGAAATCGGGACAGAGCAGGCCGAAGATCAGGCCCGCCGCGAAGGAGTCGCCCCCGCCCACCCGGTCCACGATGGCCCGGATCTCGTAGGGGGAGTAGGTGCCGTCCGCAGTCAGCGGAGCCAGGCAGCTCTCGCCGACGGCGGCATCGTAGAGCATGGCTCCCCAGTTGTTGTGGGTGGCCGAGTAGCTCTCGCGCAGGGTGATGGCCACCTTGCCGATATTCGGGAACTGGCGGACGATCTCCCGGGCCACGCCCGTGTAGGCGGCGATGGCCAGTTGCCCCGACTCCACGTTGGTGTTGGCTGCGTGGATGCTCAGCACCTTTTCGGCATCCTCTTCGTTGCCGATCACCACGTCCACGAAGGGCAGGATCTGCCGCATGGTGCGCTCGGCGAGAACCTGGGGCTTGGTGCCTGCCTCCCACTTCCACAGCTTGCTGCGGTAGTTGAGATCGCAGGACACGGTCAGCCCGGCCGCCTTGGCCGCCTGGACGGCGACCAGAGTCGCGGCGGCGGTGTTGGCGCTGATGGCGGGCGTGATCCCGGTGACGTGGAACCAATTGGCACCAGCGAGAATAGCTGACCAATCATAGGCTTCTGGCGGCGTGATGTCCACGGCCGAACCAGCCCGGTCGTAGATGACGTTGCTGCCCCGTTGGTTGGCCCCCGTCTCCAAATAGTAGAGCCCCAGCCGCCCCTTGGCGGTGCGGACAATGCCGGTGGTATCCACGCCCAGGCCGCGCAGCACCTGGATGCCGGCGTCGGCAACGGCATTCCCGGCGGGCAAGGCGGTTACGAAGGCGGCCTTCACACCGAAAATGGCCAGCGAGGCGGCCACATTCGCCTCCCCGCCGCCGAAGGTGAACTCCAGGGTGCCCGGCAAGGCCTGGGTGAAGCGCTGCAGGGCCGGGGGGGCCAGACGGCCCATGATCTCGCCAAAGGTAACAACTTGGGTATCCATAGTACTCACCACGTTTGATGAAACCAATTTATTGGCCGCCCGCGCGGGCGACAGCAAGAATTCTCTCGATCAGGACCAGAGCGCGCAGCCCGGACCGGCCATCCACCCGGGGGCCCGGCCGGTCGCCGGTGACGGCCAGGCAGAAGTCCGCGAGCTCGTCCGCCAGGGGGTTGGTTTCCTGGACGGGAAAGGACTCGCAGACCACCGCGTGGTCGCCGAACTGCCGGACACTCGCCTGGCGGAGGCGGAGGTCGATGGCCGCATGGCCGGTCGCCTTGGCCACCAGCAATTCGCGCACCGGCTCGGCGGCGAGGCGGCTGGCAACCAGGTCCGCCACCCGTCCGCCCGGGAAGGTCAGCCGGGCGGACACGAAGTCCTCGTGCCCGCCGAACACCGTCTGGGCGGTGGCGGAGACATGCACCGGTTCGTCGCCCATCAGGGCGAGGCAAAGGTCCGCGTCGTGGATCATAAGGTCGTGCGCGATGCTCACGTCGCAGCCGCGCGGGCAGGTCCCGAGGCGGGCTGGGGGATAGGGCATGCAGCGCCGGGCGGAGAGGTACTGCACGGGACCGGGCAAGGCGTCCACTGCGGCCAGGGCAGGGCTGAACCGTTCCACGTGCCCCACGGCCAACACCACTCCCGCAGCGGCGGCGGCTTCCACCAGCTCGCGGCCCTCGGCGACCGTGGCGGCCAGGGGTTTCTCGACAAGCAGATGCTTGCCCGCCCGCAGCAGGGGCAGGGCGATCCGGTGATGCAGGCACGACGGCACGGCCACGCTCAGGGCCGAGCAGGCGGCGGCAAGCTCGGCCACCGACGCGAATGCGCGGGTCCCGGTCTGGGCCGCCACCTCTTCCGCCGACGCGCGGGAGACGTCGAAGACGCCCACCAGTTCGGCCTGGGCGCAGGCGTTGTACAGGCGGGCGTGATGCCTGCCTAAGGCACCGGTGCCAATAACGCCAACTTGCACGACTCGCTAGACTCCACTCGCTCGCGGTCGCGCCTTCGGCGACGACCCACTGGACAACGCAACCCCAACATGCACACCACCCAAGTTGCCAACGGTAGCACAGATACGAAAGATTACGACCCCCTAACCAGTCCTTTTTTCGCGATTGGGTCTGCGACCGGCATCAGCCGGGCAGGACCCAGTAGGTCTTGGGCAACTGTCCCGTGGTCCAGTAGTAGATCAGGCCCATGGCGATCACCGCCAGCCCGGCCACCATGTCGCCCGCGATCAGGCCGAACATGAATGGTTTCACCTTCTGGTAGGCCTGCGCCCCTCCGTAGCGCGAGACCGCGAACTTGAGCAGGCACCCCAGCAGGAAGGACCAGGCCATCATGTAGCCGGCATACCCTGACCAGACCAGGAAGAGGACCGGATGCAGGGGCCAGCGGGCGAAGCGCAAGCGTCCGGCGCTGCACAGGATCACCCCGGCCAGGGCCACCGCGAAGGCGATGGTGCTGCGTTTCTCCGGCTTCAGATCCCGGAACCGGGCCCAGCCGGAGATCTTCTCGGAGGCCTCCAGCATGTTCTGGGCCTGGAGGCGTTGCCGGGCCTTCAGCGCGCCCTCGCCCGCCCAGCGCGGTACGCCTTGGGTGCCGAACCAGTCGTTCCAGTTGACCCCCCGGTCGTAGTTGAAGTACAGCGTCACCGGGGTGGCGACGGCGAGCCCGACGAACAGGGCCACGAGGGCCAGCACCGTCGTCCGTCCCAGCTTCAGCCTGCTCTCGTCCGCCATCTGGAGCACGTTCACCAGATAGGGCATAAAGGTCTCGCGGGGATCGATGAGCACCACGCAGGTGAGCAGGAACATGATCATCAGCACCCGCGGCCCTAGTGCCTGTTCGCCCATGAAGCCGAGGATCAGGGTGCAGGGATAGAGGTAGGGAGCGATGAAGAAGAGGCCGGTCTCGGCGATGATGCGTCCCATGATGAGGAAGATCAGGATGGTAAGGAAGCCGTAGGCCAGCGCCAACTGCCAGTCCAGGCCCAGCATGCAGAGGTCCACCACGAAAACCATGGCGCCAACCAGGAAGACGCGGGCTCCCCAGACGGCGGAGGTCTCCATCTCGTCGCCGCTCTTCAGCCCCACCATCCGGCGGGCGAGGCTGAGGAAGTAGTGCCGGCCGGTGTAGATCGTGACCAGGAACATCCCCACGTAGCCGCCGAAGACCAGACTCTTGTCGATCCGGGGCGTGAAGGAGGTGCCGCCCCCCATCGGAATCCCGTAGCTGGCCAGCAGTCCGCCCGCATAGCAGAAGATGAAGGGGCCCAGACCCACCGACAGGGAGACGTCGGTGGCCAGCAGGTACGCCAGGCCCACCGCCGCAAAGTAGAACCGGGGGTTGATCAGCGACCAGCCGCCCCCCCGCATGAAGGTGGGGAACAGCCGGGCCGCCGGGCCGAAGTTGAAGGACCGGCGAATCTCGATCAGTTGTTCGGGGTAGTAGACGCAGAGGAAGTTGTTGGTGTGGACTACAAGGACGCCGATGATGGCGATCCAGAACAGCAGGTCGCGGAACACGGGGCTGGCCCGACCGTCCGGCTCCGGGAGCAGGGCCTTGGTGAACTGGACGATGGGGTAGGGTAGGTGTTCGTGCCGGGACCACTGGGGATGCACTGCCAACGCCAGTCCCGAGAGGGCGATCCACAGAATGCCGAAGAGGGGCAGCCAGAAGGCCAGGGTCCGGGCCCAGGCCCCCCACGGCACGTCGCGGAAGGAGATGGGGTCGCGGCCGGTGCGCAGTCCCTGGGTGTAGCCGGTCAACCGCTGGTTCTCGTCCTCGGAGACATCCGCCAGCATCTGCTTCGGCGCGTATTCGAGAACCGTGTGGTCCTCGCCGCCCTCGCGCCAGCGCCAGGAGACCTCGGTCTTGGCATAGTGGTGGGGCAGCATGCAGACCCGGGGCAGGATGCGCAGCATGCTCGAATAGGGCACGCAGCAGGCAGGCAGCACCAGCGCCAGCACCAGCGCCAACTCACGCGGGGAGAACGGGCGCAGGATGTGGAGCTTGGTGTAGAGGAACAACCGTCGCAGGAGCGGGTTCAGCAGGAGAACAAACAGCACCAACCCGCCGTACACCGACGTGGGCATATGGTTGCAGACGAACATGGTCTGCCGCAGGACACCATCGTTGAAGTAGGTGTACCCGCAGACAACGCCGACCCCGAGGAGGCCGAGCAGAATGGCGCGAAATGTCATGAAGTCCCCACCATGGCAGCGGTTGGAGGTGTGTCGCAAGCCGCGTACTATATGCTGCCAGCCGCTGGACGCCATGCCCTACGGTTGGTCGACTCATCGTCACCACGAAGCCACGAAGAACACGAAGGAAAGACAGCAAAAACAAATACAGTCCCGCGCAACGCGCGGAGACTCCGGGCGTTGCCGTAGTATTGGTCTCTTGTCCCTCTTCGTACTACTATCGTCCCGGATCTCGTTTTCTGTGCAGGAAAAACATCGCAAGTCATTCGAGTTCAACATGGTGAGAATTCTGTCGGAGTCCCGCCTTCAGGCGGCAGCAGGCGCGAAGCTTCAGCGAGCGTGGGGCGCGCCGGACGCGCGGGTACGGTGGCGACCGTCTCCCTCCGGCGCTGAAGCACCGGAGACGGCTTCCGCGTAGACGCGGGCCTCCGACGACGAGGGCGACCGGGGTTTCCGACCTAGCATGCGTCCTCGGACCGTGGGATGGACCGAAAGCGTATGGAGAAGCGGCGGGCCTCCGCCGCGAGGGGCGTCGGCTGGGAAAGAACCGATGGTTTCGGGGGAACCCTCCCGTCCCGCGCCCGAGGCCGGGCGCTTCTCCAAGACGTGGGATGTACAGGACGCCAGCCGCGATGCACGGGTCGGGACCGACCCAGTCCTTTGGCTGCGGCCAACGGCAGCCCTAAGCTCTTCGTGGCTTCG
>QKCY01000314.1 GCA_003245525.1 Victivallales bacterium | reverse complement strand
GCCATCGTCGGTGGTGATCTTCAGGAACAGCCAACGGGGAGCGACCGGAAACAGCTCAAGACTGGCGATCTTCATGAAGGGGATGTCCTATTCCTGGCAACGAAGCAGACTCACGTTGTCCAGCAGAACCGTACCTGTGGCATGGTGCAGTTGCAACGAGATCATGGTCGGGGTTGCACCTGCCGGGATGTCGATCCGGAAGTCCCGGTGCAGCCAGCGGTCGTCGGTGGAGACGAGCATGGACGGCGTCTGGCCGAGGTTGCCGCCGGGTTTGCCGCCGCGGGTCACATGGATGTACCCGTTGAAACTGCCCATACCGCCCCGGACCACCAGATGGCGGTCCACCACCCGCACGTCGTAGGACAGGCAGTACGAACCGGGGGCCAGCACCGTGTCGGGCAGGGGATAGATCCACTTGCAGACCCCCTCCTTCATGACCTCCGCATCGTTGACCTGAAGCTGGATGCAGCCGTCGCCACGGAGACCAAGCGGAACAGCCTGCACAGTGTCGGCGGGGAACTCGGTCTTGCCGTTGCTGCTGAGCTGCCAGGGGGCCATGTCGCCGTTCTCGAACTGGCCATTGGCCAGGAGATTCGGAGCGGTCGCCGGAACCTGCGGGTCCAGTTGCAGCACCGCCCCCTTGACCAGATCGTAGTTGGCACCGCCGGTCTTGGCGAGAGCGAACCAGGGGCCGCCGGGGGCACCGTTGCGGCGCAGCCCGAGGTTGAAGCGCAGACGGCGCAAGTCGGAGCGATCCAGCCCGAAGGCAGCAAAGGGAATCCGGCATTCCACCGTCCAGTGCGCGTCATCCGCAATCCGTACAGCGTAGCCGACCGCCGCGCCGAAAGCCTGGGCCGCCGCCTCGGTCGCCCCGCCTGCCGTCACGCTTTCGAGGACACCGGAGGGATAGGCATGGAGAACGAAGACCGGTCCCTGTTGCCGTTGGCGCTCGATGGCGAAATCCAGCTCGATTCCCCCGGTGCCATCCGGGCCCCAGGTACCACCCTCGCGGACCAGGGGCTCGCCCGGCGTCGCGACCCGCATCGCCAGATACAGGGCATCCTGGTCGAAGAGGGCATAGCCCTCGGCAACCGGAGACTGGACCGCCTTGCCCAGGGAAACGACCGGCAGCGCCCGTTCCGGGCTCCAGCCCGGCCATTCCGTCTCGCCGATGGCTCCGTCGACCGTGGGAGGGGTCGCCACCGCATAGACCCGGAAGAGGGGCAGGGCTACGGGCTCGGCGGTATAGGCGTGCTCGTAGCTGAACTTCGGGGACGAATCCACCAGTCGCACCGAGGCAATATCGGGGCGGGCAAAATCGGCGCGGCCATCGGCCAAATCCTGGATCGCAGCCACGTCGGCCAGTGTGGCATCGCCCCACGCCTTGGTGGCAAAGGTCACCGCTCCCGCCGTCACCGAAGCGGGCAACGGCTGGGGCTGAGCCCAGTTCTCGGGGGTGAAGGCGAGAGTCCCGGCCAGCCGGTCGCCTTGCCGTACCTCCACGGCAATGGGTTCCAGGATGGGCAGGTTCAGGCAGGCTTGCAGGCCCTTGCCGCTGCGGCTGGCCCAGATGCCGTTGCGGTGGCCCGGCAACCAGTGCTCGCCGCCGAACTCGTAGGCCCCGATATCCGGGGCCTTGCCCACGAAGGGGGCAGTCACGCCCGCGACTGCCCGGCCCGCATCCACCAACGGCGAATCGGCCTGCGGGCGGAAGTCGAAGTGGTCGGGATCCACCAACCGGGGATCGTTGCCCGTGTAGTTGTTCGAGTTGTCGCCGGGCAGGGGCGGCTGGGAGGGCCGGCGGGTGGAGACGATGGCAGGGGCGCAGTTGTTGACGAGCAGACTGTCCTGGTTCTGCTCCTGGTAAGCGGGGACATGCTGCTGCCACCACTTGTCCGGCTCGGGACCGGAGTTAAACATGATATCACTGGCCTGGTTGGCGAAGCAGGTGTTGTTGTAGACCTGGTTGCGCCCGCCCTTGGCCACGATCCCGTTCTCGGCGGCGTTCCAGATCACGTTGTGGTGGACATGCATACCCCGGGTTTTGTCGTCGCCCCGGATGCCGAGGGAGTTGTTGGGGGAGAGGGAGTCGTGGACCCAGTTGTAGCGGAACTCGATGCCGTTGGCGGCGGGCATGCAGGTGTAGAGCAGGGACACGTCGGCGCTGACCAAGCCGCCGTGGTGTACGTGGTTGTACTCCACCACGGTGAAGGGCCCGCTGCAGTTGAGGATGGTGTTGCCCACGTTGTAGAGGGTGTTGTGCCGGGCCACGTTGCGCGGCTCGGGGATGCCCTTGCCACCCGCGAGTTGCACGGCGGTGTAGTGCAAGGTACCGGTCCAGTTCACGTCCTGGACGATGCTGTTCTCCAGCACGTTCCGCTCTCCCGCCAGCACGATCCCGAAGTTGGGACAGTGGGCGAGGGAGCAGGAGCGGACGGTGTTCTCCGTGCCGCTGACCAGCGTGCCGGGACAAGGCTTGATCTTCCCCTTCTCCTCGGCGTTCGGCACTCCCCGCGCATAGGAGGGATAGAGCAGATTGCAGTACTCCACCAGACAGTGCTGGCTGTTCTCCAGGCGGAAGGTGCAACCGAAGAAGTGGAAACCGGACAGCTCGACAAAAGCGAGGTTCCCCCCCCGGAACCCATAGTCGCGCTGCTTGGCCCGGATGCCCTGCGGCGGCTTCTGGGAAACCAGAGTCAACGTGCCGTCCGGTGCCAGATACCACTCGCCCTCCGCATCGAGGGCCTCGGGCTTGCCCATGAGATAGTAGAAGTCGTCGTCCCACCAGTTCCGGTTCTTGGTGTGATACTCGTTCATGGTGATGGTGTAGGGCAGGATGTCGCTGCCCTTCTCGTAGCCCTCGACGATGCGGCTCCAGGACCAGAACTGGTGGGCCACATTGAGAATGGCCATGGCCCCGTTCCAGTCGATGCCGGTCTTGGCCAGTTCGGGGTCACGGAGCTTCTGGTACTCGCTGCCGGGGGCGGCGGTGGCCCAGCCGTCGCGGGTGAGGATACGGTCGAGAGTGCAGTTGGGCCAGCGGGCCTCCAACAGCATGGTGTCGCCCGCGAAAAGCTGCTCAACATGCAGCTCTGTGTGGGCGGCATAGCGCCCCTGCCCCGCCGGCTGCCAACCCGCGATGGGCTCGGTGCCGTCCAACAGCACCTGCTCGCCCGGATAGGCCCGAATCCGGACTGGTTGCTCGGCCGTGCCGCTGCGGGTGAGCGTCACGCTCTCCCGATAGGTTCCTCCGCGCACATAGCAGGTATCGCCGGGCTGCAGCAGGTCCACCCCGTGCTGAATCGTCCGGACCGGCTGGGCCAGCGTGCCGGGGTTGGCGTCATCCCCGTTTGGCGAAACGAAGACCGTGGCGGCAACCAGGACTTGCGGAACCAGCAAGGAGAGAAGCAAGCCGAGACTACGCATGGGAGCACTCCATTCCGTTACCTTCGGGAACTCATGGACAGGTATTGCTACCGCTCCACCTCGCCGCGGATGGGACGGTCGGTGATGCCGAGGAACTTCTCGATCTCCTGCTCGATGTAGAGGCCCTGCTCCTGCTTCTCAAGCCCGCCAAGCAGTTTCTCGTCGCGTTCATCGGCCGTCATGGCCCGCAACTCGTAGCTGGTCGAGGTCCCGTTCTTGCTGTGGTGAACGATCCGCTTGGTGTAGAGCTGGCGGAGGGCATCGGCCTTGATCTCGCGGTTGCCGGGAACCCGGATCGGCCCATGCACGATCTTCACCAAGCCATTCAGCACCGTGATCGTCGTGCTGTTCACCAGGCCAGCGATCAGGTAGTAGGTCAAGCCGACGCCGACCAAGCCGTGGATGGTGCCGAAGGCAGCCATGGCCCACTGTTTCTGGGCGATGGCGATGGAGAACCAGAACAGCATGAACCCATCCCAGAAGGCGCAGAACACGATCAGGAAGAGGAACTTGGGGCCGAACCAGCGGCGCACGATGCGCAGACCGTGGGCGTGATGGAACACCCGGATGCCCTTGGGCATGGGGATGTCCGGTCCGGTCCCGTCTCCGCGAGAGGGCTCGAAATCCGCCACCAGCGCGAGCTGGTCGGCGCAGTTGAACACCTCGCCGCAATCGGCGCACTTCGCGAGACTGCGGGCAATATCCAGGTCCGCAGGAAGGATAACGGCGTTGCATTTGGTACAGTGTACTTGCATACTAACAGCCCCTGACACAACTCAGCCATGTGGTGCCGAGAACCTACGTCCGGAGAGCGGGGAGCGCAACCCCGCCGCGCCCGGCGTGACGGCCAATCCTGCGAGTAGAGCCATGCTCTTCCTGGTCAAGAAGATAGTGGGCTTCTGCCTGATGCCCCTCACTGTTTCGTTGCTCCTACTGGTGGCGGGGGCAGTGCTGCTGTGGCTGAAACGGTGGCAGCGCCTGGCACGCTGGCTGGTGACCGGCGGACTGGCCGTGCTGATTCTGGCTGCCTACGGCTTTCCCGGCAGGTTGGTCGTCCGGCGGCTGGAGGCGTTCCATCCGCCCTTTACGGACGCCACGCCGGTCACGCGGGTGGTGGTGCTGGGAGGAACCTACAGCTACTCATGGTACGTCCCGGAACGGAACCATGCGGGTACCTCCTCCATCGCCCGGGTAGTCGAGGGGGTCCGCATCTACCGCTTGCAGCAGCAGCCTTGCACTCTGGTCCTGTCGGGGATCGGGGTATCGCAAGGGATGCGTACGGTGGCGCTCGATCTCGGGATTCCACCCGAGAGTATCGTGATCGACAACAAGTCCGCCGATACCAAGGACCAAGCCCGCCTGCTCCGCGATATGCTGGGTACCGAACCCTTTGCCCTGGTCACCTCCGCCTCCCACATGCCGCGGGCCATGGCCATGTTCCGCAAGCAGGGGATGAACCCCATCCCCGCCCCGACTCATTACCTCTGTGTCCCAGGCAAACACTGGTCTGCATCCTATCTCTTCCCTTCCGCCGCCCGCATCGAGGCCACGGAACGCGCCGAATACGAGGTCCTTGGCTTGATCTGGGCCAAACTGCGGGGACAGATATGAACGCCGATTCGCGCGGCAGCGAACTCCGGGCCGCTCTCGGCCTGCTGGTGGCGTTGGTCTGCTTCGCCAGCGTGCCCCTTTTTCTCCGCTATCTGGTCCGCTTCCCCGAGCTGGATGCCTGGACGGTGAACGCGGTGCGCTATGGCGTGGCCGCCGTGATCTGGCTGCCCTTTGTGGTCCGGCGACTGTCTCAGCGTCCCGCCGAGCTACGGGTCTGGAAGGATGCCATTGGCTCCGCCGTGGTGAACGTGATCGGGCAGATGGGCTGGGCGCTGGCCGCCTACTACAACGAGGCCGGGGTGATCGCCTTCGTGGTGCGCAGTTCCTTCCTCTTCGCCATCGTCTACAGCGTGATCCTGCTGCCAAGCGAGCGGGCGACCGTGCGGCGGCCCCGTTTCTGGCTGGGAGCTGGCGGCATCGTGGCGGGCATCGTCTGCATGTTCGGCAACGGCTTCCATTCCGGCAAGAGCACGCCATTGGGTCTGCTGATCCTGCTCATCACGGCGGCGGCCTGGGGAATGTACGGCGTGCTGGTGAAGCGCAACCTCGGCGACTACGACGAGCGGGTGAGCTTCGCGGTGAACTCCCTCTACACCACGGGCGTCCTGATCGTGGCCATGTTCCTCTTCGGCAATTGGCGGGCCCTGGCCACGGTGCCGCCAAAGCTATGGCTGCTGCTGATCGTCTCCGCGCTGGTGGGCGTCTCCTTCTCCCACGTGCTGCTCTACCGGGCGATTCATGTGCTCGGTCCGGTCGTGGCCAACGGGGCCAGTTGCCTACAGCCCTTCCTGACGGCCCTGGGGGCGTGGCTGTTTCTCGACGAGATCCTCTTCCCGTCCCAGTGGATCGGCGGTTGCTTGCTGGTGGGAAGCTGTATTGTGCTCCTGTCGCTCAAACTCCGGCGTCCGGCCCGGGCTCCGTTGCCCGAACCGGTTCCCGAGGAGGTCCCATGAAACGCTCGCGCATCAACCAGATCATCCGCGAAGCCGATGCCTTTCTGCAAAGTCTCTGCTTCCGGTTGCCCCCCTTCGCCTACTGGACGCCCGAGGAATGGCGTGCCAAGGGCGGGGAATGCCGCGAGATCGTGGCCTGCCAGATGGGCTGGGACATCACCGACTTCGGCTCCGGCGACTTCGCCAAGGTGGGGCTCTTCCTCTTCACCCTCCGCAACGGCCCCGCCGACGGCTCCGGCAAGCCCTACGCCGAGAAGATCATGATCGTCCAGCCCAGCCAGGTCACCCCGATGCACTTCCACTGGAGCAAACAGGAAGACATCATCAACCGGGGCGGCGGCGTGCTCGCCATCAAGCTCTACAATTCCACACCGGACGAACAACTGGCCGACACCCCCGTGACGGTCAGCATGGATGGCGTCTCCCGCACCGTGCCCGCAGGCACCGTCGTGCGGCTCCACGCCGGGGAGAGCATCACCCTCACCACCGGCATGTACCACACCTTCTGGGCCGAGGAAGCCACCGCCCTGGTGGGCGAAGTCTCCGCCGTCAACGACGACGCGGCCGACAACCGCTTCCTCGAACCCGCCGGGCGCTTCCCCGCCATCGCCGAGGACGAAGCCCCCCTGCACCTGCTCGTCGGCGACTATGCTCGCTTCTACCACGTCTGACTCAGTCCCGACTGGTCCGACCTACCCAAGAAAGAAGAACAATGCGACTCGGTGGTCCTGTATTCGGCTCCTTTGACTCCCCTGCGGCCTGGGCGGCGGCAGTACGCGCGTGCGGCTACCGCGCGGCCTATTGCCCCATCGGCCCCGATGCCGACGACGATACGGTCGAAGCCTACGAAATGGCGGCGGCCGAAGCGGATCTGGTGATTGCGGAAGTGGGCGCCTGGAGCAATCCCCTCAGTCCCGACGAGGAAACACGCCTGGCCGCCATCGCGAAGTGCCAGCGCGCCCTGGAACTGGCCGAGCGCATCGGTGCCCGCTGCTGCGTGAACATCGCCGGTTCGCGGGGCGAGAAGTGGGATGGCCCCAGCGCTCTCGACCTCACCGAGGACACCTTCGCCCTGATCGTGGATTCCGTGCGCGAGATCATCGACGCCGTCAACCCCGCCCGGGCCTGCTACACCCTCGAAACCATGCCGTGGATGTACCCGGATTCGGCCCATTCCTACCTGCGGCTGATCGGGGCCATCGACCGGCGCGCCTTCGCCGTGCATTTCGACTTCGCGAACCTGATCTGCAGTCCCCAGCGCTACTTCGGCCAGGCGGCGCTGATGGAGGACTTCGTGACCAAGCTCGGCTCGCGCATCCGTTCGTGCCATGCGAAGGACATCATCCTGCGCCCCTCCTTCACGACCCACCTCGACGAGGTGGCACCGGGCCAGGGCGGCCTTGACTACGCCATGTGCCTCCGCCAACTCAACCGGCTTGCCCCCGACACCCCGGTCATGCTGGAACACCTCCCCGACGCCGCAGCCTACGCGACCGCCGCAACCTACGTGCGCCAGGCCGCCGAGGAAGCGGAGGTCGCCCTGTAGGGCCTGCCCCAGTGGTCCGGAACGGGTACCTCAGAGATCCTCGGAGATCCGCACGTTCCGGAAACGGCAGGCGGGCGACTGCGCAGCGGAGCTGTCGTTGATGAACACGACCCGCGGTTGCACGCCATAGTCGCGCAGATAGCGGAGATAGAGTCCGACCGGAATCCGATAGTGCTCCCAGCCAGCGGCGTCGGTACGGTCGGGCTGCCACAGCGAACCGGTCGTGGCGGCTTTCTCCCCGTCCGGCGTCGCGGCGGGCTGGCGGGCGAGGAACACGGCCCCCTGGCGCACCGAGCTCTCGGCGCCGATCCCAATACCCAGCACCGCATCGGCGCCGCCCCCTTGCAGTTCGAACTCCAGCACCGTAAGGGGCGTGAACAGGTACTCGAAGGGCACCGTCTTCCAGGTGTTGCCGGGCACCAGGAGCTCCTGCGCGTCCGGGGTCGCTTCACCGTCCGCCGGAGCCGCCACGCCGAACACGTATTGCTGCCGCGCCCAAGGCTCAGCGACGGACCGACGCACGGCATTCTGGGCCGCGCCGAGCTTGATCTCAACCGGCGCGGGTGGCGGATTGTGCCACGGTGCGGCGGGAACGACGATGACCGTGTCGATGAACACCGGCTCGGGGGCCGCAGCGTCGGCCCCGGCGAAGACCTCGGCCGTCGTGTTCGTCGACCCGGTGGTGAACCGCACGGCACCCAGCGTCCAGTGCCCTCCGCCATGCTGCGCGGCGAGGAAGGGGGCGGGAAGCGGCAGCTCGATCTCCTTGCGGCGCGCGGGGCCGCCATAGCTCTCCACGCCCAGATGCATCACGCGGTTCTCCTGCCCCGGACGGAACCCGACGGTCAGGATGTACTCGGTGCCCGGCTTGAGTCCGCGCACGGTCTGGCGCACCTCGCCGGGTTGCCCGGCGATCCGGACCGTCCGCCGACCGTTGCGCGCGGTCACGTTGGTCAGGATGTTGGCATGGTCGTGGAACTCGCCGACCACCCGCTCGGCGGAGCCAGAGAGCGTCCAACCCGCCGCCGTCGGCGTCTTGTCCGCGGGGGCCTCGAAACTGTAGTTCTCGGTGTAGGTCCGGTAGTCGAGCTCGGGAAAGCGGTAGACCGGGCGGGGGGGATTGGCGAAGTCGTGGCCGACGGTCTGCGTCCAGTCCGGCTCGCCGTACTCCAGGGCGCCAATATCGGGCTTGCCATCGGCGGCGCTGGTGCCGAGTCCGGCGACCGGGGTTGCCGCGTCGCGCGCTGGCGAGTCGGGACGCAGCCGGAAATCGCCGTTGGCGGCATCGAGCCAGTGCGGATCGCCCCCCATCAGGTTGGTGCGCAACGCCAATCCGCGGATGCCGATGCCACGCGCCCGAAGCGGCTCATCGGCCAGGATGTTGTTGGCCAGCACCGAGGTGAACCGCTCGACGGCCATCTTCTGCCGGTTGCTTCCGCAGATGACCGAGGCCTGGCGGCAGGGGCCCACCGTGTTGTGGAACAGCCGGTGGAGTGTGGAGCTGGAGTTCAACTGGATGCCGTAGTCCACATCGTACACGATGTTGTGGTCCACAATCGCCTGGGCCCCGCCGTCTTCCAGGTAGATGGCGCTGCAACCGAAGCCGGTGTGATTGGCTGGCGTCGCCCCGTGCCAGCGGTTGTAGCGCAGGCAGTAGACCCCGATGTAGCTGTCGTACTTCAGCCCGAGGTCCGTGCAGAGCTTCGCCCCGTCGGCGATCTCGCAGTACTCGACGATCGCCCGTTCGGCGTCGTGCATCGCCAGGATCATCGCCCCGCTGTCCTTTAGCGTGCAGTGGCTGACAAGCACGTCCTTGGCCCCGCGCCAAAGCAGGAGACCACCGCGATAGGTGGAGTAGTTCGCGCCGCGCGCCAGGTTGTTGACGAACTGGTGGCCCCGCCCCGAGCGGAACGTCACCAGGTTGCCCGCGCTCCACTCGATGGCGCAATCGCGGATCGCGTGCTCGTTGCCGTCGATGAAGATGCCCTCCCCGCCGGGTGTCCGCTGGTGGTCCACGTACGTCATCCGCATCCCCTGGAGCAGGATGCCCTGGGACTCCGGGCCGAAGGCCGGGCGACACCCGAGCAACCGCAGCCCGGTGACCTGGACATGCCGGGCCGAGCCGAAATCCAGCCCCACGTCGCGGACGCGCAGTTCCACGTTCCGCGGCGGGGCACCGGCAGTCTTGAAGTAGAGGCGGCTCGCTTCCGGCTGCGCCTTGTCGAGCAGATACGCCCACTCGTTCGGCGCATCGCATTCGTTCTGAATCCAGAGTCCCGGATTCGCGAGTTCCGCCGGGTCGGCGACCAGGAAGTACTCGTTGCCGGGGAACGGCCCGCGACCGGCCCGGTCTTTGGGCAGCGGCCCCCGCAAGGTGGCGTTGCCTGCCGCGCCGGGCTTGTTGTTCTCGAAGTCGGTCACGAGCTTCTTCTCGGCCCCGACGTAACGGCGAACCGGCAGCCCCCTCCCCGCCCAGCCGTGGCCGGCGAGAACGACCAGTTGGGCACCCGTCCAATAGTCGTCGGGACGGTCGGGCAGGGCCGTGTCGGCGATCCAGCCGTGCTTCCCGTCCTGGTCGTAGCCGGCGTCGGAGCAATAGGCGTAGGTCGGCCACGGATACGACCGGTCGTCGTTCGGCCACCGCGCCTCGGGCACCATGCTGCCCTCCGCGAAGACGGCCATCCGCCCCCGCGCGTGCAGCGGGTTCGGCCCCACGACGGCGTAGTACAAGCCAACGGCATGCGCGCGGGCCGGACCGGTCTCGGCGGTGCTGGCAACCCACCCGGTGACCGGGTCTCCGCCACTCAGCACGGCACCCGGCTCGGCCTGGAAGCGCAGTGGCTGGTCGGGCGTGCCGCTGTGCGGGAAACGGACCGTCTCCCGGTAGACTCCGGCACGTATGGTGCAGACCGCTCCCGGCGTCTGGATTGTGTCGACGGCCTTCTGGATCGTGCGGAAGGGGTGTCCAGCGTCGCCGCTGTTCCGATCATCGCCGTGGACAGCATCGACGTAGAAATCGGCCTCGGCCAACGGTGGGGGAATGGGGAGGGCGGACCTCTCCGCCAACCCATCCGCCGCGCGGGACCACAACGGCCCGAACCCGAGCAGAGCGACCGACACAACCGACCGCAAGGAGGAGAGCCAATGCCGTGTCTTCGTCATAGCCATTCATCCCGTTCCTGGTTCACCAATGACCCTTGCCACTATAGCGCCCCATCCAGACCAGTCAGACCGCGGGGGAAGATGGAACGGAAGGAGGGGGCGGCAGGTTCGGACACCAACCGTCAGAGGTACAGACCGCCATCTGCCGGAGGCTGCCGGATCAGTAGAAGCGGCGTTCCCAGATGGCCAGCGCCTGGCCGGTCTTGTCGGCAAAGGCGTCGGCCCGGCGGAGGTCCGCGTTCAGGGTCAGGCGGATCTTGCGGGCGATGCCCGCGACATGGGACTCGGCCAGGGCCTCGACGGTGGCCATGCCCGACTCCGACAGGGAGAAACTGCTGGCGATGCGTCCGAACAGGTCGGCATCAAGGGACTCGTTGAGCGGAGTCTGGTTCTCCCGCCACGCCCTGCGGGCGGCCAGCACCTGCTCCAGTTCGCCATCGTCCAGTCCCAGGACCCGCTGGATGTAGTCGGGGGAACTGGAGAAGAAGGGGGGGCGGCTGTTGTTCGACTTGGCGAACGCGATGCCCTTCGGGGGGATGATCCGGACCTTGTCGGTGAGGACCTCGCGCCAACCGGCCAGCCAATAGACCTCCTCGCGGAACTCCAGTTGGCCGTTGCGGGGGAAGTTGGGGATTCCCTCGGCCTCGTAGTCGTCCGCCTCCATGCCGCCGGGCTCGCGCCGCAGGTCGTTGCCGTCCACGTAGTCGGCGGCCAAGTCCAGGAACTCCCGCACCAACTCGATCCGCTCCGTGTCGTCGGGGTCCACCCGGTCCGCCAGTTCGCTGCCCGGGCTGTTGCCCGAGAAGTCGATCCCGCTGGACGCGTCGGTCAGGGCCACCGTCACCTTCGTATCGGGATCGGGGCTGTGCCGGGTGCCGTCCAGCATCCAGGCGGGCAACGTGCTGCCCTCGCGGGCGGCGTTCAGCCGGCCCAGGGAGCGATCCGCGAACAGGCGCCGGTCGACCAGGTAGGACCAGAGCGCATTCCCAGCCGCCGATTCGGCCTCGTACTTGAGCCGGGAACGCTCGGCGACCACCACCGACTCGCGCTGGACGACCGCGCCCAGCATGGCCAGATGGGCCAGCATCAGACCGGTCACGGCCAGCACGCCCATGACGGCCACCAGAGCCATGCCGGGCTGATCGCGCTCTATTCCTTGCGGGGGGACCATTTCCCATACCTTTCCCGGTAGCCCTGCCCGGCCGTGCGCCGCAGCCAGGATTCCACCCGGCCGTCCTGCCAGACGACGGTGACCATGATCGCCAGCGGTATCTCCTCGCGGGGATGGTCCGGGTCCGTGTCCCATTCACTGGTCCATTCCAGGCGACTGTCCCAGTCGGCGTCGTCGCCGGGCGCGAAGTCGGCATACTGGAACTCCACGCGGTCCACACCGGTGGCCAGGACCGAGACCCGCCCCGCGTCGCCCACCTCCTGCCAGTCGCGGAAGGGTCGGGAATGGTAATGGGCGACAAGCTGCCCATCTTCCACCGAGAGCAGCACGAAGCGGATGGCGCCGTCGCCGTCCTCGACAGCCGCCCGTTGCAGCGTGGCCAGCAGCAACCAGTCCTGGTGGCCCGCGAAGACCAGCGTGTCGGGCGGCGGCTCCCCCGCAGTGGGGTCGGGCCAGCGGAAGGGAACGGCATTGGACAGCATGGTGTCCAGCGCCCGGTCCAGCGTCATCAGGTCGCTCAGGCGGTGCTGGTCGCGCCGGATGCGTTCCCAGCCACGGGACACCTGGCGCCCGAACCCGTAGAGCGTCACCATCACCAGGGTGAAGACGGCCACAGCGATGATGATCTCGATCAGTGTGAAACGGCGGCGCGTCACTCGAGGTCCTCCTCGCGGACCAGCTTCCGCACCCGTGTCTCCCCGGCCACGTTCCCGTTGGGGTCCTTGACCTGGATGACGAACTCGCCCAGCCGCCAGCCGTTGATCGGTTCCAGGGCCTCCTCGGGCAGATCCGTCACCTCGCGCAGTTCGCAGACCACGCTGTAGCCCTGGGGCAGCAGGTCGTCCGGTACCGCCGTAGCCTTGGGCCCGGCGAGCAGACAGTACTCCGCCGCCTGGGCCAGGTTGTGAGCCCGCGCCCAGCGCCGTTCCGCCCGCAGCACCTGGCCCCGCGCCGTCCCCACGATGCTCATGGTAAACACGACCGACATGGCGAGAACCGTGGCGGCAACAAGCACCTCGAGCAGCGTGAAACAGGATTTGCGCGACGTTCTGGGCATGGGATGAAGATGAACGGTTCCTGCCTGAATGCAACCGCCCGGAATGGGATCGCTGCGGGGGCGCGGAGAGGCGTCCGGCAAACGCGTGCGCAGCATGCCGAGGCACCGCATCCATCCTCCCGACGGTCGGGATGAACGCAGCATGCCTGGGAGCGCCGAGCACCAACTCGGCGGTATCCGTCCAACCGGGGCCGCCCCAGTCGCCGAGCTGGTGCTCGGCGCTCCCAGGAAAGGGCAGCAGTCTCCGCTGGTACCGTGCAACCGGGGCCGCCCCAATCGCCGAGCTGGTGCTCGGCGCTCCCAGGAAAGGGCAGCAGTCTCCGGTGGCACCGTGCAACCGGGGCCGCCCCAACCGCCACGCAGCCGTACGCTGCCGCCACTTCCCCGCGTTTCCATGGCGGCAACTGGCAAGGGAGGAACTGACGCGCTATGTTTCACTGCATCGAAACAGCAATACAGCAGGACTACAGGGTGTGCCCATGTTCCGTCCCCAAATCAAAGTGCTCGACTGTACGATCCGCGATGGCGGGCTGATCAACAAGTGGCAGTTCTCGGACGAACTGGTCCGGGAGACCTATGTGGCCTGCGCGGCGGCGGGCGTGGACTACGTGGAGCTGGGCTACAAGGCCTCGCCCGAGCTGTACCCCGCCCCCGAGTACGGCTGCTGGCGCTTCTGCCGGGACGAGGACGTGGAACGGGTCCTGGCCGGGGTCGAGCGCACCGCCAAGCTCTCCTGCATGGTGGACATCGGCCGGGTACGGGAAGAGGACATCGCCCCCTGCGCCGAATCCCCCTTCGACATGATCCGCGTGGCCTCCTACGTGAAGGACATCGACAAGGCCATCGCCCTGGCCGATCTCTGCATGGAGCGGGGCTACGAGACCACCATGAACATCATGGCCGTCTCCACCAACCTGGAGAAGGACATCGACGAGGCCCTGGAGCAGCTCGCCCAGACCAAGATCCCCGCCGTCTATGTGGTGGACTCCTACGGTTCCATGTACTGCGAGGACATCACCTTCCTGGTCAAGAAGTACCAGGAGGCCCTACCGGGCAAGACCATCGGCGTCCACTGCCACAACAACCGGCAACTGGCCTTCGCGAACACGATCCAGGCCATCATCGACGGTGCCAACCTGCTCGACGCCTCCGTCTACGGCATCGGGCGCGGAGCCGGCAACTGCTGCCTGGAACTCCTGCTCAGCTTCCTGAAGAACCCCAAGTTCAACCTCCGGCCGGTCCTCAAGCTCATCCAGGACTACTTCATCCCCCTCCGCGAAGAGATCGAATGGGGCTACCTGATCCCCTACGCCATCACCGGCATGCTCAACGAGCATCCCCGCATGGCCATCGCCATGCGCAAGACGCCGGACGCGGACAAGTACCTGGAGTTCTACGACAAGCTGACCACGCCGGAAGTGGTGGAGTAGCCTACCACAACTGCCGGTCGAGGGTGCGGTACTGCACCGCCTCGCCCACGTGCTGCATGGCGATGGGGTCGACCCCGTCGAGGTCCGCCAGCGTCCGGGCCACGCGGAGAATGCGGTCGTAGGCGCGGGCGCTCAGGTCGAGATCGGCAATGGCGGCCTTGAGGATGGCGGCGGCGGGTTTGTCCAGGATGCAGAACCGGTCGAGTTCCCGCCCCCCCATCTCGGCGTTCGTCCGAATGGGCAGGTCGCGGAAGCGCTGGCGCTGGATGCCGCGGGCGCGCGTCACCCGCTGCAGGATGGTCTCGGAAGACTCCCCGCGCGGCTTGCCCATCAGCTCCTCGCGCCCGATGGGCGCCACTTCCACGTGCAGGTCGATCCGGTCCAGCAGCGGTCCCGAGATGCGGCTGCGGTAGCTGGTGATGAGGCCCGGGGAGCACCGGCACTGGCGCTGCATGTTGCCATAGTGCCCGCACGGGCAAGGGTTCATCGCTGCCACCAGCATGAACCGGGCGGGAAAGGTGCAGGAGCCCACGGCCCGCGAGATGGTCACCTCCCCGCTCTCCAGGGGCTGGCGGAGAACTTCGAGTACATTCCGGCGAAATTCCGGGAGTTCGTCGAGGAAAAGAACCCCGTTG
>QKCY01000395.1 GCA_003245525.1 Victivallales bacterium | reverse complement strand
AACAGCGACGGCATCTGGCGAGGCCGCGATCCGCGTACCGGCGAGGTGAAGCGGGAGTTCAAACCGGATGTGGAGACCTACTGGTTCCACCACCGCTGCTACCGCAGCAAGGCCACCCGCAACTTCCTGCTGCCCTCGCGGACGGGAATCGAGTTCGTGGATTTTCGCGCCGAGCACTGGGATATCAACCACTGGGTCCGGGGTGGCTGCATCTACGGGATCATGCCGGCCAATGGGCTGACCTACACACCGCCCCATAGCTGCGCCTGCTACCTGGAGACCAAGCTCTTCGGCTTCAACGCGCTGGCTGGGGCCAAGCAGCGCACGCCCCTGCCGGAAGCGGCCCGGCAAGCCCCTCGTCTCGTCCAGGGCCCGGCCTACGGCACGCCGTTGGCCGATCCGGAGATCGCCACCGATTGGCCCGCCTACCGGCACGATGCCGAACGGAGCGGCTCCACCGTCGCCAGCGTGGGAGTGGCGTTGACCAAGGCCTGGGAAGCGGCCTTGCCGGGCCGGGTCACCCCGCCGGTCGTGGCGGGCGATCTCGCCTGCGTGGCGGCTATCGACGCCCAAACAGTCTATGGCCTCGACGCCGCCACCGGGACCGTCCGCTGGCGCTTTACGGCTGGGGGCCGGGTGGATTCGCCGCCGACCCTCTACCGGGGCCGGGCCATCTTCGGGGCTGCCGATGGCTGGGTGACCTGCCTCCGAGCCAGCGACGGGGCCCTCTGCTGGCAGTTCCGGGGCGCACCCGGCGACCGCCTGCTGTCCGCCTACGAGCAACTGGAATCGCTCTGGCCGGTCTCCGGCAGCGTGCTGGTGGAGAACGGGACCGCGTACTTCGTGGCGGGCCGTTCCGTGTTCCTCGACGAGGGCATGCGGCTTTGCCGGGTGGATGTGGCCAGTGGCCAACTGTTCAGCGAAACGGTGCTCGACGAGACCGTCGGCGACACGGACCAGAACCTTCAGGAGTTGGTCAAGGTGCTCAACATGCCCGTGGGACTGCCCGACGTGCTCTCCAGCGACGGCACCAACATCTACATGCGGTCCCAACGCCTGACTCTGGATGGCCGGATCGAAGTCCCCACGCCCCAGCCCAACGAACCCACCAAGATCGCGGAAGACCAGGCCGGGGACGACCGCCACCTGTTCTGCCCCAGCGGATTCCTGGACGGGGACTGGCTGCACCGTTCCTACTGGCTCTTTGGCCGCCGCTACTCCTCGGGCTGCAACTGGTACCACCGGGCGGGGCAGTTCACCCCGGCGGGCAGGATTCTCGCCTTCGACGACAGTCATGTGTACGGCTTTGGCCGCCGGCCCGAGTACTTCGAGTGGTCGGTGCCGATGGAGTACCAGGTCTTTGCCTGCGACCGCAATCCCGTGCTGGGCGGTAGCCGGGCCGGAGTGGTGGCGGGGGCCGTGTCGGTGGACAAATCCCCTTCCCTCGATCCCAAGGAGCACCCGTTGAGCCTGTCTCTCTGGGTGCGAGTCAGCCGGGACCGGGGGGTGATCCTGGCCCGGGGCGGAACCTCGCACGGCTACGGCCTGCTGCTGGAAGGCGGCACGCCGGTCTTCGCCTTGCGGCTGGCCAACAAGCTAGAAACGGTGACCGGTCCCGCCTTGCCCAAGGACACCTGGACCCATTTGGCCGCCGTGCTGGGCGAAGACAAGGTCGCCCGGCTCTATGTCAACGGCCAGCAGGTGGGCGAGAAGGCCGTGTCCTCGCTGGTCAAAGCCGATCCCAACGAACCCATGCAGATCGGGACCGATACCGGTTCCCCGGTGGGCGATTACAAGCAGGGAACGCCGCTGACCGGGGCCGTGGACGAGGTGCGCATCTACCGTCGCGCCCTGACCACCGCCGAGATTGCCGGATTGGCCACCGCTCCCGCCGGGCCGACGGATGGCTTGGCCCTCTACTTCTCCTTCGACGGGGGCAACGCCAATGATCTCAGCGGCAACGGCAACGATGGCACGGTGGACTGTGCCCAGACCCCCGGCCGCTTCGGCGCCGCACTGGCCTTCGGTGCCCCCGCGACGGACCGCAAGGGTGCGCCCGTGCTTCGTCCCAAGGTGCGTTTCACCTATGCCTGGTCGCAGATTCCCCCCATCTATGGGCGTGCCCTAGTCAATGCGGCGGATGCCCTCTATCTGGCTGGTCCGCTGGATGTGGTGGACGAGGAGGAGGCCTTCCGCCGTCCCTACGACGAGGACATCCGGGAGGCGCTGGCCCGCCAGGACCGGATTCTGGCCGGGTCCGAGGGCGCGTGGCTGCTGGCCCTGTCCCGCGAGGACGGTCACGAGCTGGGCCGGGTCGCTCTGGCCGCCCCGCCCGTCTGGGACGGGATGATCGCGCGACCGGGCGAGTTGCTGGTCAGCACCACCGACGGCAAGGTCACCTGCTGGCGGGGAACCACTTCTCGTTAGTGGTCCGTACTGTCGCTTCGCCTCCGACCGAACCAGCGGGAGAAGAGGAACCGGCGTTCCTCGGCGACCGGGTGGTCGATGCGGTGCAACTCGCCGTCCGGGGTCAGGGCGGCACAGCCAAGCCAGCTCTGGGGCAGACCAAAGAAGCGGGTGCCCTCGATGGTGCGGTCAAACCAGCGGTGATGGTGCCCGAACACCCAGAGGCGGGGACGGAAGTGCTCCACGATCCGTTCCGAGCCTGCGAACCCGGTGGGGCCGTAGTGCTCGAATTCGTTGGGAACGCCGATGCCGGACGGACAGTCGTGGGAGGCCACGATCTGCACGGAGTCGGAGGAGTGCTGCAAACAACGGTCGATGTCGGCAGGCCGGATCTCGGCCCGAAGCGGGGTGGTATGGGCATCCATGTAGCGGACTCCGCCGAAGGCCAGCATCGGCAGGTCCATCAGGTTGTGGACGGTGCCACGGGGCAGATAGGCGATCACGTCTCGGTAGCGCTCCACCAGCCGGTCGAAGGCATCGAAGTCCTCGTGGTTGCCCTCGATGAAGTGGGTGGGACGGAGAAAGCGACGACCTGCCTTGCGGAAGAAGCGTTTCAGAAAAGGCTCGAACAGGCCGAAGTCGCCCAGGATCAGGACCTGCGAAACGGGACACCCCAGTTCCTGCTCGGCATGCATGACCTGGCGATCTACCACCTCGTACCGGCAATGAATATCGCTGAGGAAGAGGATCACGACACCCTCCCGGGCAGACCGATGAAGTCGTAACTCAGGCGGGTCTGGATGTGCTTGATCTGGGCGAAGGCTTCCCGTAGCACTTTGCGCTCGATGAGGGTCAGCGTGGCCGGATCGACCTGGTTGTCCGGGGGTTCACCAGCGGCGCAGCTATGGACTTGGTGCTCGATCCGCATCTCCATCAGGGCGGAGTAGACCTGGATCACTTCCGTGCAGGTCCGGGCGGGTAGGACCTCCAGATCGCGCAGGGCCTCCAGCCGTTCGAGGGTGTTGTTTTCCTGGATGCCCCGGTGCAGGGCGTAGATGCGGGCGAAGTCCACGATGGGGGTCATGGCGCTCTTCATGTCGAAGACCCGGCGGCCATTGTCGAGCGCGGTCAGTTGGATGCGCCCGAAAAGACCGACCGGGGCGGTGTAGGAGAGGATGTCCTGGGCGAGCTGGGCGAAGAAGCGCGGGTTGTCCTTCAGTTCCTCGCGGACGCAGGCGCGGAGAGTATCGACGAGGGGCTGCGCGCCATACCCCCAGCGGAAGTCGAAGATGATCTTGGTGAGCAGGATGTCCTCGGCCTCCAGCTCGCGCACCCAGCCGCGGAATTTGCCCAGCCAGGCCGTCAGCGGTCGGCACCAGGCCTCGTTGCGGGCCATCATGTCGCCCTTGCAGTAGGTGTAGCCGGCCTCGTTCAGCCAGTCGCAGACCATGCCCCCCAGTCGGAGGAAATAGGCGGCGACGGCCTCGCGTTCGGCCTCCGGCGGATCGTCGTAGACGATGGCGTTGTCCTGGTCGGTACACAGCGTCTGTTCGCGGCGGCCTTCGCTGCCCATGATGAGAAAGGCGAAGGGTACCGGGGGCGGGCCAAGCCGCGCGATGGCACCCTCGATGAAGGCCTTGAGCAAGAGATCGGTGTTGACGGTGATGAACCGGTTGATGTTCTCCGCCTTGTAGCCGTTCTCCACCAGCACCTTCACCAACGCGGGCAACTGCCGGTTGAGCTGGACGATCTCCTCGGGGGAACCGGCCTCGCGGATATCCTGGAAAAGCCGGGCCGGCGTGTGTTCGGCAATGGGATGCTCCAGAAGCATGAGGGCGGTCCGCAGCTCCTCGATGGTGTTGCGGTTCCGTTCCTCCTGCCGTTGCAGGGCGTCCAGATTGCGCCGCATGGTGGTGGCGTCCCGGTCGCGTTCTTCGTCCAGCCGGTGGCGTTCGCTGACGTTGGTGGCGACCACGGCCAAGGCCAGTTTCTCGCCCATGCGCACGGGCGACATGGAGAGGACGGCGGGAACCAGCGTCCCGTCCTTGCGCCGGATGGCGGACTCGTGGCGCAGGATCGGGAGTTCCCCGGTCTGCTCCCAGCCCGTATGGATGCCGACCCCCGTTTCGCCGGTCAGGTCGAGCACGTCCTCCAGGCGCAACTGGGCCATCTCGGTAGCCGTGTAGCCCAACTCGGAGAGGGCCCGCGCATTCGCGTAGAGCCCCACCTCGCCCTGGGTCATGATGATGCTTTCGCCCGCGGACTCCACCAGAGACCGGTAGCGTTCCTCCGACTGGCGGAGGGCTTCCACCGCCGCCGCCCGCAGGCGCTCGGTCTTCAGCCCCTCCAGGACTACCACGAGCAGTAGCGCCGAGACAGCCGTCAGAATCCCCAGCGACACCCAGGCCAGATGGTGGCTCAGGTGGCGGATCTCGTGACGGACGTCATCGATGTAGATCCCGGTGCCGATGATCCAGCCCCAAGGGGCGAACCCCTTCACATAGGACAGCTTAGGCACCACCCGGCTCGGGTCGTCCTGCCATTGCCAGCGGTACTCGACGAACCCCTCGCCCGAAGCGCGGACCAGCTTCACGAACTCCACGAACACCCGCTTGCCGTCGGGATCGCGCTGCTCGGAAAGATCCTTGCCCTCCAGATCCGACCGGTACGGATGGACCACCATGCGGGGTTCCATGTCGTTGACCCAGAAATAGTCCTTCATCCCTGGGCCGTAATGGAGATGGCGGATCTGGCGGATGGCTTCCTGCTTGGCCTCCTCCCGGGTCATGATGCCTGCCGCCGCGTCCTGCTCCAGATTGGCCAGGATGTTCCATGCCGCGATGGTCAGTTCGCGGATCATCTCCCGCCTGCTGGCCATCATGTTCCGCTCCAAGGCGGGAAGGAAGACCAGGAAAATGGCCACCACAAAGAGCACCACCGTGAGCAAGGTGGGAAGGACGATGCGGAAGCGGAACTTGCCAGCCATCGCGGACGCTCCGGGGTGATACGGCTACGATAGCGGCACCCCGGCGGGCGTCAATGCCCGCCAGGATGCCGCAAGGCCCGAGGTTAGGCAGCAGCGTCCTTCTTCTGGGTCATGAGCGAGACGATGACCAGCGCCAGGAAACTGAGGGGGATGGAGATGATGCCCGGATTGTCGAGCGGAATCGGGGCGGCGGACTTGCCCAGGCCATAGCGCTCGAACATGCTCGGCGAGAGCATGATGATCGTCAGGGCCGAGACCATGCCCACCAGGATGGAGGCGGCGATGCCCTTGGCGGTCGTCTTCTTCCAGAACAGCAGCATCAGGATGGCTGGCAGGTTGGCCGAAGCCGCCACCGCGAAGGCCAGGCCCACCAGGAAGGACACGTTCATGCCCTTGAAGATGATCCCCAGGAAGATGGCGACAATGCCGACGGAAACCGCCGCGATCTTGCCCGCCATCACCTTGCCGCGGTCGCTCATCTCGATGCGCAGGTAGCGGTCCATGAGGTCGTGGGCCACGGCGCCCGAGGCCGCGACGATCAGGCCACTCACCGTGCCCAGCACCGTGGCGAAGGCGATGGCCGAGATCACCGCGAAGAGCGGGATGCCAAAGAGCCTGGCGAGGAGGGGAGCGGACATGTTGCTGCTCTCCACGTCCAGCACACCGTTGACCATGGCCCCGATGCCCATGAACAGGGTCAGCACATAGAAGAACCCGATCGCGGCGATGGCCACGATGGTGGACTTGCGGGCGCAGCGGGCGCTCGGCACTGTGTAGTAGCGGATGAGAATGTGGGGCAACGCGGAGGTGCCGAAGAACAGGGCAAGCATCAGGGAGATGAAGTTCAGTTTGTCGGAGAGCTTCGCGCCCTTGTCCACCTTGAACTTCAGGCCTGGCCGCATGACCCGCTTGCCGGAGACCAGCTTCTGGTAGTGTACCGCCACCTTGTCGCCGCCGTCCGTGAAGGCCGCCTTCGGGAAACAGACCACTTCGCCCTCGTTGACCAAGGACAGGAACTCCCAGGGACTGAGCGGACCGGTGCTCTCGACTTCCTTGCCATCCACCACGATCCGGCTCATGTGCCCGACCTGGTAGAACTTGCCGTCGGCCTTGGGCGCCCCGTTGTAAAGGACGGCGCCGTCAGCAGTCTTGGTGACCGACAAGGTCTCCTCCAACCGGACTCCCTCGGTCGTCTCCACCACCTGCCACCAGTCGACGGAGCCGTCCATCTCCACCTTGGCGAACTTCTGGCCACCAGCGTCGTGAACCGTCAGCACCTTCCCTACGGTGTCCGCAAGGACGAGGGAACCATCCGGCGTAGCGGTCGCGGTCAGCGTGCGGAAATCGTGGTAGTCCGTGTAGGGCTTCTTGGACAGGCCGTGATGGCAGACCATGATGACCAGCACGGTCGAGAAGATGATCAGCAGACCGCCCTTGAGGAACTGCACGTAGGTGGTCGAGGTCATCCCCGCCGTGGCCACGATGAAGATCACGATGCCGCCCACCATGACCACGCCCACATAATGGGGCAGGCCGAGCAACGGCGTGACCAGCGCGCCCGCCCCCACCATCTGGGGAATCAGGTAGCACATGGAGACAACCAGGGTGCTGATAGCCGCCATGAGCTGGATGCCCTTGGAGTTGAACTTCGAGTCCAGGGCGTCCGTGAAGGTGTACTTGCCCAGGCGCTTCATCGGCTCGGCCACCACGAACAGGGCCACCACCCAGCCGGCCAGGTAGCCGATGCTGTAGAGGAAGCCGTCGTAGCCAGCCGTGGCGATCATGCCGCAGATGCCAAGGAAGGACGCCGCCGAGAGGTAGTCGCCCGCGAAGGCGATGCCGTTGACGCTCCAATGGATGGTACCGCCCGCCGCGAAGTAGCTTTGGGCCGATTTCGTGCGCCGGCCCAGGATCGAGGAGAGCACGATCACGAAGAGCACAAAGACGATGAACAGAATCACCGCCACCGGGGAAGGAGTGTAGGTCATGGTTCTACTCCCCCTTTTCCGCGTCGGCGCGCATGGTGTCTTCGAGACGCGTGCACATCCGGTTGTAGGCCAGCCCCAGCACGATGGCCAGGAGGATCAGGCCAAGCCCATAGACCACCGCCAGATTCTGCCCCAGCAGGATCTCCGACTCCATGAGTTCCGGGTCCACCGTATTGATCACCACAAAGCCGGCGTACACCAGGCAGTAGGCCCAGAATAGCCTCACACCCAGCTTGGCCTTGGCCGCCAAAGCATGGTCGCGTTCCTGGGTCTGGGGGGCGGGTTCGTGCAGCATCGTCATCGCTCCTTGCATGTGACCGGGACCAAACCGGAGGCGGGCATCTCTCTCTCGCCCATCTACTTGCGCGCATACCATAGAGAGTCCTTCACGGGTTGCGAGAACAGAATGACAAAATGTGCCCATCTGTCATAAAGAGGGACTAACAGTCGGGAATTGTCGCCCGCAGTTTCGGGGCTCCGGGCCCTCCGCATGGCCCGTTCTCGGTCCTGACCGCCGTCGGTCCTAACCTTCTGGCAATGCCTTGCGCCCATGCGTCCGGGCCGTATCGTACCCCTTTCCCATTGGAACCTGCCATGGGACATCGCAACAACCCCTTTTCCTTCTCTTGCCATGAACCATTCTACGAATCAAGTCTATGATGTGGTCGTCTGTGGAGGCGGCCCCGCTGGTATCGGTGCCGCCATGCTGGCGGCCCGTCTGGGTTGCCGGACTCTGCTGCTGGAACGGTACGGACGCCTCGGCGGCATGGCGGTTTCCGGCTTGGTCCAGCCGGTCCTGGGCACGGTGGATTCCCCCCTCGCCAACGCGATCATCGCCCGCCTGGGGGGACGCCGTCCCGACTTCGAGCGTTTCGACCTGCTGGCGGCGGACGAGGTGACCGGGGCGGGTGCGACGCTGCTCCTGCATTGCCCGATCAGCGGGGCGCAGGTGGAGGATGGTTGCCTGCGCACCATCACCGTCGCGGGCAAGTCCGGTCCCTTCACCTGCCAGGCCAAGGTCTTTGTGGACGCCACCGGCGACGGCGATGTGGCCTTCGCGGCGGGTGCCGAATACGAGCAGGGACGGCCCGGGGACGGCCTCACCCAGCCCATGTCCATCATGTTCCGCATCAGCGGGGTGGACGAGTCCCGCGCCTTCCGCTGCGGCTCCGAGGAAGAGGCCCGCACCTGCCAGGTCGCGGGCCGGACCTGGCACGAGATCGTGACCGAGGGCCAGGCCCAGGGCCTGCTGCCCGCCAGCGTCGGCATCATCCGCACCTATCTGACCCACCGCCCCGGCGAACGGGGCGTCAATGCCACCCAAGTCAACTACGTGAACGGCACCAGCGAGGCGGATCTCACCCGTGCCGAACTCGAAGGCCGCCGCCAGGCCTTCCAGGTCCTCGACTTCCTCCGCACCCACGCTCCCGGCTACGAGGATGCCATCATCAGCGCCATGCCCGCCGTCATCGGCGTGCGCGAGACCCGGCGCTTCCGGGGCATCGAGCAACTGGTCCGCGAGGACCTCATCACCGGTCGCCGCCGTCCCGACGCCGTGGTCAAGGCCGCCTGCTTCTGCATCGACATCCACAACCCCGACGGCAGTGGCCAGGCCGAAGGCTTTGCGGCCCGCGCCAAGCCCTACGACATCCCCTATGGCTGCCTCGTCCCGCGCGACCTCGACGGCCTCCTCCTGGCCGGACGCTGCATCAGTGGTACCCACGACGCCCACGCCTCCTACCGCGTCATGGCTATCGCCCTCGCCACCGGCGCGGCAGCGGGCACCGCCGCCGCCATCGCCTGCCGCGACGGCGTCCAACCCCGCCAGGTGGACCCCCCCGCCGTCTGCCAGCTCCTGGATGCCACCGGGAGCGCCTTGCGCTAGTCGGCCCGAATCGGTATCGTATTTTCTTTTCCTTCGGCCCGAACGAGAAAGTGCTGCCAATGGTCCTACGCGCCCTCTTTGCCGTCCTGTTGGTCTCCTGGGTTAGTGTCGCGGAAGAGGAGGCGAAGTGGGAATGGGCCGGGTGGGGCGGAGGCGGGTACTACTACTCCGCCGTGTTCCATCCGACGCGGGACGGGGTGATCTACCTGGGCGGCGACGTGGCCGGGGTCTACAAGAGTGAGGATCACGGGCAGTCCTGGCGGTTGATCAACCGGGGATTGGCCGACTACGGGGTGTTTTCCCTGGCGGTGGACCGCACCGCGCCGGACACGGTCTACGCCGCCACGGCAGGGGGACTCTGCAAGAGCACCGATGGCGGGGCGCAGTGGCGGCTCCTGCCCAACACGGGCCGCAAGGGGCTACGCATCACCGGCGAGAAGAACCGCAGCATCCGCAGCATCGCCGTGGACCCCACCGATGGCCAGATCGTCTATGCGGCCAGCCCGGCGGGCAAGGTCTACAAGAGCACCGACGGCGGCGAGACCTGGCAGGCGGTCTACGAGAAAGCCGATCCGGACGAGCGGGCGAACGCGGTGCGCGTCCAGTTCGGCAAGGTGAACAGCGAGTGGTGCGGCGGCTTCTGGCTGCCGCTGGCCTTCCCCAAGGAGTTGGCCGACTGCTCCGGCTTCGGTCTGACCTTCAAGGCCGACGGCACGCTGACCCGCGAGACGTATCTGACCCTCAAGACCAGCGATGGCAAGGCCTATCGCAGCCGCAATCTGCGCGATCTCTTCGGCCAGAAGGAATGGGGCGATGTGGTTCTGGCCAACGCGGATTTCGGGTTCGATTCCGACTACGCGAAGAAGCATCCCGAAGAAACCTACGCGGGCGTCTCCTGGAGCACGGTCAACCGCCTGGATCTGGCCTGTATCGGCCCCCTGATGAACGAGGCCCCCGTGGCCTGGTTCTCCCGGCTCTACTTCACGGCGGCAGACGGCACACCGCAGGTGGTGAAGGAGTTCGCCAAGAACACCACCCTGCCCAAGTACGGCAATATCCGGACCGGATCGCTCCAGGGCGGACCGGTCTATAGTGTGGCCGTGGCCGACCAGGATGCCGCCTTGGTCGTGGCCGCCACGGACGATGCCGGGGTGATCGTCAGCCGCGATGGGGGGGCGACCTGGACCGAGGCGGGCACGCCCGCCAAGGCGTCGAGCGTGGCCGTCGCCGCAAGCAATCCGAGCATCCTCTACGGCACCTTCTTCAAGAGCGGGGTCTGGACCTCGACGGACCGCGGCGCGACCTGGCGGGACGTCTCGGCAGGTCTCCCCAAGGATTGCAGCCTGACCGAAGTGGCGGTGAGCCCGGCCGATCCGCAGACGATCTACGTGATCGGGGCCGTGGGCTGGAACGGGGCCTTCTTCCTCTCCCGCGACGGCGGTACGACCTGGACCCGCATCAACCAACTGAAACCGGATACGCTGGCCAACCCCACCATGCCCGAGGAGACCAAGGGCACGGTGACCATGAGCACGCCGAAGAACGTGGCCGTGAATCCGCAGAATCCCCAGGAGCTCTATGTCGCCGCGAACTGGCGGCCCTGGTACAGCCAGGACGGCGGCAAGACCTGGTCCGAGCGGGTGCAGGGCGCCGATATCTCTTGCGTCTACGACCTGCGTTTCCTGAATGGCCGCACCTTTGCCGCGGTCATGGACGAGGGGGTGCTGGTGAGCGAGGACGACGGTCGGCAGTGGCACGCCCTGTGGCCCGGCCGCTACGATCCCCAACTAAGCGGGCACAACTGGCGGCTGGCGGTTTCTGGCGAGAAGGGACAGGAGCATATCGTCGCCACGTGCAGTCCCTGGGACACCTCCCATCCGGGCCGGGTGGTCATCAGTGACGACGGGGGCAAGACCTACAGCCGGTCGGGAGAAGGCCTACCCGCCAAGGTCCCCACCGCGAACACCATGTGGGGCACGGGCTATCCCCGCGCCCTGGCCGCCGATCCGCGCGATCCGAACACCCTATATCTGGGCATCGATGGCGATCCTTCCTCCGGCAAGGAAGGCGGCGGGGTCTTCAAGTCCGCCGATGGCGGCAAGACCTGGCAGGCCCTGCCCGCGCAGCCCGGCAGCCGCCGCATGTTCCTCGGCCTCGCCGTGGACCCGACCGATTCCCAGCGGCTCTTCTGGGGGGCCTGCGGCAATGGTGGCGGCCTCTACCGGAGCAACGACGGCGGCGCTTCCTGGCAGCGCGTGTTCCAGAAGGACCAATGGATCTTCAACGTGCATGTGGCTGCCGACGGTACCGTCTACTGCCCCGGCAAGAATCTCTGGCGGAGCACGGACCATGGCGAGACCTGGCGCGCCATCACCAAGCTCCCCGACAGTTCGCGGCTGATCGTGGCGGTCGAAACCGATCCCGCCGACCCCAACCGCCTCTGGTTCGCCACCACCTGCTGGAGTGGCACCGCCGACGGCGGGGTCTACGAAACGACCGACGGCGGCAAGACCTGGCACGAGATCACCGGCGACCTGCCCTACCGCAAGCCCCTGGTCCTCCGCTACAACCCCGCCACCCACGAACTCTGGTCGGCCGGCGTCTGCCTCTACAAGGTCCGCCGCTAGGGGCTGCCTTTCCCGGCAGATTCCGCGCACTCCGGCACCAGGTGCGCGGAATCCGCAGCCCTCCCACTGCCGCCCGACTGGGCGGCAGCCCCGGCGCACGGGTTGTTCCTACCTGGCACACGGTCTCCATACCCACCTGGCATGGTCATTGCTTTAGCCCTGGCAGACGTCCGGAGACGGGCTCCGGACTCGCCAACCGGCCCTGCGGGGCCAAGCCAAAAAGGGTTCGACGATGAAGAAACTGATCGCACTGGCCATGGTGGGAATGATGGCGCTCAGCACGATGGGCCTGCTGGCCGGGGACCAGACCAAGGACCGCAAGCGGGCCAAGGACGGGTCGGGGGACAACTGCAAGCTCAACGCCGCCGTGGTCTGCGTGCGCGGCAACCTCGACGGCAACGGCAAGTGCCAGAAGAAGCAGAAGCGGGACGGCTCCTGCAGTGGCGATTGCTGCACCGAGTAGGCGATCCGGAGCAGACCGCGACAAACGGGGCAGGCACCACGCCTGCCCCGTTTGCTTTGTCGGTCCCGGAGCAGAGCCGCTCGCGGACGGCAGGGATCTACTCCCTGCCCGGATCGTCGTCCGGGTTGTCGATCTCGTAGGCTTTCAGCTTGTAGATCAGAGTCCGGCGCCCGATCCCGAGCTCCTTGGCCGCGCGGGTGCGGTTGCCGTCACAGCGGGCCAGCGCCGCCAGGATCACTTGCCGTTCGGCGGCGGCTAGCGTGTGGTCGCTGTCGGCAGCGACCGGGAGGGGAGCACGGGGCTGCTGTTCGGCCTCGGCGACAATCCGGGGCGAGAGATGCTCGGGAAGCAGGATATCCCCCTGGGCCATGAGACTCCCCCGCTCGATGGCATTGCGCAGTTCGCGCACATTGCCGGGCCACGGATAGGCGAGGAGCACCTGTTCCGTGCCCGCGCCCAGGCGGACGCGAGGCCCGAGAAACTCGGCCAGGAACCGCCGCGACAGGGGCAGGATATCCAACGGCCGCTCGCGCAACGCCGGAATGTGGAGCTCCACCACGTTGAGCCGGTAGTAGAGATCCTCCCGGAAGCGGCCTTCGGCAATCTCCTCTTCCAGGGACTTGTTGGTGGCGGCGATCACGCGCACGTCGGCGTGGAACGTCCGATCCGAGCCGAGGGGCGAATAGGAGCCGTCCTGCAGCGCCCGGAGCAGTTTGGCCTGCAAGGGCAGGGGCAGCTCGGCGACCTCGTCCAGCATCAGGGTCCCCCCGTCCGCCGTCCGCCAGCGTCCGTCGCGGGAGTTGGCGGCACCGGTGAAGGCCCCCTTCTCGTGGCCGAAGATCTCGCTCTCCAGCATGGTGGCCGGGATGGCGGCGCAGTTGAGGCGTACGGCGGGCGCTTTGGCGCGGGAACTCCAGGAACAGACGAGATCGAAAAGCACTTCCTTACCGACCCCGCTCTCGCCGGTGATCAGGATCGTCGCCCGCGAGTCGGCCACCCGGAACGCATCGCGCAGCACACCGGCCATCGCGGGATCGGCGAAGACCACCCCCTCCGGCAGCGGCGGCAGGGCGACCTCGTGCCGGGGACGTCCGCCCAGCGCGTGCTCCACCAGGTCCCGCAGTTCGTCCAAGTCGACCGGCTTGGCCAGGTAGTCGATCGCCCCATCCTTGATGGCGGCGACCGCTTGGCGAATGTCGGGATAAGCCGTGACCAGCAGCACCGGCACGGCGGGGAAATGCTCGCGCAGGATATCCACCAGCTCCAACCCGCTGATGCCCGGCATGCGCACATCGGTGATCAGCAGGTCAATCCGCGTGGTCTGCAGGATGGTGATGGCCTGGTCGCCGCTGGCCACGTCCACCACCTCGTAGCCCCATTCGCGCAGGCACTTGGCCAGCAGTTCCCGTTGGGGCCTGAGGTCGTCGACGAGCAGGATCAGGTGCCGTGCTTCCATAGGGTTCACTGTGCGGTGGGTTCGGGGACAGCGCAAGCGATGCCGCCGATGGTGAACAGCGCCCCGCCGCCGGGGGCTTCGTCGCAGGCGACGGTCCACCCGTGGGCCCGGGCAATCCGTCTCACCACGGCCAAGCCGAGGCCGGTGCCGGTGGGACAGGTCGTGAAATAGGCTGAGAAGATCTGGGCGCGCAGTTCGGGAGGCACTCCAGGCCCGTGGTCGCGGACCGTCAGGGAACACGCCCCGGCGCGGCGCGAGGCCACGGCGACTTCCACCGGACCCGAACCGGGCGCGAAGCGGATGGCGTTGTGCAGCAGATTGAACAGCAGACGCCGGAGCAACTCGGGATCGGCCTGGATGCTGGCTGGCCGAGGGACTCCGCGCGTGTCGAGCGACAGCCCGGCATCGGCCAGCTCCAGCGCCAGAAGACGCCCGATGCCAGCCAGTTCCTGTTCCATGTCCACCGTCCGCAGAGCCGGTTCCCGGGGGTTGGCGAAGGCTAGTAGCTCGTTCACCCGGCTGGTCACCCGGTCGATCTCCTGGACGATGGTGGAGAGCGACCCCGCCAGCTCGGGCTGAGGGTGTCGGGCCGCGAGATGCTGGGCCGTTCCCCGGACTACCCCGAGCGGGTTCTTCACTTCGTGGGCCAACCCCGCCGCCACCAGATTGATCTCCGCCAGCGTGCGCCGTTCTTCGTCGGCCGCCTGGAATTGGGCGGAATAGGCCGCCGACCGCCGGGAGAGCGACCACGTCATGGCAGCGGCGACGGCGGCAGCCAAGGCCACAAGACAGATCACTGCGGCCAGCACCCAGTCATGCTGCCAGCGGCCGCGAATCGTCGCCAGGGGCAGACCGACGAACAGCTTCAGGGGAGTCGACACCACCGGCTCGCCCGCCATCATTCGCCCGCCACGGAACCCTCTGCTCCAGCCCTGGCATTGCCCGACGTCCACCATGTCCCAGGCCAGAATATCCTGCGACAGGTAGGTCGCCCCCTGCTGCCGGTCCTTGCCCACAGCCAGCCCCTCGACGGGAAGTCCGGCTACAGCCAGGCAATGGCCGGCTTCGTCGACCAGAGCAACCCCGCTGATCGCCGCGCTGTCAGCCATCTCCGCCAGGACGCTGTCGAGGGAACCATCGGTGTGCTGCGCACGCGCACTCATGGTCCGCAACGCGCTCCCGAGGGCGTGGACCATGGCATGGGCCTGGCTTGCCAGCATCTCGCGTTCGCGCGCATGCCAGTCGTGTACGGCCATACCCACCACCGAGCAGATCATGGTCCAGACAACCACGGCAATCGTCCACGGCAACCAGGCCAAGTGTCGGGGACGAAGGGTTGGAGTGGGCGAAGTCATGGGGTCTGCCATTGAACGATGGGTAGTGGCGTCCCTAACTATACAGCATGGCATGTGCCAGCAGCGATGACGGCACCGGGCGGCCTGTGGACGCTGCGGAGATTGCAGGGCCGGCCCGCAGGTGCGCGGATTCTGCAAGGGGGGAGGCGTTCACTTCCCGGCTTCCAGGCAGCGGCTCACCATGGGGGATTGGGGGTAGCCCATGCCGTTGTTGGCCACGTCGATCCGGTAGATGGGGTCGTGCAGGAGCGTGGGACGGCGGTCCTCGGCGGGGATGGTGGTGGTGTAGATGCGCAACTCGTTGCCGGGGGTGCTGCGGATGATCTCCTCCCGCCAGTCGCCGAGGATGTCGGCCACCAGCAGGGTGCGGGCGCAACCGGTCATGGGGAACGCATAGCCATCATCGGGGTAGTTGACGATGGTGTTGCCCCGGATCACCTCCCGCTGGAGGTCCGCGTCCCAGTAGACCGTGTCGGGTTGCTCGCCCCAGTCCTGGCTGTTGCCCTGGCCCAGGACGGTGCCGTCGGCAGCCCACAGCCAAGCGTGGGTCTGGTCCTTGGTGGAGAGTTCCTGGTCGCGGGCGTAGCACTCCATACCGGGATGGCTGGCATCGATGTCCGCGCAGAGACCCGCCTTGTGGAAATGGCCGGTCTTGGCGTCGGTACCCCAGATGAGCTGGCCCGTCCGGGCGTCCACCAGACAGGCCCCATTGCGGTTGTGCCATTTCTCGTAGGCGTAGAAGATCTCCAGCCCCGGATGGCTGGGCAGAATGTCCGCCACGAAATGGCCGTCGGGGTGACCGCCGGGGCTCACCTCGCCCTGCTTGGTCCGGGCCAGGGCCCAGAGGCCCTTGCCGTTGTCGTCCAGGACGAGGGACCCGTAGATGATCTCGTCGCGCCCGTCCTCGTCCACATCGGCGGCATGGAGGAAGTGGGAGCCCGGCCCGTTGCGGGACCCGTCGCCCCGGTAGCCGGGGGCCGACTCCTGGGTGCTATCCCACGCCCACAACTCGGTGAGTTGCCGGTCGTGATAGCGGAAAGCGGTAATGCGGATCACCCCGTAGGTCCCGCGCACGGCGATAATGGCCGGGCTCTTGCCGTCGAGATAGGCCACGCCCAGCAGGTTGCGCGACACGTCGTTATAGCCGGTGTTTCCCTCCTGCGAGGGCCAGGGCGCGCGGGCAAGGACAGCCCCGGTGGCTCCGTCCCAGATGGAGAGGTATTCGTGCTCGTCGATCACCCGGCCCTCGGCATCGCGCCGGGGCTGGGCGGCGGGATCGTTGATCGTCTCCCCGGCCTTGAGGGCCACCTCGGCCTTGCCGTCGCCGTCGAAGTCGTAGGCCAGATGGGGCGAGTACCAGTTCCCCATCTCGATGGCGGGGCCCAGATCGTTCTTCCACAAGAGCTTGCCCGCGTGAGTGTAGGCGTAGACCTTGTAGGTCCGCGTGTCCCGATGCCAGGAACCACCGTCCGGCATCAGGTAGGAATCGGGGGTCTTGACGAGGTAGTCCAGGCTGCCGTCGCCATCGAAGTCGGCCACAGCGGGATGCATGAACCCCTTGATCTCCGGGGCCAGTTGGATGCTCAGGTAATCGCGGGCCTCCTGTGCCAAATCCACCGTCACGGTCTTGGAGACAACCGGCTCCTGCCCAGGTGCCTGGGCCACTACCCAGTAGGTAAGGGCGCCGGTGGCCGGGATTGCCCGGTCCACATAGTCGGTCGTGGCCGTCGCCGTGGCCAGCACCTCACCTCCGGCGGGAGCAGGTGTGCGATGGACCGCGAAGGCCAAGCCTGCCGGGTCCTCCGCAAACAGCCGCCAGCCCACGTAGACGCTACCATCGGCACGCTTGAGGGCGACCAACCCCCGGTCCAGGGCTTCCCGCTGCCGCTCGGCGGCCGTAATCGCCACCGCCAGACCAAACACCATGATGATCGCGTATTTCATTCGCCGGTCCTTTGCCTTGTGGTCTGGTGAAGATAGCGTCATCCGCCAGGCTCCGAAAGAGCCGGTTGACAGCGCCCCATTCGACGGCATGGTGAGGATAGGTCGGGGACATCCCTATCCCATTCCTCCGGGAGGCAACGATGACGCGATATGGCATGGTGTTGGGCCTCAAGGCCGACCAAGTGGCGCGCTACAAGGAATTGCATGCGGCGGTCTGGCCGGCTGTGCTGGAGATGATCCGGCAGTGCAACATCCGCAACTACACCATCTACCTGCGGCGCTTTCCCGACGGCCAGCATTACCTGTTCAGCACCTTCGAGTACATCGGCACCGACTACGCGACCGACATGGCGAAAATGGCGGCCGATCCCACCACCCAGGCCTGGTGGGCCGAGTGCATGCCTTGCCAGGAGCCATTGGCCGACCGAGCCGAGGGCGAGTGGTGGGCGGCCATGGAAGAGGTCTTCCACGCGGACTGAACCGGAGGGATGATCCCATGACGTCCCGCGAACGGGTGTTTGCCGCCTTCGCCCACGAGGAACCGGACCGGGTGCCGCTCTGGTTCGGCATGTCGCCCGGTTTCGCCACCAAGGCGA
>QKCY01000510.1 GCA_003245525.1 Victivallales bacterium | reverse complement strand
GCCCGCTGGCCGGGGGCGGACCGCCAGATCAGGGGGGCCTTCTCGGTGCCGCCGTCTTCGGGCGTCAGGACCAACGGTTCGGCCAGAACGTACTCCCCGCCGGCAAGGATGATCTGGATCGGTTCGTCGGGCGTTTTGGCCCGTACCGCCCGCGCTAGGTCGCGGGCCCGTACCAGGTTGGCGGCCGGCTGCTCGGCGGTGCCGGGATTCGCGTCGTTGCCGGTCGGTGCCACGTGAATTTCGGCGGCGTGGGCGACTGCGAGGAGCAGGCAGAGGGTGAGGCAAAGGCGCATGGGGGAAGCTCCGGCTGGGCGGTGAATCCTGCGAACCTAGTTCCCCGGCTCCACGGGATCAAGGTTGCAGGCAAGCAGAACACGGCTAGGGTGCGACAGGTTGG
This sequence comes from Victivallales bacterium, assembly GCA_003245525.1. Taxonomy (GTDB): domain Bacteria; phylum Verrucomicrobiota; class Lentisphaeria; order Oligosphaerales; family Lenti-02; genus Lenti-02. The sequence goes on along the minus strand of QKCY01000510.1, from coordinate 3,657 downwards.
TTTTTCATTTTGCGGGAGATGCCCCATGGCAGAGTGGCCCAATGTCCTGTTCATCATCTGCGACGATCTGAACACCGCCATCGAAGGATTCGGGCGGCGCCCCTTTGCCCCGGCCCCCAATCTCCAACGGTTGCTGGCGCGGGGAACCCGTTTCCAGCATGCCCAGAACAACTGCCCGATCTGCCTGCCCTCGCGGACCAGTATGCTGAGCGGGCTCTATCCACACACCACCGGGCACTTCACGCTGTGGGACGACTGGCGCAGCACGACCCATGTCATGACCACGGGCGGCCCCTGCCGTCCGGCCTGGCGTACGCCCTTGCTGGGTTCGGGCGTGTTGCTGCCGCAACACTTCCACGACAACGGCTACCAGACCTACGGCGTGGGCAAAGTGGCGCACGAGGGCAAGACGAATCCCGCCTGGTGGACGGAGTACGCCTACGGTCCCGACTATGGCCCCTTCCCCTGGGACTCGGTGCGCCAGCAGCAGGCGAAGCATCCCGACCGGCTGTGGCTATACGAGGGGGAACCCATGCTCTCCTATGTCCAGCGCTACGCGGGGATTGATCGGTTCTTCCTGGATGGCAAGGAGTACCGGCATCATATCGAGATGAACTTCGGTTCCCTGGACGAGATCCTCGGCATGGGGGGCGAACTGCGCGGTTCGCAGGGCACCCCCTACCGGTACGCGAGCGACGAGGACCGCGATCCGCTGCCCGACGAGAAGACGACGGCCTGGGCCGTGGAGGTCCTGGAACGGGACCACCGCGATCCCTTCTTCCTGGCGGTGGGCTACATGAAGCCCCATACGCCGCTCAATGTGCCGCAGCGGTTCTTCGACCTCTTCCCGCTCGACGAGCTGGAACTGCCGCCGCAACTCAAGGGCGATTGCGACGACTGCGCGCGGGCACTGGTGGAACACCGCCCCTACGGCTTCCTGATGTACGAGATGATCCAGCGCGGCGGCGAGGCCATGTGGCGCCGGTGGCTGCAGGCCTACCTGGCCTGCATCGCCTTCGTGGACGAGCAGGTCGGCATGTTGCTGGACGCCCTGGAGAAGAGTCCCTACGCCGACAACACCGTCATCGTCTTCACCAGCGACAATGGCTACCACATGGGCGAGAAGGAGTACATCTTCAAGGATTCCCTATGGGACGAATCCGATCAGATCCCGCTGGTGGTCAGCGGCCCCGGCATGGCGGGAGGACAGGTCTGCGAACAACCGGTGTCGCTGATCGACCTGTACCCGACCCTGGTGGACCTCTGCGCCCTGCCTGCCAATCCCAATGCGGGCACGCACAGGAAGGCCCTGGAGGGACACAGCCTGCGTCCGCTGCTGGAGAACCCTGCCGGGGGTTGGACCGGTCCGGCGGTCGCGTTGACTTCGGTCCGGGGCGACACCGGCATCCACCATTCGGTGCGTTCGGTCCGCTACCGCTACTCCCTCTGCCAGAATGGGGAGGAAGAGCTCTACGACCACACCACCGACCCGCACGAATGGACCAACCGCGCCGCCGATCCGGCCCTGGCGGAAGTCAAAGCCGACCTGCGCCAGCAGTTGCTAGACCTCGTGCAGGGCTGAACGGGGCGGTCATTTCCCGAAGATGCCCATCATGGCTACCGAAATAGCGTTGTGGACGGCATGGCTGCCAGCGGTTGCCAGGAAGGCAGGCCAATGGCCCTTCCGCTGCCAGAAGGCGTAGGTGAAGCAGAAGTAGAAACCGCAGACGATGCCTGCAGCCAACACGGTGGCAATCCCTTCCGCGCAGTGGGCGAGGGCAAAGATGCCGGTTCCCAAGGCCACTTGGGCACCGAACGAGGCCTTCAGTTTCCGGGCGATGAGCAAGGGCAGAGCCTGTAGAATCAGGGTCTCGAAAACAGGGGCAAAGACAATGGCGAGGAGGGCGATGGTCTCGTAGGATATCCCCGACAGGTCCCGTTCCGGGGCCCGCAGAAAAAAGAGGAGCACCCCGGCGACAAGGCTAACTACGGTGGATTCCACCCCGATCCGCCAGGCAAAGCTCCAGAGACTCCGCCGGTAGTATCGCCGGAAATGGCTTCGGATGAACTTCCTGACCCGCATGTCTCTCTCCTCCCGAATGGCTTTCTCCGAAACGGGGACGCCAGGAGGAAGCCTGGCGTCCCGATGGCAGGCTAGATGTTGGCGAACTTGGTGAAGAGGTCGCGGAAAATGGCGTCGCGGTTGCAGTGGGTGGCGACGCGCATCAGGGGCCGGTACCAGTCGGCGCTGTAGGTGATGCGCTCGGTGAGAATGGGCGCGTGGACCAGGGTCGAGGGCACCCAGGCGGCGTTGATCAGATAGGCGACGGCGGAGATGTCCCAGATCACCTTGGACCAGGCGAAATGGTCCGCATGGTAGGAGGCGACGATATCGCAGAGGTAGTCGCCCAGGGCGCTCTTGCCGCGCAGCCAGGCGTCGAGTTCGGGAATGGTGGTGCGCAGGTGTTCGGCCACGTTGGTGCAGGGAATCTGGACGAAGGGGACGCCGGAATCGAACAGCACCTGGGAGGCGGGGATGTCCTGCTGGAGGTTGAACTCGCGGGCGGTATGCCAGTCGTGGGGCTGGCCGCCGAGCCAGACGACGATGATCTTCTCGATGATCTCGGGAGCCATGAGGATGGCGCTGGAGACGTTGGTGGGAGCCCCGATGGTCATCACGAAGAGGGGTTCGTCGGAGGCCTTGGCCTTGGCGATGAGATCGCGGGCGGCCGGGCTGTCTACCGGCTCGCCGGGAGCTGGGAGATAGGTGGGGGAGCCCTTGAAGACGAGGCCGTCGGCGGAGCGCTTCATCCGCTCCATGACCCGCAGAATCTCGTCATAGCTGCGCTCCATGCCGTCGCCGGGACCCGAGGAGTTGTTGTTGAAGAAGGGCGCGGCGTAGACCGCTTCCAGGTCGCAGGCTTCGGGCGAGAGCAGGGCGTAGGCGAGGGCGAACTGATCGTCCACCTCGTTGTAGGTGTCGGTATCGAGTACGGCCCGGACCTTGCCCTTGGGCGGGGTCAGGCGTTGCAGCAAGAGATCGGTCGGCAGCTTCGGATAGTTCGGCATCATGCGCTCCGGTTCAGTTCAGGCTGGACGCAGGGAATGGCGACAAGCCATACCTTGGCACCGACTCGCTCCGATGCGAACAGCGCGCCCTTGCAGAATCCTCCCCTTGTCCACGGAAAACACAGAAGGCACGGAAGGAGGGATAGGGCGACTGGTCCCAGCCTGCCTGGAGACCGCTGCATGAGTCGACAGCCATCCCCGTCCCTCCCTGATCTACGTACTACTATCGTCCCGCATCTCGTTTTCTGTGCAAGAAACACATTGCAAGTCATTCGAGTTCAGGATGGTGCAAACGCTGTCGGAGTCCGGCCTTCAGGCGGTAGCAGGCGCGAAGCTTCGGCGAGCGCGGGGCGCGCCGGACGCGCGGGTACGGTGGCGACCGTATCCCTCCGGCGCCGAAGCACCGGAGACGGCTTCCGCGCAAACGCGGGACTCCGACGACGAGGGTGACCGGGGTTTCCGACCTGGCATGCGTCCCCAGACCGTGGGATGGGCCGGAAGCGTATGGAGAAGCGGCGGGCCTCCGCCGCGAGGGGCGTCGGCTGGGAAAGAACCGATGGTTTCGGGGGAACCGTCCCGTCCCGCGCC
>QKCY01000190.1 GCA_003245525.1 Victivallales bacterium | reverse complement strand
CTGGATAGTTTCGCTTCCTTCCAGGGCTGGAGTCCCACCGGTTGGACCAACACCAACGCCCAAGTGGAAGCCAAGGACGGCGTGGTGACCATCGTGGCCCCGCGCCAGGACGGCGTCCGCGACATGCTTGGCTACAGCAAGAATCTCGAAGCCGATCTCTCCCAGGTGAAGAACCTGATGGTGCGTATGAAGGCCGACAAGGGGGCTCCCTTTGGCATCGAGTGGAACATCGACGGCAAGCTGGTACGGGTTCGCAGCTACGCTCCCGCCAGCGGCGACTGGGAGACGCTCGCGATTCCCGTATCCGGCAAGCGGGCCGGTGGCCTGACTCTGATCCTGGCCGAAGGTGGAGCCGACACCAAATGGCCCGCCTCCACCGCGACCTACCAGTTCGACCAGCTCTGGCTGGAGTAGCCGAACGAAACGGCCCCCAGGAACGGGCAGTCCCTGGGGGCCGGCGGAGAGGAATGGGGATCAGTCGGCGGCGGCGACCGCGTCTTCCGGGGTCGGGGCATGCCCCAGATGGAAGATCCGCCGCAGGATGTGCTGCACGTCCTCGATGATGAGGTAGAGGGCGGGCACCAGCACCAGCGTGATGATCGTCGAGAAGAGGATGCCGAAGCCCAGGGAGATGGCCATCGGGATCATGAACTTGGCCTGCTCCGACCGCTCGAAGATCATCGGGGCCAAGCCGCAGAAGGTGGTGAGGGTAGTCAGCATGATGGGGCGGAACCGGCGGATGCCGGCGGACACCACCGCCTCGTGCCGCGAGAGCCCGCGGGTCCGTTCGCTGTTGGTGAAGTCGATCAGCACCAGCGAGTCGTTGACCACGACGCCCGACAGGGCCACGATACCCATCATGCTCATCAGGCTGAGGGGGTAGCCCAGGATCACGTGGGAGAGCACCGCCCCGACGATGCCGAAGGGGATGCAGGTCATGATGATGAGGGGCTGGGTGTAGCTGCCGAAGGGGATGGCCAGCAGGGCGTAGACGGCCAGGACCGCCACCACGAAACCCAGCATCAGGGCGGACATGCCTTCGCGCAGGTCTTCCTGATGACCGCTGTAGCTGTAGCCGAGGCCGGGGTACTTCTCCTTGAGCAGGGGCATGCCCTTGGCCAGGGCGTCGGCGAGAACGTTCTCGCTGTCGCTGCGCGGGGTGACGTTGGCGGTGACTTCGGCGATGCGCTGGCCGTTCTCGCGGTCGATGCTGGTATAGGCACGCCCGCGCTCCACGGTGGCCACGTCGCGCAGGGGCACGAAGGTCCCCGCGGCGGTGCGGATGGGCAGTTTCTCCAGATCATATTCGGACACCCGCTCGGACTTGGGCAGGCGGACCTTGACCTTCACCTCGTCGCGGCCGCGCTGCTGGCGCATGGCCTCGGTCCCGTACAGGGCACTGCGGACCTGGCGCGCCACGTCGCTGGCGCTGAGGCCGAGGGCGATTCCGGCGGGCCGCATCTTGTAGCTGAGCTGGGCCTTGCCGGGGGTGACGCCGTCGTCGATGTCGCTCACGTTCGGGAACTCGGCCAGCATCGCGCCGAAGTCGGCGCAGGCCTTCTCCAGGGTGGCGCTGTCGGAATGGGACAGGTTGATGTCGAGCGAGGCGCCCGATCCCGGGCCGCCCCGGTCGGACTGGTAGAGGATGGTCTCCAGGCCGACGATCTGCCCGGCTTCCTGGCGCCACTTTTCGGTGAAGGCGGTGGTGGAGATGGGGCGTTCCTTCTCGTCGGGAGTGAGATAGGCGCGGACCTCGACGACATGGCTGCCCGAGACGTTCCGGTAGGCACCGCCCACCTGGGCGTACACTCCGCGCAGAAGCGTCTCGCCGCCATTGGCGGCACCCACGCGCTCGGCGGCGGCGACCAGACGGTCGCGCACCGCTCGGGTCCGTTCGACCGGGGAGCCGTAGGGTAGGACGGCGGTCACGGTGGCGTACTGGGACTCGGCCGTCATCATCGGTACCATGCCGATGCGTCGGCTCTGCACGTAGCCCACGGTGAAGAGGAGAAGCACGATGCTGCACGCGAAGACGACGTAGCGGTTGCGCAGGCAGAACTCGAGGAAGGGGCCATAGATGCTGCGCACGCCCTTGAGGAATACGCGGCTGAAGGCCTCCTGGCCATTGTGGATCCAGCGCGCCAGCCACCAGCGGTGCTTCGGGCGCGAACTGTGGCCCAGATGGGCCGGCAGGATGAACAGGCACTCGAAGAGCGAGATGGAGAAGACCAGGATCACCACCACCGGGATGAAGAACCAGATCTTGCCGATGAAGCCCGGCAGGAACATGAGCGGCAGGAAGGTGACAATGTTGGTCAGCACGCTGTAGATGACCGGCACGAACACCTCACGGGTGCCCGAGATCGCGGCTTTCAGGTACGAATCCCCCCGCTGCCGGTGCTCGTAGACGTTCTCGCCCACCACGATGGCGTCGTCCACCACGATACCCAGCGCGATCAGGAACGCGAACATGGAGATCATGTTGATGGAGGCCCCGCAGTAGGGCAGGAAGAGCAGGGCACCGAGGAAGGAGACCGGGATGCCCATCATCACCCAGAAAGCCAGGCGGATATCCAGGAAGAGGCCCAGCGAGACCATCACCAGGACCAGGCCGAGGATGCCGTTGCTGCGCAGCAGTTCCAGGCGCTGGCGGTAGATCTCGGAGTTGTCGCTCTGGACCACCAGGCGGAGGCCCGGAGGCAGCTCGTGGTTGAACTGGTCGACCAGGCTCAGCCCGGCCGCCGCCACCTCGGTGGGGGTCTGGTTGCCGATGCGGTAGACCTGGATCATCACGGCGGGCTTGCCGTTCCAGGTGGCGAGGTTGTCGGAATCCTCGTCGAAGCCGTCGCGGACCTCGGCGATGTCCTTCAGGCGGACCACCGTGCCGTCGTTGCTGGTGATGACCGGCAGATCGAGGAACTCGTAGCCGTAGTCGCGGCGCTCCTTCATGCGCACCAGCAAATCGCCGCCGTCGGTGCGCAGACTGCCGCCCGGGAGTTCGAGGGCCAGCGAACCGATGGTGTCCGCCAGGTCGTCGAGGGTCAGGCCATAGCGGCGCAGGTTGTCGCGCGGCACATAGATCTGGATTTCGTAGTCGCGGACGCCGCTCAGTTCGACCTGGGTGATCTTGGGGTCGAGCAGGAAACGGTCGCGGAGCGTCTCCGCCTGCTCCCGCAATTCGCGTTCGGTAACATCGCCGTAGAGCACCAGGTCGAGCACCCCGCGCTTGTGGCTGGCCAGGGCGATGGTGGGCTTCTCGGCATCCTCGGGGAAGGTGGTGATGGCGTTCACCTCCTGCTGGATGTCCTGGTACACCTTCTGGGAGTCGGCATCCTCCAGCAGTTCGGCTTGGACGCGGGCGCTACCCTCGCTGGCCTTGGAGGTGACTTTCTTCACGCCGTCGATGCCGCGGACACTCTCCTCTATGACCAGCACGATTCCGCGCTCCACCTCTTCGGGACTGGCGCCCGAGTAGGCGACGGAGATGGTCACGGTGTCCATCGTGAAGTCCGGGAAGACCTCCTTCTTGATGCGCATGGCGGAGATCAGTCCCCCCACCAGCAGGACCATCATGATGAGGTTCGCGGTAACCGGGTTCCGCGCCATCCAGGCGACGGGCCCATGGGACTCGTTTACTTTATCACTCATGGTTCGTCTCCTGAGTGGTAGGGGTGGAAGCCGGGAGAAGGAGCTTGAGGCCGGAGACGGGGGAGGAGATGTCGCTCAGCACCAGCTCCTCGCCTGCGGCCAAGCCGTCGCGGACCACCACCGATTCCTCGTTGCCCCACAGCGTCTTGACGGCGCGGATCGCCATCCGGCCTTCGCTGTCGCGCACCCATGCCTCGTTGCCATTGTGCAGGCAGCGGCGGGGGATCACGAAGACGTCGTCGAGGGGCGGTCCGGCGATCTCGAGGGTCACGAATGCGTTTAGCAGTAGGGGAATGGAGTTCTGCTCCAGAGGGTTCGGAATCTGGACCAGGAGCCGGACCTCGCGACCGCTTGTCTCGATGGTGGGAAGGCAGGCAACCACCTGCCCCTCCCAGCTCGCGGTCTCGGCCATGGCCCCGGCGATCCGGACGGTGGCTTTGGCCCCGTCCTTGCCGTCCCGGGGAAGCTCGATCCAGGCAAGGTTGTCGTAGGGCACCGAGACCTCGACCCAGAAGGCCGTGCGGTCCACCAGGGTGGCCAGCGTGGTCTGGGTGGTGACTTCGGTGCCGACGGTAGCATTCCGCTCGCTCACCACGGCGTCAAAGGGGACGGTGACGGTGGTGCGGGCGAGATCGAGCCGGGCCTGGGCCACGGTCGCCTCCGCATCCTTGACGCTGGCCTCGGCGGTGCCGACTGCCGTTTCGGCGGTCGTCACGTTGGCCTGGGCCACCGCCAGGCTGGCTTCCGCCGAGGTCACCCCGGCCTTGGCCGACGCCACATCGGCTTCCGCCTTGCGCAGGTGAGGCTGGCGCAGGGCCAGTTCGCGGTCCAGATCGCTGGCTGTGTCGCGGTCTTCGACCATCTGCCACTCGTGGCGGGCCACGTCCTGTTCGCCAAGCTCTAGCCTGTAGCTGTACTCGGCGTCTACCACGGCGGCTTTGGCCTGGGCGAGGGCGCTCTCGGCCGTTACGACGCCACTCTTGGATACCCCGACGGCGACCCTCGCGTCGGCTAGCGCATTGCGCTTCTGGACCAGGGCCGCCTCCGCCTGCTGCACCGCCAGTTCGTAGTCGGCCTGCTCGATGGCCACGGCCACGGTCCCGGCCTGCACGCGGTTGCCCGGCTCAAGGGCGGGGTCAACCTTGACTACCCGTCCCGCGACCTGGGCCATCAGCGAGAGCTCGTGGACGGGGACCACCGTGCCCGTGGCACTCACCGTCACGGCCTGGGAGACTGCCTGTAGGGGGGTAACTTCGACCGTGACCTGCCGTTCGCCCTGAGGTTTCCGTTCGTGCTGGGGCGCGGTGGCCAGGAGGTGGCGGTAGAGGAGGACGCCGCCGCAGACGATCAGGCCGGCGACAGCCAGCCGGAGGAGCCACAGCAGCCAGACGGGAATGTGGTGGTGGGAGGTTTCGCGCTGATGGTCGTGAGGGTCGTTCATAGTTGTAACTCCAATCTATTCGGCGGGTTAGTTCGCTTCCCGCAGGGATTCCATCCAGGTGCCGCCCAAGGCTGCACAGAGCGCGATGCGGTTCGTCAGCAAGTCGGCCTGGGCCGTAACCAGGCTGCGTTCCGCTGTCTGTTTGCTGGTGAAGGCCGTGAGTACCGAGAGATAGGTGACTTTGCCCTTGAGGTAGTGCTGCTGGTTCGCGTCCAGGGTTTCCGCCGCATAGGCCGCCTCGGTGGTCACGCGGTCGAGGTAGGCCTGTTTCGCACGTTCCCGGACAAGGGCCGTGTTGACTTCCACGAAAGCCCCGAGGGCGGTGTCGCGGTAGGCCACGAGGTACTCGTCGCGCTGGGCCTTGGCACCGGCTTCCTCGGCGGCGAGCCGGGAACCGTCCAGCAGCGGGGCGCTCAGTCCCGCCGCGAGGTTGGTGATCCAGTTGTCGAAGAGCTCGTTGAGCTGGCCCGACGAGAACGTGGCAGAGCCGGTCAGGCTCAGACTGGGGAGGCGGGCGGCACGGGCGGCGGCAACGGTCTGTTCCTGCGCACGCAACCGGAGCAGGGCAGCGGCGATGTCGGGCCGCCGGGCAAGCAGTTCGGAGGGCAGCCCCGCGGCGGGCAGGGGCGGCAGGGCGGGTAGCCCGTCCGGAGCGAGCGCCAGGGCGCTGTCGTCGGGCAGTCCCAAGAGATAGGCCAGTTCAAGGCGGGCCACGGCCAGGTTCCCTCGCAGCGATTCCACCGTGCTCTCCAGGCCGGCCACGTCCTGGCGCTGCTGAAGCACATCCAGCAGATCGGACATGGCTTTGCGCTGGCGGACCTTGAGCAGTTCCAGGTATTCGTTGGCGGCCCGGAGCTGCTCCTCGACCAGAGCCAACTGCGCCTGGTAGGACTTGACGGCAACCCAGCCCTGGGCAATCTCGCTGGAGAGGGTGAGGGCGGTGGCTCGCACATCCTGTTCGCTGGCCATGGCTGCGAGGCGGGCGGCGTCGGTCGTGGCCGCGATCCGTCCCCAGAGATCGACCTCATAGGAGACCCCGAGGCCGAGCGTGTGGCTCCGGCTGGTGGTGTGGGTGTCCCCATGGGTCTCGGTGCTGCTGGCGTTGCCGGAACCGGTGACTTGTAGCTTGCCGTCCGCAGCGGTGGCGGTGGCGGCGGCCTGGGCCTGGCGGAGCTGGGTCCACGCCTGGGCGAGGCTCAGGTTCCCGGCAAAGGCCCGATCCATGAGACCATTCAGTTCCTGGCTGCCGAAGGCTTCCCACCAGCGGTCGGGCATGGTCACGGTCGTTGGCTCGGTGGCGACATAGGTGGCGGGAACGGCTTCCGGCGGCAGGTCGCGCTGCGGTTCGGTGATGCGGAAGGACTGGCAGGACACCAGCAGGAGGCCAGCGCCAAGGGCAGCTGCAATGTGGTAGAAGGGGTTCATCGGTTGGGTTCCTCATGAAGACGGCGCAGTTCGCGCAGGCCCGCCAGGGCAAAGGTATAGACGGTATCGGCCAGAGCCTCGGGGTCCGCCAGTGGCCCCCCGTCCGGCGGCGGCGGTCTCCGGTCCGGTCGCATCCGCATCTCGTGCAAATGCATCAGGGGGCTGTGGATGCAGAAACCGGCCAGTCTCATCTGGCGCTCGGAAACCTTGTCCCCCACCAAGGCCCGGACGAGCTCCTGGAACCAGAGCACTCGGGGGAAGAGGTAGCGCTGTCCCAACTCCTCGGTCAGGGGGCCGGGGTTGGACATTTCGCGGTGGATAAGCTGGGTAAACCAGCCGCGTTCATCATCGCTGAGGGCCGCTTCCAGCCGGAAGGCGATGAACTGTCGCAGTTGCTCCTCCGGCGGGGAGTCCTCGTGGATGCACTCCTCCCAATGGTGCTGGGTCTGCTCCGCGGCGTGCCTCCAAACCTCCAGGTACAGGTTCTCCTTGCTGCCGTAGTAGTAGTTCACGGCCGCAATGTTCGCCTGGGCCAGCGAGCAGATGTCCTGCGTCGTGGTGGCGTGGAACCCCTTGGCCGAGAACAGCTCGTAGGCGGCCTGCAAGACCCGCTCGGAAGTGGCCGTGCCATCTGTGCGATTCATTGCCGATGCCTCCAGTAAGGGTGGTTGGTGACTCGCTATTCCTAAAGTAAGCGAATGAAACTTGTAATTCAAACGCAAATTTCATATTTCTGTTTGTATGGATAGGCGGAGCTACGGGAGGGGGCTCCGGAGCAGGGCCCTCTCCGCAACACTGGGAATACAGACAGATTAGCGGGCGCCTAGTGGCGCTACTTCCTGCTGCCAACGAACACGCGATGGCCACGGGGGGCCAACTGCATGGTCAGGACCGTGCCCTCGGTCGCGAAGGGCAGGGGGGTGTCTGAAGCGTCCCGGAAACGCCAGGCCTGGTCCCGCAGGTCGATGCTTGCCTCGACGGGAACCGGGCGGTGGTTGACGGCAACCAGCAGGACCCCTTCCGGCATCCGCCGTAATCCGACGAGAACGGTATCGACGCAAGTTGGCGCTTCCTCGGCATCCCGGACGGCAACCCGCACGGGCATGGGACCGGCAACGGCTTCGATGGTATCGGCCAGCTTCTGGACCTGCCGGGCAACGGCGGCTGGGTCAGGGGAGACGGTTTCCACCAGGGCCTGCAGCACCGGCTCGGGGTTCTCGGGCAGGAAAGTGACGCGGCCTCTGCCAAGGCGGCGGACGGAACTGTTGCCGAGGGTCGACTCGGGCTCTCCCAGCCCGGTCCAGACAATGGCCTCGCCCCGATGGGTCCGGGTGGGGAGACGATCGCAGAACAGGATGCCGCCGTTCCCGATCCAGTGCTGCAACGGGGCGATGGTGTCCTCGTGCAGGAACTCGGTGTCGAGCAGGAGCAGGGACTGGTAGGGAATCGTGCCGGATTCGCGGACGAGCTGTTCGGGCAGCACGTCGAGGTCCCCGAAGACGCCCTTGAGTAACTCCAGCGTGTGGTCCGGGCGGGCATAGCCGTTGCGGATCCTCTCGTCCGCGTTGGGATGCAGGACAGCGAGTCGGGAGCGCGCGGCGGGGGAAGCCGCCAGCATGGGGCCAAGACGGCCGATCTCGCGGAAGGCTTGCCGGGCCAGTTGCCAGCGTTCGGGCCGGGCTCCGCAACCCGTACTGGCCAAGCGGTGGATGAAGGTGTTCAGATAGTCGGCCCCGTGGGCGACGGCGGTGAAGGCGCATTCGGCGCTGGCCTCCTTGGGATTCTGCTGGAACGGCCAGTTGCGGTCGTCCAGTTCCACGTAGAAACCCCAAGGTGCGTGGCGGGCGCGGGCCACTTCGCGCATGTAGGACATGCCATAGGCCGCCTGGACCATGCGGAGATGCTGGGACTCGGGGTAGAAGTAGGGATAGATGTCGAAGTCGACCCAGCCCGCGTACCAGCTCCAGTCGAGGGCATCCTGGACGGTCTTCTGGGGATTCTGGTAGCCGAGACCCGTGGCCATGTAGGTGAGGAGCAGTTGCCAGGAGCCCGTGGCGTTCGCCGCCTTGTCCTCCGCGCCCAGACGGAAGACTTCGCCGACCAGATGCCCCACAAAGTCGGCGCGGGCCCACTTGGCATAGGGTTCCTCGCTGGCGCGGGCGGTCTGTAGGTCGAGGCTGTACAACCGCTGGAATTCGGCTTGGCAATGGGGGCAGTCCCAGGATACGTGGTCCGGTCCCAGGTGGGGTTCGTCGATGACCTTGGCCGTGAGCAGGCGGGGGCTGCGGTTGGCGATGTCCAGCAAGGGGGCAAGATGGTCGTGGACCGCCTGCTTGCCCTCGGGGGTGAAGGGGCAGGGCGTCGGGGCAGCATTGCTGCGGAAGGTAGTGAAGTTGGAGTATTCGAAGGTTAGGGCCAAGCCGAGCCGGGCGGCCTGGCTGGCGGCGAAGGCTCGGAGGTCGCGACCGGGGGAGGATGTCTCGCTGGCCAGCGTCGTGGGGCCGGAGATGGCGGCGGTGTTGAACCCCGCGTCCCGCATGTCCTTGAGATGGGCAACGACCCCTGCGGGATCGAGACAATGCCCGTCCTCCGCAAGGTCCACATAGCACATGAGAGGATAGAAGCCCGAGGCGGGCAACGGATCGACGACAAAGCAGTCGGCGCTGGTGCTGACCAGCGGGCCAGCGCTAGCACTGGCGGTCGCCACCAACTGGTAGCCGCCCGGCGAGAGACCGGGCAGGGCGGCGGAAAAGTGGCCAGCGCCGGAAGCCGCCGGGATGGGCCAGGTTTCGCCGGTCTTCGGGTCGCGCAGTTCGGCGCTGAAACGGACGTCGCCACTCTCTGGCAACGTGACGGCAGTGCCTGGCACGGGGCCCTGGATGAGGAGGGGAATGCGGTAGCTTTCGCCCGATTTGGCGGTCCGTTTCTCCAGCGGCGCCTCGATCTCCAGGCGGAAGACATTCATCTGGTACTGCCGGAGGTCCTGGCACCAGACGCGCAGGTTGGGATCGGTGACCGCGATGCGGACCGGGCCATCCGGAGTCGTGATTTCGAACGTTGCCCCCCGCACGTCGAACAAGGGCTTCCTCTGGGGCTCGGTGGGGAAGCGCCCTTCGCTCGCCGTATCGCCACTTCGGAGCCGGTAGGATAGCCCGGCGTAGTTCCCGGTGGGCAGGGAGATGGTGAGCGGTAGGCGGTGCACATCCAGGTCCTGGCGGACCTCGTAGTCGGTATCGATGGCCACCTGTCCCTGAGCGAGGCAACGAACGCTCCGCTGGCAGTTCAGCACCCGGTCGTCCGCCGCATAGGCGGTATTCTCACCCGGCCGGGCGGCGCGGGCGATACCGGACACGCGGTAGGCGGGCCGGATGCCAGATTCGGCTACCGTTTTCACCTCGACGGGGCTGGCTTGGTTGTGGTATGTCTTGCCCTCGCGCACCAGCCAGATATCGGCGAAGGAATCCACGGTCACCGGCCAGCGGTTCCGATAGCGCACCGTGGTGCCGGGACCCGCCTCCACTTCGGGTACGTCATGGGCGCGAAGGGCGAGGTCGAACTCGATTCGTCCGGCGGGCTCGAAGGTGAAGCAGTTGCGGGTCCAGTGTACCTGGAAATCGAGGGGATGGCGGACAACCAGGGGGAGATCGCGCCAGTCGGTCACCCCGTTTCCGTCGCGGGCCTCGATTCGGAGAAGGTGTGCCTCCTCGGCTTCCTTGGGGGCAGGCAGGTCGAGGGAGAACCGGCCATCGGCAATCGTGACAGGATTGCCATCGAGGAACACCCGCAACGCAGGCCCGCCAGCGACGGTGCCGACCACGATCCCGCCACCGATGGGGACGGGCTCCAGACGCAGGCTCTGGATACCCGGGACCGGCTCGCGGCGAAGCGCATAGGCTGCCAGACGGCGCATGAGGTCGTCGCCGAGAGGACTGGCGAAGAGGTCGTTGTCGCCCAGACGCAGGTACTGGCACTGGGCGTTGACCACCACGGTCCGTCCCTGGTGGAAGGTACCGGCCACGACCAGTGGTTGCCTGCCCGCCAACCAGGGAGTCGCCGTGCCGGGTTTCGGAATCAAGGGCTGGCAACGGCCGACCTGTCCGAGCCAGACGGGGTCGAAGCCCTGGTTGAGCGGGTGGCTCTCCCCGGCGACAGGCGACTCCGCCGCCGTCGAGGGCGCGTCCCCGAGATGGAAGGTAACGGGCAGGGCCGCGCCGAGCGGGTTCGGCAACGCCTTGGCATCGCAGAAGGAGACTGCGCCGCCGAAACAAAGCAGGGAGGTCCCCGAGGCCACGGCATCGGCAAGACCCGTCGCCTGGGCGGCAGTCAGGACAAACGGATCGATGTCGAGCAGGACGATAGCGTCGTACTGCCGAAGGTCTGTCGGCAGACCAAAGAACTCGAAGTGCCGTCCTCGGAAGGGGTATGTATCGATGCCGACATTCGGTGCCACCGCCCGGAACGCCTCCGGCAGACGGTAGTGGCCAGCGGCAGCGTGGTGCAGGAGCAACACCTGAGGTGCGGTGGCCTGGGGACGCTCGGCGATGGTGGGCGTATAGGGTTCGTCCGCCGGTGGGCGGGAGAGAACCAGTTCGATGTCGTCGATGCAGAGCTCGGCGGTGCCGTTCTGGTCGTCGATGTCATCCAGGCGGAAGGTCATCTCGCGGATGTTGCCGAAGACCTTGCCCCAGATGTTGCGGGCGTTGGGGCCGGGGCGGGTATCCACCTCGACATGGACCCATTGGCCGACGGGGAAGGGTTTGCCGAGCAGTTCCTGCACGTTCCAGTTGTCGTGGGCCGTGTCGCTAGTGCGGAGGCGGAGGATGAAGCCCCCTTGGGGGTCGATCAACGGCGCGCTTAGCTTGGCCCAGAAGCGTACCGCCAGCACGTCCAGGCGCGGGGGCTGCGGGTCCAGTTTGCGGGTGAGGAACACCGGCTCGCTCTTCTTCGCGTCGGCAAAGCCGAACCGGCAGCGGAGCACCGCACCGCGTTCCGCGTCGTCCACGATATCCACACCGCCCTGCCGACCCTCGCCCCGGTAGTACTCGGGGGACATGCTGACCGACCAGGCTGGCAGATCGGCCTCCAGCGCGCGGGTGTAGCTATCCTCGGCCATGGCGGCGATCCCCAAGAGCAGACAGGCCAGCAGCGGCTTCATCGGGACCTCTCCGTGGTGTCCGGGTGGATTCACTACCCACCGTACCCATTACTGTCCATTCTGCAAGGGGTTGTGTCCCGAGTTGCCGGGTTCTGGTCGAGGGGGGCGAAGAGGTGTCCGTGGTTTTTCCGCGAGACTTCGAGGAGCGGAACCATGGCAGCGTCGGCGTTTCCTATAGTAACCGACCTAGGTTTGCCTAGATCGGCCAACGGCATGGAGAGCGTTGCCGTGGTGGACCGGCAACTCGAGCAGCGGAAAGGCATTCCCGTCCCATGACAATTCAGGCTCGGACTGGAACGGCGTGGCGCCTGGTTCTGCAGGTGCGTTGGCATCTCCTCCTGGCAGGTACGGTTGCCCTTCTGGCACTGGCGGTGCGTCCCTGGGACGACACGGTTGTCACTGCCCTGCGCCAGGATTCGCTGCGCCACCTGCCGGTAGTTGCCGACCTGCAGGAGTTCTTCAAGGTTTTCGGGAAGGGCCACGTGCTGCTGCTGATCGCCCTGCTCATGGGGACCTGGGATTTCCGGAGGCAGGCAGTCCGGGTGCTGTTGGCCCTGCTGGTGGTCGGGATCATGGTGGAGCCCCTGAAAATCGGGGTAGGGCGTCCGAGGCCCCGCGGCGGCCGGGCGGACTCCTTTCCCAGCGGCGATACGGCCGGGGCAGTCGTCACGGCCATCGCGGTGGTGGAGGAGGTGCCAGTCCTGTTGCCGGTGGCAGCGGTGGTTGGCTGTGCCGTGGGGGCAGGACGGGTATCGGTTCTTGCCCACTATCCCACCGATGTCCTGGCGGGAGTGGTCTGCGGGGCGCTTGCCGCCGGGATCGCTTCGCTGCTGGCCCGGCGGATTCCGGCCCATCGTCTGCCTGCCCGGCGTCATTTCGTCTGGGGATTGGGGATCACGTTCGGTTGCTTCGCGGTCGGTGCCATCACCCACAAGAGCGGGACGGACATCTGGCGCTTCCTGAAGGTGTTCGGTCCCAGCCTCATCCTTCTGCTGGGATACCGGGTTGCGGGCAGCGTCCCTTGGGCTCGGTTCGCCGGTTGGCTACAACGGCGCGAATGGCGGGTGCTTTGCCTGCTCCTGCCTCTCCTCGTCGGCTACCTGTTGATGGCGGGTCGCTCGACTCTCTGGGACCGGGACGAGCCGCGCTTCTCGGAGGCCACCGTGGAGATGGTGCAGTCCGGGAACTGGCTGGTCCCCACCTTCAACGGGGCCTTGCGGCCCGACAAGCCGGTCCTGATCTACTGGCTGATGGCAGTTCCGGTGATGCTGCTCGGCAAGAGCGCGCTTTCCTGCCGCCTGATGGCGATCCTGGCGACCGGGATTGCCAGTTGGCTGACGTACCGGCTGGGACGGCGGCTGTTCGGGCCGGAGGCAGGACTGTGGAGCGCGGCCATGCTGGGCACGACCTTGCTGCTGAGCGTCAGCGGCACGGGGGCCACGACCGATGCCGTTCTCCTTTGCTTCATCTTCGCCTCCATCCTGCTGATTGGGACTCTGTCCGACAACCCCGAACGGTCCTGGGGGCGCACTCTCGGGCTGGGGCTCTGCCTGGCCGGGGCGGCGCTGACCAAGGGGCCGGTAGGCCTGGCCGTGCCCGCCTTGGCTCTGCTCGGTATGCGGTTCCTGCGTCGGCGGCAGGGGATCTCCGGACCGTTTCCATGGGGCAAGGTTGGGCTGGCCTTTGCCCTTGCCTGCGGCCTCTTTCTGCTCTGGGCGATTCCTGCCAACCGGGCCACCGGCGGGGAGTTCATGCGGCGCGGTATCGGGCATCATGTGCTTGCGCGCATGGCCCGGCCATTGGAGAGCCACGGGGGCAAGTTCGTGTCCCACTTGCCCTATTACTTGGGCGTGATTATGCTCGGTTTCTTCCCCTGGATGCTCTTCCTGCCGAGGGCATTCGCGGGGCTGCGGAACCCAGCCGATGACACGCGGCGGGCCCGCTGGTTCTTGGTCGGCTGGATCGTGCCGACCCTAATCCTGATGACGCTGGTCGCCACCAAGTTGCCCCACTACATCCTCCCAGTCTGGCCTGCCTTGGCGGCGCTCTGCGGCCCGGTGGTCGTCCAGTCGCCGGGCGAGTTGTCCCGTGGTTACCGTTGGTGGCAAGGACTCCATTTCGGCGTGTTCCTCGTCCTTGGTTCGGCCATTGCCGTGGCTTGCTTCTTCCTGCCGTGGTTCCTGCAGGTACGAGTGGTCCATGCCAGTTTTGCCTCGGCCAGCCTGGTAGCGGGAACCATGACCGTTCTGGCCGCGCGCCAATTCCACCGCCGCCAGTACCGGACCTGCGCCGGAGTCTTGTTTGGCGGGATGCTGCTGCTGCTTTTTACCCTTGGCCTGTATGTCCTGCCCGAACTTGAGAAGCTCAAACTAGGTCCCGCCGTGGCGGAGGTCATCAACCAAAGCTACCCAGAGGCCAAGGTCTCCGCCTACGGGTTCGAGGAACCCAGCCTCAATTTCTACCTGGATGCCAGGCATGTTTCCTTCCTGGACAAGCCGGACCAGGTAACCCAGTGGGCGAGCGCCCGCGATCCGCAGTCCGTCCTGGTGGTCACCACCCGCCATCTGGAGAAGATGGGCACCGATCCCCTTGCTCTGGGAACCCAGGAGGTCGCTCGCATCCATGGCTACAACTACAGCAAGGGCCGCTGGCTCGATGTCCTTGTCCTCGTGCCCGCCGCCGTGTCCCGGGAATAGCTTCTGCCAACCGCCTCAGACCTTGGCGAAGTGGGCGTAGCTGGGGTGGAGTTCGATGCTGTCGACGTAGCGGTTGTGCAGTTCGCGGGCCTGGGCCAGAAGGGGTTCGCTCGCGGGGAGCGGGGCGAGGTCGTGGAGTTCGTGCGGGTCGGCGGCGAGGTCGAAGAGGGCGCATTTGCCGTCCTGCCAGAGGAGGGCTTTGTGGTGGCCGAAATGGACGCTGCGATAGGGGCTGTCGGGGAGGCATTCGCTGACCAAATGGTCGCGCCAGGGCACGGTGTCCGGGCTGTCGCCGCAGAGGGGGAGCAGGTTGCGGGCGATGGTCATGTTGGGCATGCTCTGGGCCCTGGCGGCGGCGAGGATGGTTGCGGTGACATCGACGCTGGTGACGAAGTGGGTCCGGTCCCGGCGGTTCTTGGCTATGCCTTGGCCGACCATGACCAGGGGCACATGGCAGGCGGGTTCGTGGAGCACCGCCTTGGTAAGGCGATTCTGGGCACCGAGCATTTCGCCGTGGTCGGCGGTGACGATGAAAAGGCCGTTCTCGGCAAAGCGCGAGTGGCGCCAGGCGTCGTAGATACGGCCGATCTCGGCGTCCACCATCTCGACCTGGCGGTAATAGTAGTAGCCATAGAGCCGGACCCGTTCCGCCGACCAGTG
>QKCY01000482.1 GCA_003245525.1 Victivallales bacterium | reverse complement strand
CCGCGAAACCAAGCCCGCCGAAGGCCAAGCCCTGCCAAGGCGCGCCCGAGGCGGCGACGGCCCCTGGCGGCTCCTGTGGTCACGTGTCCATGGGCGATGGACGGGGGCCGGGTCCGTCCGGGTCCCCGTCCGCATCGCCAATCGAGGCAGGGACGGGAATCACATTCCCGTCCCTGCCCCAGTCCATGCATCAGAGCATGGCCGAGGGAGTCACTCCCAAGCCTCCGACGGCTATTCCCCAGTGTTCCAGTACACCGGGATCTCCGGATCGACGGTCAAGTTCAGAAGCTGGGTATTCTGCCCATTGACCTGATAGCCCTGCTCTGCGGAGAACGCTTGCGGGTAATAGGAATCCCAGTCCCATGCCTCGCCTCTGACATGGTAGTTGGTACCGTTTTTCAGCCGAATCACATAGTAGCCATGCTCATCGGTCCTTACGAGGGTCTCCGTCTCGGCAGTCAGCGTATCCCCAGACCAGAACCTGACTATCCCGCTGACCTGCGGAATGCCATCGGGATCAGTGAGCCGTCCCCACACAATACCATAGTACTCCCCCCAGCAGAAATTCACCTGCGTTTGGCCCATGACTGGCACTGTAATCGCGTACGGGGAGACCGGGTTAGAGACCCTCCCATAGGGGCTTGTGCTGACCTTCCACGCCGCAGTGAGGCAGATTCTCCGTTCGCCAGCGGACATAATGAGCGAGTATTCGGTATGCAGCCCCATCTCGAGGCCTGTGGAACGGCTATCTATGCAATAGGGAAACACCTTCCTTGCTCCATCGTCGCCATCCAGGTTCAGGGTTCCAACCACCCGACCAAACGATGGCGTTCCGACACTGCGAAGGACGAGATTGTAGTCATCGTCCCAAAGCCAACTCGTCGCGTAGCCCGATTTCTGCGCGGTGATCACATACGTATTCCACCATACGACATCGGTTAGAGTATAGCTCCCGTCCTCACCAGATGTCGCCTGGCAGCCAGCGACACTAAACCCACTGGCTTGCACCAACGTACCGGCTGCCGGTGTGTCGTCCCCATAGCATACTCCCCTGGAGACTGTAGTAGAGCCCCCAGGCAAGAAGATGGGCTCGAGCAGATCCCGCCGGATCCTATCGGCCCCATAGTACGTGTCACTCTCACACACTGTGACTATGGGATAGCTCACACTCCATGTCCCACAGTACTCAACGCTACCGTACTTCAGCAATTCGTAAGTCCCCGGCGGCAGGTCGCCGTGATAGAACGCATAGACCACATCCCCTTCCTCAAAGTCAAAGTACACCAGAGGAGGACATGGCGTGTAGTAAACGCCGGGCGTATCTGGAACCGTAGGATAATGGTACATGTACGTATGGGTACACCAGACGGTTAACCCATCGGTGACCCGCCGGGCAAGGAGGGGGAAACAGGTGGGATGGGCCTCCCTGAACTCCTCGGCAAACGATGGCGGAACCAGGCCGTAGACATAGGCACTGGTACTCAAGGTAGTGTCAGCCTCTTGCACGGTGGCACTGGCCTCATCCGTGGCCTCCAGATCTCCCCACTGGGCCGAGACAGTGACCGGATATTCGCCCGCCTCGTCCCAGCGATG
The DNA here is from genome assembly GCA_003245525.1 of Victivallales bacterium. GTDB lineage: Bacteria > Verrucomicrobiota > Lentisphaeria > Oligosphaerales > Lenti-02 > Lenti-02. The sequence continues at coordinate 2,468 of QKCY01000482.1, read as the reverse complement.
GGCCGTGTAGGCAACACCGTCGGCCGTGGTCCCATCCCCGAAATCCCAGGTGATGTCGGCATCCACCTCGCTCGTGCCCTCCTCGCTGACTAGGTAGGCCACGGCACGCAGGAGTTGCGCCTGGTCGGTGCTGGCAGTGAGCGTGCCGTCTTCGGGATCGATAATCTCGACAATCAGTTCGCTCCCAGTGGCATGGAGGCCAAGGAGGAATAGACACCCCATGGCCAAGACCAACCCGGCCCAGTATCGCCCGCAGTCGAACGCAGTTCTCATCGGTCATTCCCTTTCCTGTTTTTGACTCGTCCACCCATTGGATTCACGGCACCCGCACTCCCTGCATACCAGATGGAGTGCATTGCATGGCTATTGCGCCTTCTCTTGGTCTCCCAGTGGCTCTCCTTTCCGGGCTTGCTCCTTCCTGGCTAGGCGCTCCCAAGAACCGGCAGGGAAACGATCCTGCAGTTCCTGGCGGTAGACTGCGGCACTGGCATCCTGCTTTCTCCTGCTGAAGTGGTGCCACAGGAGATAGAGGGCGTTGGCTTCCGCGTCGGAGCCCTGGTAGGAGGTCTCGATCCGGCGGGCGACAGTCACCGCCTGATCCGGCTGATCCGCTCTGAGATAGGCACTCAGCAGGGCCAATTCGAGGTGCGCCGCCAATGCTCGTCCGCCCGTCTGTTTGCGGTAGGCCTCGAGTCGCCCGATGACATCCGTGGCCTGCCCGGAGGAGGAGGCGAGGAGGAACAGGTCCTCGTCCATCAGCGGGACTTCACCGTGGGAGCGGGCAAGCTCCGCATAGGCCAGGTGCCCCCGGAAGGACCTACCATTCCCCGCTTCCCGCGCGGTCCGCCGACAGAATTCGCGGGCCTCCTCGCCGCCCATGGTCGGGAGCAGAACGGCAACGTATCGGGCGAATGCCGCCTCGGCGTAGGGTTTGGCCACAATGGTTGTCCCAAGGGAGGGGAAGGCCAGTCGGCGGGGCACAAGACAGAGGTCCGCCAGCCGACGGTAGTGGTCGGCCAGAGCTTGACTCTCCCCCGCCAACAACTCGCCCTGGGCCATGGCCACCCAGTAGCTGGGGCCGACCCGGTTCGCGTAGGTTTCCGCCGTTGCCAGCTCCTCCAGGACCTGCCCCAGAACGGCGGGAGACATGTGGGAACGGCGTTCCGCGATCGCTTCCACGAGAGTTTCCTGTTCGTCTGCGGAGGACCAGTGGCCGATCCGCTCGTTCTCCCACTCCTTCTGGCGGCGGAAACAGGACGGCAGTTCGGGGATATACAGGGAGTCAAGGAACACCCCGGCCAGCAGGACATTGAGACTTAGTCCCCGCTCGATCCTCACACTCAGTTTGGCTGGCCCGGAGACGGTGAACTGCTTGTACACGCCATTGACGAAATGGCGCACTTCGGTCCCCGTCTGGTAGGTGCCATCGGCACCATAGACCGAGATGACATACACCCGGTCCGGTTCGTAGTAGTTGGCGTCGTTGAGGAAGTACAGACTCAGCCGGTGGCCGCCGGTCGGCACCGTGATGTCGAGCCACAGATCCGGGCCCGAACCGCGGGCGTAGACCTCGCCGCGGTCGTCCCAATTGGCCGCGCGACGCTTGCCGGTCATCGGGTCCCAGAGGAACGAGGCGTGGGATTCCTCGGCCCCGCTGGACCAGTAACGCATGACTTCGCGGGGGTCTCCGGTCCTGCCCTTCACGCTCCATCCGGGCAGTTCGCCAGCCACATCGCGGGGGCTATGCTGGGCGCAGAGGATGAAGGCTTCGCCGCCATAGTAGGTCCACCAGTCGCCGCGGGTGGCCCGGTCCTCGCCGACATACGCCACCGTCCGCTGCTTGCGGGGGACGGGCCTGGCCTCGTCGGCGGTACCCGCGATCCGCCGGATGGCGAACTGCGCCAAGGCAGCCTGTTCCAGGTCGGCGGAAGCCGCAATGGCGCGGTATGCGTCCAGCGCCTGGTCGAAGGAGCCCTGGAACTCCAGGCATTGTGCCTGCCGACAGGCCAACCACTCGCCCATCCGCTCGCCGACGGCGCGGTCGGACAGACGAGCATACTGCCGGAAGGCGTCATCGTACTCCCCTTGGGCAAACAGCAGTTCAGCCAGGCCGTAGTCGGCGTAGAAGGCCAGAACGGCACCACCCGACCGGGCCTGCGCATAGGCTTGCCGGGCTTCCCGGCAGTGCCCGCCGTAGTGCAGCCATTGGGCGGCGGCCAGGAAGGCATAGGGCACGATCGCGTCCTTCGGCCACTTCCCGGCCACCGAGGCGAAGGCTCGGGCACAAGCACCGACGTCGCCCTGGATACCAAGTTCCTCTGCCTCGTGCCACGCTTCGGCCTTGGCCTGGATGCTGTCGGGACCGGCGAGGGCCTCCCGATCCGGGTCCTCCCCAAGACACCGATGCAGCAACCGGATGGCTTGGGCCGCGTCGGCGACAGACAGCGAGGAGGAGATCTCATCGAGTC
>QKCY01000393.1 GCA_003245525.1 Victivallales bacterium | reverse complement strand
TCGCCCCTACCGGAACCATTCCGCCCCGGCAGGCGGGACGCCTGCGCTACGGACTCAACCATTCCATCATTCCGCCCCGGCAGGCGGGACGCCTGCGCTACGTGACCCGGCAGGCGGGACGCCTGCGCTACGTGACCCGGCAGGCGAGACGCCTGCGCTACGGGTTCTAGATGTCGCAGAGGGCGTAGGCCTCGCGCAGGCTGGTGAGGGGATCGCGGGTGGGGACGAACTCGTGGCCGACCCAGCCGGTATAGCCTGTTTCGGCAATGGCCTTCATCACGGCGGGGTAGTTGATCTCCTGGGTGGCGTCGATCTCGTTGCGGCCGGGATTGCCGCCGGTATGGAAGTGGCCGATGAACTCGATGTTCTCGCGGATGGTGCGGATGAGGTCGCCTTCCATGATCTGCATGTGGTAGATGTCATACAGCACCTTCACGTTGGGGCTGCAGACCTGCTTGCAGAGGTCCACGGCCCAGGCGGTGTGGTCGGCCTGGTAGTCCTTGTGGTTCACCTTGCTGTTGAGCAGTTCCATGACGATCATGACGCCCTTCTGCTCGGCCAGGCCAGCGACCTGCTTGAGGGCAGTGACGCAGTTGGCCGCGCCTTCCTCGTCGGAGATGCCGTTACGATTGCCGGGGAAGCAGATGACGTTCGGGAAGCCCGCGGCGGCGTTCGCCTCGATGGAGTCGCGGATCTGCTTCAGGCAAAGCTCGTGGTTGGCCGGGTTGTTCAGGCCTTCCGTGAGGCTGTGGCTCGGGGTGCAGGTGCAGATCAACCCGGCTTCCCGCAGCGGTCCCCAGTCCTCGGGCTTGACGAGGTCGACACCGAGAATGCCCATCGCCTTGCAGGCGGCGTAGAACTCGGGGGCGGGGATCTTGTTGTAGCACCAACGGCTGACGGCTTGCTTGATAGGCTGGCTCATGGGGAATCTCCCGGATCATGGGTAGGCTGAAGACGGCGAAGGGACAATGTGCCCTCCACCATACCTGTCTTCGCCGGAACGGCAATCCAGGAGAGCGAGCCGAACCCCCGGTTCCGTCAGCGGACGGGAGTGACGACCAAGGCGTTCCCCGCCGCGTAGATCTGGCGGGAATTCCACCATTCCGCGTGGCCATCGGCCCAGCAGATGATCTCGCCGCCATTGTGGCGGGAGTAGAAGGGCGTCATGTAGTCGGTACCGCTGCCCGAGGGCGGGTAGAGCACCCCGTCGCCGCTGGAAGCCCAGGCGATGCGTCCCACGTCCGACCCCCAGATGGGGTGGGAGCAGTCGGAGATCGCCGCCGTCGCCGAAGGCTGGGTGACGCCGCCGATGGTGTAGTTGGCCAGCAGGGCGTTCCAGCCCACGTTGGGGTACACCTCGTAGGTGCGGCCGTTGTAGGTGATGGCCCGGTCAGTATAGCCACCCCGGCAACTGGCGTTGCGGATCGGGCAGACCCAGATGTCCGGCGTGCCCACGTAGCCATCGAGGGATTCGTAGATCAGCGGATAGGGGCTCGGGTTCGCATTGTAGATCGCGTAGGGATAACGGTCGTTCGCATCGTCCACGTAGAGCATCAGCGAGATGCCCAACTGCCGATGATTGCTCGTGCAAGTGGCCTGCCGCGCCTTGGCCCGCGCCTGACTCAAGGCGGGCAGCAACATCGACGCCAGAATCGCGATGATCGCGATCACCACCAGCAGTTCGATCAGCGTGAAGAGACGTGTCCTCATAGTCCATTCTCCAAGGTAGAGAGCCCGACTCGGCCTGGTCCCAGGCTATGCAACGTCCATGTTCCACCATTTGCCATGACGGGCAAGCACGGCTGCGAATTGGTCCGGGAGGCAAACGATGTGGACAAAAGAGTGAATAGCCAGAGGACCTGTTGACAGCAACGCAACCCCATGTTACGCTTTGTGTTGGGGCACAAGGGCATCGGGCTGCATGCACATCGCAGGCGGACAGGCAGACGCTTGCCGCCAAGGAACCGAGGACACAGACCATGAAGACCCGGGACCGGATTCTGTCGTTCACCCTGATTGAGCTGTTGGTCGTCATCGCGATCATCGCGATCCTGGCCTCGATGCTCCTCCCCGCCCTCAGCAAGGCCCGGGAGCGCGCCCGCGCCATCTCCTGCGTCAATAACATGAAGCAGCTTGGCCTGGGTCTCCTGATGTATGCCGGCGACCAGAAGGGCGAGTCCCTGCCGACGAGCTGGATCAGCGTCGGCGGCTCGGCCTATGGGGTCGCCCCGTCCTACACCTGGCGGTTGCTAGTGTACAGCTACGCGGGCAGCAACAAGGATGTCTTCTTCTGCCCCAGTGCCGCGAACAGCAGCTCCTGGGACCCCTCGACCTCCACGTCGGATTGGGGGTCCTGCGGCTACGGCGCCAACCGAATCCACTGGAACAGCGGCAGCCCCACCGACAGCATGCGGGCTCTTCCCCTCGGCACCTTCAAGTACCCGACCGAGACGATCCTCCTGGCCGAACGGGACGGCGCCACCGACCAGATCGGCTACCAGTCCGACACGCACGACTACAACCGTCCGCCCAACACCGCCACCCTTGGCTACTACCGGCATACCGATGGCTCGAACTATCTCTTCGCCGACGGCCACGTGGCCTGGTACCGGCCAGCCAACATCGGGTGCGGGACCTTTGGCGGAGCCGACAGCTGCACCTGGTCGGTCGAGTAGCGCGCTCCGGGCGGCAGCCAGGCCCAAGGACGAACGGACGGTTGACAAGCCATTCGCTGCCTGATATATATGGTGTATGAGCGTTGGGCAGGGACGGCTCCGTCGGCGCGATGGCGCGCGTCCCCGTGGCGATAGAACGTCGTCAACACAAGGTTCATTCCCATGGAAACTCGGCAGCGGTCCTTCACTCTGATCGAACTCCTGGTGGTGATCGCGATCATCGCGATTCTGGCCTCGATGTTGTTGCCCGCCCTCAGCCAGGCGCGGTCCAAGGCCCGCCAGGCGAGCTGCCTTTCCCAGACCAAACAACTCGGCATCGGCCTGTTCCTCTATGCGGACAGCAACAACGACCGCGGCATCACGGCAACCCCCATCCTGACCATGCCGCAAGGCAGCCAGGGAACCAACGTGAACTGGTGGCGGTTCTACGTGCAACCCTACGTGGGCGACTGGGCGACCCTGGTCTGCCCGGTGAGCATCCGTTCGGTCGCGAATGCTTCGGACTCGACCAACCAATTCCACTTCAACTACGGCTACAACAACACCTTCAGCAGCCGGACGGTGTACTCCGTGAAGAACCCCTCCACCCTCCTGGCCTTCTCGGACGCCTCCCATTGGAATGCCGACGGCTGCAGCGGCCGTTCCGCCGCCTGGGCCTGCGTGAACACCCGCCCCTCCGGCAACTCCTGCAACGCCAGCCAGTCCTCGAACTGGGTGAATGAGTGTACCCGCCACAATCTCGGCAGCAACATCGTCTTTGCCGACGGGCACGCGGAGTGGCGCAACGCCAAGAACATCCACGCCGACTGCCCGGCCATCACCACGCCGCTCTAGCGGGACCGCCTATTCGCCGTCGAGGGCGCGCAGGAAGGCTTCGTCGATCCGGGCCTTGACCGTCCGCCGGTCGAGTGCCAGGCGTTCGGCGGCGTGGACGTAGTTCGGGTCCTGCTGGTAGACCAGGGTGATGTAGAGGTCGGTAAGCCGCTCGATGGTCAGCCGTCCCGCCTGCACGTCCGCCAGGAAGCCCGCCATCGATCCGGCGGGCTGTTGGGTCCGGGGCAACGGCTGGTACTCGCCGCGGACGAGGACGTTGCGCACACACTGTTCGAGTTCGCGCACGTTTCCCGGCCAGGGGTAGTCCTTGCCCAGATGCCCGGCGATCCAGCGCAGGACATCCTCGCTCAGCCGGTCAGCCTCCTCGGTCGGCACGATCTTCGCGGCCACCACCCGCACCAGGTTGCGCAACTCCTCCGGGTCGTCCGCGATCTGGTCGCGCAGGGACGGGGTGCGGATCAGGTCCCCGCACAGCCGGTAGTAGAGGTCGGCCCGGAAGCGGCCCGCCTCGATCTCGGCCCCGAGGTCCCGGTTGGTGGCGGCGGTGAGCTTGCCCCGGAAGCGCAGGTCGGCGGTGTCGCCGATCCGCTGGAACGCCCGGGTTTCCAGCACGCGCAGCAGTTTCACCTGGATATCCGGCGCGATTTCACCGATCTCGTCGAGAAACACCATGCCGTGGGGACCGCAGGTCTGCAGCCAGCCCTCCCGGTCCTCCAGGGCTCCGGTAAAGGAGCCCCGCCGGTGTCCGAACAGCGCCGACTCGATCAGGGTCGGCGTGATGGCCGACAGGTTGATCCCGAAGAAGCCCTGGATCGGCACCGACGCGAAAGAGCCGGTCGCCGGATCGAAGGGGATGTAGCGGCTCATGGCGATGCCCCGTGCCACCAGCTCCTTGCCGGTGCCCGAGGGACCGGTGATGAGCACCGGCAGGTCGCCCATCCGGCTGTACAGCACCCGCCGGTAGCGCCGCATATCGTGGGTGAAGACCGACTGCCAGACGGCCGCCCGCAACCGGGCCGTGGCCATGGAGCCGCCCACGATCCAGTTGAAGGTCAGGTTGAAGGCCCGCCGAACCTGGTACTGGCAGGCGAAGTAGTGGGCGATGTCCTCTTCGGCCAAGTCCACGCCGGGAAGGTCCAGGAACGAGCGGCACTCCTTCTCGAACCGCCGGTAGAGTGCGGGGCAATCCAGTCTCTCGGTGGCGGGATCGAGTCCCCGTTGGACCAATGCCAGCAGATCGTCCACGAACCGGTAGTAAAGCACGTAGACCACCAGGTCGCGATAGAGCGACAGGTCCCGGACCGTCGGTTTGGCCCCCGGCTCCCGGAAGCGGTCCCGCAGCGCCACCGCCATGGCGTCGGCGCGGGCCGCGATGGTATGGATGTTCGGCCCCTCCGAGTCCTCGCCCGCCTTCATGCTCCACACGTCCCCATGGGGAACGAAGGCATCGCCCGCCGCCGCCCGCTCCGCCTGGATGCGTTCGGGCAGGAAGGGATTGCAGTAGCTCAGGTTGCCGACCGCCTCGGCGAAGGCCGCTTCTTCCGGAGTCAGGACACGCATGCGGCTACCCCCCCTACTCCACTGGTACCGGTTCGCTCTTCAGAATGGCATCCTGCCAGAGACGATTCCAGCGCTCGTACTCGCCCCGGCGGGAATGGTAGATGCCACCGTGCCCCACATCGGGCATGGAGATGATGAGCTTGGGAGCCGGAAGCTGGTTGAACATGGCGAACACGCCGGGTGCCGGGCAGGTCCGGTCGACCAACCCCACCCCCACCAGCGCGGCGCATTTGGCCCGGCGGGCGAAGTTCACGCAGTCGAAGTACTTGCTGGTGGCCAGCGTGGCCTCGCGGTCCTTGATCTCGGTCGGATTCGACGTGTTCCAGCCCGGCCAGCCGGGCTGGCGACCGACCAGTTGCCCCGTATGGTCGCAACCGGCAGGAACGCTGATGATGATGTGGCTCACCTGCGGATGCAGCCCTGCCGCCGCGATGGACTGGTAGCCGCCCTGGCTGCCACCGGTCACCAGCAGGCGTTTGCCATCCCATTCCGGCTGTTCGGTCAGATAGTCGACGGACCGCCGACAGGCCAGCAGCATGCGCAGGAAGTAGCTCTTCTCGCGATCCTCGCGCCCGAACCGGGGATAGTCCTTCAGCGTCGTCTTGCTGAGTTCCTCGTAGAACTCCTTGGGTTGGTCAGGCGCGATATCGTGGGCAATGATGTGCATGGCCAGCCAGCCACCCCGGGCGCGGGCGATAACCCCACGGGGATCGAGTCCCCGCACTCCCGCGCCTTCGACGACGAGCGCGGCAGGCAGCCCCGTCTTGCCCTTGGGCCGGGCGAAGGCACCCTGGATGCGGGTTCCCCAGATGTTGTCGAGGGTGATCCGCCACGCCTCGATTGCAGGATCGCCAGTCTCCACGGGGGTCAGTTGGGCATTCATCGGAATGGCGTGCAGCTCCGCGATCTTGGCCTGCCAGAAGGCGTCGAAATCCTCCGGCTCGGGAGCCGAGGGCTGGATCTGCTCCGCGCCGAAGATGGCCCCGGCGTAGTCCGGAGTCGGCTTCTCGCCATCCGCCGCCCGATAGTTCAGATAGGCCAGCACCCAACCGGGTTCGGGCAGACTCGCCGTCAGGGTGCATGTGCCATCGGTCAAGGGCAGTTCACCCTTGGCGAGGGTGGTCACTCCCCCCTTGCGGAGGTCGTAGGAGACCTTGCCCGCGGCGGGTTGCTCGTCCGCCGTGACCGTGATCGTCCACGTTGCCGTTTCGCCGGGAGCGTACCGGCCGTCGGGATGGTCGGTGGCAACCACGATCTTGGGTTGGGCCACAGTGGCGATCGCGAGCATGAGGGCGAGGACGGCAAGACGGTGCATGGTTAGTTCTCCTGCATGTCGAACAACGGCTGAAGCGCCGGATACAAACGGACATAGGTGTCGTAGCTGCGCTGGCAGGCCTCGCGCCACGCCGCGACCGGCTCGAACACCTGGCTGGAACGCAGATTCTCGGTGTTGGCGCAGGCTTCCTGGGCGGAACCATAGACGCCCGCCCCGATTCCCGCGATGAGCGCAGCGCCCAAACTGGTGATTTCGGTGCAGGAAACCGCCCGCACGGGCCGGTCCAACAGGGTCGCCCGGATGGAATTGAGCAGGGAATTCGCGCTGCCGCCTCCCACCACCACGACTTCCGGCGCCCGCAGGCCGCACTCGTCTTCCAGCAGGCCCACGATCTGCCGCCAGCCACAGGCGATGCCCTCGAACACCGCCCGGCAAGCCTCGGCCCGGCCCGTAGTCAGCCCCAGCCCGAAGAACACGCCCCGCGCCTGCGGATTCCACCAGGGCGTCCGTTCACCTTGCAGGTAGGGCAGAAAGACCACGCCACCCGAACCCGGTGCCGCTGTCTCCGCCCAGCCGGTCATCTCCGCCAGCGAACAGGGGAGGAATTCCTCGTGGAACCACTTTACCGCCGCACCCGCCGTACTCATGGTGCCATTGACCACCCACAGATCGGGAACCGGGGCATGGATATTGCAGAACACCGGATTGCCCGACGGGCGCGAGGCGCTGATCATCAGGCAGTCGGTGGTGCCTGCACTGACGAACAACCGGCCCGGCTCGCAGACCCCTCCGCCCAGCGTGGACAAGGGCGCGTCCCCGCAGCCCGCCACCACCGGCGTGCCGACCGGCAACCCCGAAACCTTGGCAGCGGCGGCCGTGACCGTCCCCGCCACGTGAGTGGACTCGACCGGCCGCGGGAACCGTTCCATGTCCAGTGCGGCGGCGGCAAGGATCGCGGGATCATAGTGCAGTTCGTCGCCCGCGGCAGCCAGCCCGGAGAGGGACTGGTGGCTGGCGTCCACCACGAACTGCCCGGTCAGCCGATGAACCAGATAGGTCTCGATCTGGCCAAACACCTGGGTCTGCGCGAACACCTCCGGAGCGTTCTCGCGCAACCAGAGGATGCCCGGCAGAGTCGTGGTCCCCGGCGTGAACCGGTTCCCGGTCCGCCGTTCGAGTTCATCGACCCCGAAAGCGGCGGCGAACCGCTCCGCCTGAGCCCGGGCCCGGTGGTCGCAGTAGAGCTGGGCCGGACCCAGCGCCCGCCCGTCCCGGTCCATCGGCACCAGGGCGGGGAAGATCGTGCTGAGGCCGATCCCTTGGATCGCGGCGAACGCACCGGGAGCGCCCCGCCGCAGCTCGGCAAGGGCTTGGAGTACCGCCAGCCATAGCCCCTCGGGGTCTGCCTCGGCCCGGTCCGGCAAGGGGAGCAGGATCTCGATCGGGACCTTGGCCTGGCCCACGATGGCGCTGGTCGCCGGGTCGAACAGCATCGCCTTCAGCGACGATGTGCCCAGATCGATGCCAAGCAGCATGGACAGACTCCTCGGGGTGGGGAACGCGCGTCCCCTACCCTAGCGCCATGCCCGCCCCGGAGCCAGCCCTTTGCCCTATTCCGGCTGCACCATGGCAATGCCGCTGCTGGCGCCGAGACCGCTGACGTACTGGGGCCACGTCCCAAGCTGGAGCGCAACCTGCCCATCCACCACCGGCACCTGCCGGCTCCGGCCCTGCCAATCCGTGACGGTCACGCTCGGGCCAGAGGCCTTCAGCGTCACCGGCACGGACTTGGCGAGGTCGGAACCAGCCTTGCCCAGAGTCGGGTCCTTGATCTTGGCCTGGAAGCCGACTTCGGTCACCCACGCGGCCAGCACCGGGGCCTCGACCGTCCCGAAGAGGTGCAGTTGCACCTCCTCGTCGGCGCACGCCACCCGACCCAGGGAGGGCAACCCCTCGACCATGCGGGTGGCCACGGCGGCGGCCACATAGGAGGGCCGGGGCGACAGATCGTGGTTCAGCAGCCCGAAATTGTGCTCCTTCTCCGCCGGGTCCACCCCGTCGCAGACGAAATCGTAGAGAAAGTAGCGGGCATAGAGCTGCGGGTTGGCCGCCATGAAGAGGAAGGCGCGGGACACGGCCTGGGCCTGGGCGGGAAGGGTCACTGTCCCTCCCACCGGCCAGCCCTGCTCCGTAATCCAAATGCCCACGGGCTCGGCCAGGTTCTTCTCCTTGGCAATCCGTTCCGCCAGGCCGAAAGTGAGCGCATTGGCCGTCACCAGGCAGGCCAAGGGCGCGGGCGCACCGGGGCAGGCATAGCCAGTCTCGGCTACCCACGGCGAGACATAGGGATGGATGCTGAAACTGTCCATGGACCCCACCGCGTTCTGGGGATAGATGCCGCCATGGATGTAGTGCCCGCCCCAGCCGCCGGGGGATGAGCCGCCGATACCCACCACGAAGGCCTCGGGATTGCCCACCTTGACGCCCTGGTACCCCGCCTTGAGAATGGCGGGATAGAGCTGGGGCGTCAGTTTGCCGAACCCGTTGGGCTCGTTCCAGATCTCGAAGTGGTCCACGACTCCCGCCAGTTCCCGGGCCACATACGCGGCGTAGGGCTCGAAGGCCGGGGGTTCCTCCGACGTACCGTGGGCGTGGAACGGGTTGCCGTAGCCAAGGATCAGCAAGGACCGGATGCCCGCCTGGCGCAGCTTCTCGGAACGGCTCCGCACGGCCTCCGGAATCGCATACTGGCCCGCCTCCCGTTCCACCGCGCCCCAACTCAGATCGTCCCGAATCCAGTGCAGACCGGCCAGTTCGAGCAGCGGGATGGTCTCGGGTCGGTTGTAGTGGTCGCGACCGAGATGGACACACACGCCAAACCGGCAGTCCAACGGGTCCAGGTCCGCGAACCGGGGCGGCAAAGGCGGTAACTGAGCAATGGACGTGGCCGCCTCGGCCAGCACGGTCTCGCCGCTGCCCAGACTGGCCTGGAGCCCATACCAGCCGGAGGCCAGGGGCTGCAGCGGGACGACTGCCGCATCGCCCGCAACCGGCAGGACGTTCTCCTGGACCGGGTTCCCCTCCCAATCGCTCACGGTCAGTCTCAGCCACAGTCCAGCGACCCCCTCGGGGCGGGTGATCGCGAAGGGAATCTGCCGAGCCACAGGGCGGTCCCAGACGCGTAGAGCGTCGGGGAAAGCGAAGCGCAGCTCTGCGGCGCCGGTCGCCAACGGCAGAACCACGGCAAGGGACAGGAAGCGGAGAATCGGCATGGGGGCCTCGTCTGTAGTCGGATCTGGTCCCCGAATGTAGCGGCGGGCGAAGCCCAGTCCAAGCCTGCGCGCGGAAACCGCGTGCCTGGCCCGGCAACCATCCCGGAAATGGCTATAGTTCGGGCATGATCCCCTCAGCCCCGCATCCCCTCCAGCCCATTCTGATTGGCCTGGGCAGCAACCTGTGCCCCGAGACCCATGTGCCTTTTGCCCTGCGGGAGTTGCGGACGGCGTTCGCGGCGGTTCGCGTCTCCACCATCTACTGGACCAAGCCCCTGAAGGACCTGCCCCAACCGCCCTATGCCAACGGGGTCGTCGCCGCCAGCACCCCGCTGCTTCCCTGCCAGGTGAAGCGGCTGCTGCGTTCGCTGGAAGACCGGGCCGGGCGCACCCGGCAACCGGGCGACAGCTACGCCCCGCGCTCCCTGGACCTCGACCTCCTGGCCTATGGCGACGGCCTGATCCCGGAGCTGTCCCTGCCGGACGACGAACTGGTCGAACGGGACTTCGTCCTGCTCCCCGCCGCCGAACTCTGCCCCGGCTGGCGGCATCCCCGGTTGGGAAAAACTCTGGCGGAGCTGGCCCGGGAGCTGTTCCCGGCCCCCCCCAACATCCTGCGACCAGTGGAATTTCCTCTCGGCTAGGCCGATTCCCCGTCCTCGCCGTCCTCATCGTCGTCCGCCGCGTCGTCCCCTTCCTTGCCGCTGTAGTCGATGCCGCCGAAGGCGTAGAGCGCCGCCATCAGGAAGCAGTAGACGCGGAAAGGCATCGCGTAGTGGCGCACGGCGATGGTGAGGTTCACGAAAATGAGGAGGAGAATGCCGAAGAGCAGTTTCAGGGAGCGGGGCAGAGAGGGCCACATGTGCTGGCCAAAATGGCGGTAGCGGATGCTGGAGACCAGCAGGATGGCAGTAACCAGCACCAGCGCCCCTGCCAGCCAGGGGTAGCGGGGAGCGAAGAGCAACGCGGAGGACCCCGCCAGCATGGCCCCCGCCGGCGCGGGCATGCCCTGGAAGATACCCCGTGGCAGCTTGATGGTCGGATGCAGGAAACGGTAGAGCCGGTAGACGACAGCGAACATGTAGATCACTGCTACCAGGGCGGCAAGCAGGTTGGGCAGGCCCCCATCCTCCAGCAACTGGAAGATCAGATAGCCTAGCGCCAGGCCGAAGCTGGTGCCGTCGGCGATGTCATCGTACACCGGTCCGCGCCGCGTCGAACCGAAGCGGCGGGCGAGGCGGCCATCGAAGAGGTCGAAGAGCTGCCCGGCAAAGATCAGGATCAGCGCCTGTACGGGTTCCTCCACGTGGACGCGCTGGATGGCGGCGAGCCCGCAGAGGAAGTTCGCCAGGGTCATGGAATTGGCATACCACTTGTCGAGGATGACCTTGCAGTAGAGCGAGAGGAACGCCAGAATCGTGCACGAAATCGTCAGCAGGCCCAGCAGCTCGTTGCTGAGGAAGGGGACCTCTCCCACCATGTCCAGCCCGAGCACCGAGATGAGAATCGTGATGAGTGCGGTCTTGGCCTTGCCGAAATAGTTCGCCGCCTTCTTCGCCGAGAAGAGCCGCGAGGCCTGGCCGACCGAGTCGATCACCAGCAGCGCGATCACCCAGCCCAGCGGCAGACGTTTGTCCAGATGGCTGGCGGTGGCGAAGTAAAGCAGGACTGGGAAGTACATGCACTTGTCGCTCAGCGGGTCCAGCCACTTGCCGGTCTCGGTGGTGAGATCGCAACAGCGCGCGATGGTGCCGTCGGTCAGGTCCGTGATCATCCAGAAGGCGAACCAGAGGATGGCGATCTTCGGATAGCCGGACCAAAGCAGCAGGATGCTGGCGATCCCCATGGGAATGCGGATCAGGGAGATGGAGTTCGGATGGAAGAGGCGGTGGCGGATCAGCCACTCACGCCCGGCCTGACGGCGGGTGATGGCCCCGATCGTGATCCGCTCCAGGGCCAGGCAGGAAAGCACGGCGGCCACAATGGCGAGGGATGTCCACATGGGGGATGGGGGGCTCCTTTAGGGGTCCAGGGGAAGTCAGGGCTCGTCCCGCTCTTCCTCGTCGAGTTTCCGGATCTTCAGCTTCTTCACCCGCCGCTGGTCGGCCTCCACGATCTCGTATTCCAGCACCTCGGTGCGCCCGGCCTCCCCTTCCTGGGGGATGTGCCCGCAATGGGCGGCCATATAGCCGGCGAGAGTATCGTAGTCCTCGTCCTCCGAGAGCTCGATATCGAGCAGCTCGTTCACCTCGTCGATGGTCATCCGGGCATCCACCAACTGGAACCCGTCGGGCTGGGCCTCGCTGACCGAGATCTCCTCCTCGTCGTCGTACTCGTCCTGGATGTCGCCCACGATCTCTTCGAGAATGTCCTCGAAGGTGACCAGGCCCGCGGTGCCGCCATACTCGTCCAGCACGATGGCGAAGTGGTTGCGGCTCTGCTGGAACTCGGCCAGCAGGTCGCCCACGTTCTTGGTCTCGGGAATGAACACGGGCTGGTGCTGGAAGTCGGCCAGGGAGGTGCAGGTCGCGAAGCGGGCTTCGTCCAGCAGATCCTTGGCATAGATCACGCCGACCACGTGGTCGATGCTTTCGCGGAAGACGGGAATCCGGCTATGGCCGGAGGAGACAATCTTGGTCTTGACCTCGGCGAGGGAAGCGTTCTCCTCGATGGCATCCACGTCCACGCGGGGAGTCATGATCTCGTGTACCAGGGTCTCGTCCAGATCGAACACGCCCTGGATCATGCGGCGTTCGTCCTCGGCCAGGTCGTCGTCGCCCTCCTCGTCCTCGCTTTCGCGCTCGATCAGGGAGAGGATCTCGTCCTCGGCGGTGGCCTTGCCATGCTCCTCGCGGCGCATCTCGTGCCAGCGTTCGGCCCAGCGATGGCAACCGCGGATAATGATGGTGAAGGGGAAGAACACGATCCCCAGGCCCCACACCACCGGCATCAACGCGGCCAGCAGACGCCCGCCCACGGCCGCCGAGAGATGGCGGCCCAGGAACTCGGAAAGGACGAAGAACAGCGCCGCGATGCCCCCGGGAACCCCGAAACGCATCCCGGCCGACGCATTGCCCAGACGGCAGGCGTCATCCCACGCTGCGTAGCAGACAAAGAGGACGCAGCAGTCCAACAGCAGGAGCAGGCGCAGCAGCACACGGTATTCGTCCCGCTTGGCCAGCCAAGGCTCCAACCGTTCGGCCAACTCGCGGTTCTGCGAGTCGAGCCGACGCGCCTTGCCTCCCGTGAAACTGATGAGATTCAGCCAGATGACTGACAAGCCGATGGCGGCCGCGCTCCCACACGCTCCGCACCACACGACCCAAGGCTCAACGTCCATTCGTTACTTCTTGTCTGACTATGGTTTGGCGGTGCCCGCCCGGGCATCCTGCACACGCCGACCGGGGGAAAGGACAGTGGAACGGTCTTCCCCGCCGAAGGCGACAACTCACAAAATATCGCGCAAATCGCGAATGTCGCGAAGCTCGGCCATGATTCTTGCCTCGGCGGCCCGCATCCGCTTGCGGTCGGCGGGGGAATGGTCGTCCAAACCCGCCAGATGCAGCATGCCGTGAACGCAGTAGAGGACGGTCTCGTAGGCGGCTCCGGTCCCCAGCCGTTCGCCGGTTTCCACCGCCACATCGAGGCACACGTAGATCTCGCCCACAGTGCGCGGTTCGCCCGGCAGGGCAAGCTCGTCGGCCAGATCGAAGGTGATGACGTCGGTCGCGCCCTCGTGCCCGAGGTGGGCCTCGTTCAGGGCCGTGATCTCGGTCGCGTCCACCAGGACGATCTGCAGTTCGGCGTCGGCCTCGAACCGGGCCGCCAGACCGCTACTTGCCGTTGCCCGGCGCAGCATCCTCAGCAGAACCGGACGGTTCTTCAGGGGCGGGCGGCGGCACGGTTTGGTGAGGCGGAGTTTCATCCTTCTCCGGTTCCTTGTCCTTATCGTTGCCGGGATAGGCGATACGGGTATGAAGCATGGCAATCAGGGTGCGCACGATACTGCGCCGCACCGTGGTCAATTCGGCGAACGTGAGTTCGGCGTTGTCGAGCTGATGGTCCCGCACCCGGGAGAAGACCAACTGGTCGACCAGGGCCTCGATCCGCTGGGGCGTGGGTCGGACCAGGGACCGGGCCGCCGCCTCGCAGCAGTCCGCGATACTGAGAATGGCGATCTCGCGCCGGACCGGCCGGGGCCCCGGGTACCGGTAGTCGTTCTCCTGGACGCCCGGGTCGCCGCCGGGCGCCTTGGCCTTCTCGTAGAAGAACGAGACCAGCGTGGTCCCGTGGTGCTGCTCGATGGCCTCGCGGATCGGCTTCTTGAGCTTGTACTCCCGGGCCAGATCCATTCCCTCTTTGACGTGGTCGAGAATGACCAGGCTGCTAATCCGGGGGCTCAGATCGTCGTGCGGGTTCTCGTCGCGGTTGTTCTCGGTGAAATAGAGCGGCTTGCCCAGTTTGCCGATGTCGTGGAAGTAGGCGCAGACGCGGGCCAGCAGGGGATTGGCCCCGATAGCTTCGGCCGCCTGCTCGACCAGAGTGGCCATGGTGATGCTGTGGTGGTAGGTGCCGGGGGCCTCCAGTTGCAGCCGCTTGAGGACCGGATGGTTCAGGTCGGTCAGTTCCAGCAGCGTAATATCGGTCACCAGCCCAAAGATGAACTCGAACAAGGGAAGCAACGTGGAGACCGCGACGGCCATCACCAGCCCGGTCACCATCGCGTGCCCCAGCAGGAGCAGCAGAATGCGGAGGACGGCGCTGCCGCTGAACTCGGCCTGGAAGGCAAGCAGGGATTCGAGCAGGAATGTGGTCGCGCCCACGGCCAGCCCGGCCCGGTAGATCTGGGCGCGTTTGCGCACCCCCCGCATCATGAAGGTACCGACCAGGGCACCAGCCAGACCCACCAGGACGATGCGGAATGCGTCGCCCGAGGAGTTCTGTAGACCGGCCACCACCGCTCCCAGGATGCCGGCCCAGACGGCCGCGGGCGCGCCCACCAGCGGGGTCAGCAGCATGGCGGCGAAGGCCAGCGGCAGGGCCGCGAACACAAAGGGAGAGGAGCCCAGCCACAGGAAGTGCAGGCTCACCGTGGCCCGGGTAAGAATCATCTGTAGCGACAGGCCAAGGATCAGCGCCCCCAGCATGCCGTGGTCCCGCACCACCCCGGGAAGCGAGGTGGCAAGGCAAACCGTAGCCCCCCCGACCAACACCAGACAGAGCAGGCTGGTCACCAGCCAGTCCAGCACGAACCGGCGGCTCCGGCGCTGCTCGTTGAGCGCCCGCAGGTGGTTCGACAGCTTGACCACATCCTCTTCGGTGATCACCTGCCCCGGCCGCAGCAGGACCTCGTTCGCGGGCACCGTGGCCACCACGTCCTCGACCGCCTCGGCCGCGCGCTGCCGGGTCACTTGCGTCGCCTTGGTGTGATAGGT
>QKCY01000304.1 GCA_003245525.1 Victivallales bacterium | reverse complement strand
GAAGAGCACGCCCTTCGTGATGCCGTTGTTCACCATGTGCAGCAACGCGCCGAACAGGGCGGCACCGCCGATCCCGATGCCAAGCACGAGGATGCCCATGTGCTCCACACTGGAGTAGGCCAGCATGCGCTTGAAGTCCTTCTGTCCGACCATGAAGACGCCCGCTGTGGCCATGGAGAAAAGCCCCAGGAAGATCAGCAGGCGGGAGCAGTAGGCTCCCTCGCCCGCCGCCTGGCAGAGGTGATGGACGCGCAGGATCGCCAGGAACGCGCAGTTGGTGAGCGCCCCGGCCAGCAACGCGCCGACCATGCCCGGAGCTTCGCCGTAGGCGTCCGGCTTCCAGGTGTGCATCGGGGCAAGGCCCATCTTGGTCCCGTAGCCCACCACCAGGAGCACGAAGGCGGCGCGCAGCCACGGCTTGGAGAGGAGGGGGGCCGCTTCGAGGAGATGGTTGAAGGTCAGCGACCCGGTCTGTCCCCCGTGTACCGCGGCGTAGGCGAGAAAGAAGGACCCCAGCAGGGCCAGGGCGATGCCCACCGAGCCGATCAGCAGATACTTCCAGGTGGCCTCGATGGACCGGGTCGTGTGGTTGAAGTAGATGAGCGGGGCGGTGATCAGGGCGGTGGCCTCCATACCCACCCACATCAGTCCCAGGTGGTGGGCCCAGGCCACGAGGCTGGTCATGCCCAGGAACCCAAGCAAACAGGCGCAGAAAACCCGGTTGCAGCGTTCGGCCCGGTAATGCAGGTAGCCCACCGCGTAGAAGGAGCAGACGGCGAAGAGGCCGCTCACCACCAGCAGCACCAGGCGCCCGGGCGGATCGAGGTAGAGCCAGTCCGTACCGGCGGGGGGAACGCGGACCGCGTGCAGCGCGAGCCCGAAGTGCCCCAGCCCGGCAAGGGGCAGGAGCCAGGGACGCCAGCGGTTGCTGGGGATTGCAGTCGCCAGCCCCGCCAGGGCCAGCGGCGCCAGAATCATCAGGTAGGCCATGGTCTATTCCTTCAGTTCCGCCAGCCGACGGGTGTCGAGCGACGCGAACGCGCGGTTGATATGGTTTACGATGATGCAGATCACGAACACGCCGACGAAGAGGTCGAGCAGCACGCCCATCTCCACCACCAGCGGCATCGCCTCCACCAGCAGCATGCCGAAGAGGAAGATGCCGTTCTCCAGCACGAGGTAGCCGATCACCTGGCTGATCGCCTTGGTGCGGGTGATGAGGAGGATGAAGCCGACCAGCACCGTCGCCAGCGAGGCGGGCACCAGCAGCGCGGCGGTGTGTTCGTCGGCCAGGGGCAGCCCGCTGGCGAAGACCATGGCGAAGCCGGTGGCCGCCGCCCCGAGGATCATGGAGGGCAGCAGGCCGATCAGTGGCTCCACTTCCCGCTTGATCTGGGCTTCGCGCAGCGCGCGCATCAGCATGGTCGGAATGACAATGGCCTTGAGCAGCACTGTCGCCAGGGACACGCCGGCGGCGGCGGGGGAGATGTGCTGGTGGACGACCAGCGGCATGACGCCCAGCAGCGCCCCTTGCAGGGCGACGACCTGGATGACGGCGCGCAACCGGCTGCTGCCCAGGGCGAAGAGGTTGAGCACAAGGACCATCACCAGCATGGAATCGAGCAGGGAAGTCATGGGGGTCACCTAATCAGCAGGGCAAAGCCAAAGGCGCAGAAGAGCATGGCGGCGGTGAGCAGGTAGGGCACATGGCGCATCTGGAGTCGGGCCATGACCGATTCCACGATCCCGACCACCACGGCCAGCCCCAGCAGTTCGAGCACGTACAGCGCCCAGTCGAGGGCGGCCGGTCCGGCCTGGAAGGGGAAGAGCACATGGAGCAACAGAGTCCCCAGTACAAAGAGCTTGAGCGAGGCGGCGTAGAGGATCAGGCCGAAGAGCGGCCCGCTGTGGTCGAGCACCATCACCTCGTGGATCATGGTCAGTTCGAGGTGGGTGTTGGGATCGTCCACCGGGATGCGGCAGCATTCGGCAAGCAGGATGACGAAGAGGCCGATGGCGACGAGCACCAGAGGGGCGGCTTCCACGGTGGCGGAGATGGTGAGCGGCGCATGCAGCATCCCGGCCAGGGACAGGGAGCCGGACAGGCGCACCAGCACCAGAAACGCCAGGAACAGCGCGGGCTCGGCCAGGCAGGCGAAGGTCACCTCGCGGGCGGCCCCCATACCCTCGAAGGGAGAACCGGTGTCCAGCGCCGCCGCCGTGGTGAAGAACCGCGCCAGACCCAGCAGGTAGGCAAAGAGGATCACATCGCCCGCGAAGGACAGGGGGGCGGGAAACGGTCCCTGGGGAACGAGCAGCCCGGCCAGGAACACCGTGACCAGTCCCACCACCGGCGCGGCCACGAAGACCCACGACGTGGTGGAACTCAGGACGATGCCCTTGTGCATCAGCTTGGCGATGTCCCAGTAGACCTGGAGCAGGGGCGGGCCCTGGCGGCCGGCAAACAGGGCTTTGGTCTTGTTGATCACCCCCAGGAGCAGGGGCGGCAGGACCAGTAGCAACCCGAGATGGATACCCAGGTTCGTCATCGTCATTCTCCGATCATTACCCAAAACCAAAGAAGCAACACCATCGCGGGGATGTAGAGCAGGTAGACATTGACCCGTCCCTGCTGGGTGAGGCGGACCAGCGGCAGCAGCCGGTTGCCGAGGCGGAATACCGGGAGCACCAGCCGGTCGAGCACGGTGTCGGGTACGGCGCTGGCGAACCAGCTCGGCGGGGGCAGGGAACCCCGGATGCGCGGGGGGCAGCGCCGGGGCCAGAGAGCCCACGCGAAGAGGTCGACCAGAGTCTGGCCGAAGGAGGAGCCGGTGTACTGGATGCGGGGCGTGGGGCGCGCGTAGCCGCAGTCCCAGGTCCCGACCCGGGCGCAGGACCGGCTCCTGAGCGCAAGCAACAGCAGCCCGCCCAGCCCCCCGACCAGGGCCAGCAGAGCCGCTCCCACCAGGGTCACTTGGCCGAGCGGGGCCGTTGTCGCCAGGGGGTAGTCCAGGCACGCGGGCAGGCCGTTCCAGGCGGCGACCGCAGGCAGCAGGCAGGGAATCACCGCCCAGGAGTACAGCCCGACCGCGAGGCAGCAGCCCGCCAGGAACAGCATGGGGAGGAGCAAGGAAAGGCCGGGGTCGTGGGCATGGGCGGCGTCGCCAGTCCGGGCTTCGCCCAGGAAGATGGTGCCGAGCGCGCGCACGAACGCCCCCACCGCAAGGGCACCGATCCCGGCCAAGGCCACTGCGCCCAGCGCGGCAACCGGCAGGCTGGCCCCCGTCTCGGGGAAGGCCGTGCTCAGCAGTCCTTGGTAGACCAGGAACTCGCTGGCAAAGCCGTTCAGCGGGGGAAGGGCGGAAATGGCGACGGCACCCAGCGCGAAGAGCCCGGCGGTCACCGGCATTCGCTTGGCCAAGCCGCCAAGTCGGTCGATTGCCCGGGTGCCCGTGGCATGGATCACAGCTCCGGCATTGAGGAATAGGAGGGACTTGAAGAGGCTGTGGTTCCAGACATGCAGCAGGGCCCCGCCCAGTCCAAGCACCTGCCAGGCGATCTGTCCCGTGGCCCTGCCGAGGACCGCCAGACCGATCCCGATGACGATGATCCCCACGTTCTCGATGCTGCTGTAGGCCAGGAGGCGCTTGAGGTCCTGTTGGCCGATGGCAAAGGCGATGCCCAGCACGCCGCTGGCGGCACCGAGGCCGATGAGCAGTCCCCCCCACCACAGGGGCGGCGTGGGCAGGATGCTGGTCAGGCGCAGGATGCCATAGATACCGAGTTTCAGCATGACTCCGCTCATCACGGCCGAGACATGGCTCGGGGCGTTGGCGTGGGCACCGGGCAGCCAGACATGCACCGGCATGATCCCTGCCTTCACTCCGAAGCCGACCAGGGCGAGGACGAACACGGTGGAGGCAGCGGCGGGGGCCAGGCCACTGGCAATCTCGGGCGTCAGCGACCAGCTTCCCGTGAAGTGGTGCAGCAGGGCGAACATCGCCATCAGGCAGAGGGTGCCGAGGTGAGTCGCGACGAGATAGATCCAGCCCGCCTGGCAGGCGGCCGGATCGTCGTCCTGCACGGTGGCCAGGAAGAACGCGGCCAGGGCCATGGCTTCCCAGGCGACTAGGAACAGCACCGCGTCGCGAGCCAGTAGGACCAGGGCCATCCCTGCGGCCAGCACCCCATAGAAAAGGCCCAGGCGGCGACTAGTCTGGGGGTGCTCGGCGGCCGACCAGTAGCCCATGCCGTAGATCGTGCCCAGGGCAGGAATGAGGAAGACCGGGACCAGGAAGACGGTGGTCAACCCATCCAGTCCGAGCACGATCCTGCCCATCGGCAGCGCGAAGCTTCCGGCGAGTCCCTCCGCTTGGGGTACCAGCAGGGCATGGCCGCAGGCGACCAGGCCAAGGCAACTGCCAGCCACCAGCAGGATGGTGGTCAGCCATTGCCCGTTGCGCGGCCGGTTCGGCACCAAGAGAGCGGGTATCCCGCTGGCCCCCACGACGACAATTGCCACCAGGACCAACGACAGGTCACTCATCGGCAGAACCACCTCTTGATGATTTCACCCAGCGGCATCGTGCAGACCAGCATCGCCAGCACGGCCACCAGAATGTAGAGCAGGTAACTTTGGGCCAGGCCTTGCTGGAGGCGGCGGAAGGTCCCCAGCCACCGCTCGACGGTCCGGGCCATGGGGAGCAGGCAGCGGTCGAGAACCAGATCGGGAACATGGCTCGCGAAACGGGAGGCGGCAGGGAAGGCTCCCGTCACCCGGGGACGGTCCACATGGGCACGGAAGAGCCACCCGAAGATGCTGCTCAGAAACTGCGCGAAGGACGAGGCCGTGTACTGGATGCGGGCGGTGGGCTGGGCATAGCCGCAGTCCCAGGTCCCCGGTCGCCGGACCGGATGGCGTCGCAGCAGCCGGAGCGAGACGGCGACGCCGATGCCGAGCAGGATGAGCAGGGCTCCGTTGGCTGCCGACAGCCAGGCGAAGGGGGCCAGGGAGGCCAGGGCGGTCCCCGTTTGGGTGCCCGGACTCGCGCAGGCGCAGGCTTGGCTCAGCAGGGGCGCAATCCAGCCCGGAGCCAAGCCGATGAGGAGACAGAACGCGGCCAGCACCGCCATGGCACCGCGCATGTCGGGTGCCGCCTCGTGGGCCTGCTCGGTCACCGGCGTCCGCCCCAGGCCGAGGAAGACGGCCCCGAAAACCTTGACGAAGCAGGCCACGGCCAACGCCCCGACCATGGCCAGGGCGGGTGCCGAAAGCGCGGCCAGAGGCCAGACCGGAGTGGCGGGGACCGTCGCCGTCCGCAGCAGCCCGAGGTAGATCAGCAGTTCGCTGACAAAGCCGTTCAGGGGTGGCAGCCCGCAGATGGCGACCGCCCCGGTGGCGAAGAACGCGGCGGTCCAGGGCATGCGGCGACCGAGCCCGCCCAGGGCGTCGATCTCCCGCGTGCCCGTGGCGTGTACCACGGCACCGGCGGCCAGGAAGAGGAGCCCCTTGAAGAGGCTGTGGTTCCAGACATGCAGCAGGCAGCCGGCCAAGCCTAGGAGCACCCAGTCCGGGTGCCCGGTGGCGCGGCCGAGGACGGCCAGCCCCAGCCCCATGACGATGATGCCGATGTTCTCGACACTGTGATAGGCCAAGAGGCGCTTGAGGTCGTGCTGGGCGATGGCGAAGAGCACTCCGCCCAGGGCGCTGGCCACGCCGGCGGCGAGGAGCAACACGCCCCAGGCGACGGGCGGAGCCGGCAGCAGGCCGAGAATCCGGACCAAGCCGTAGACTCCCATCTTGATGAGCACCCCGCTGAGAAAGGCGGAGACATGGCTGGGCGCGTTGGCATGGGCCCCTGGCAGCCAGAAGTGCAACGGCATGATCCCCGCTTTCAGGCCAAACCCCACCAGCGCCAGGAGGAACATGGCAGTCAGCAGGCCGATTCCCGCCTCGTCCACGGTCAGAGGCCGGAGGGCGAAGGAGCCGGTGGCCTTGCGGAGAAGGGCGAACAGGGAGAACAGGGAGAGGGTCCCGAGGTGGGTCGCCACCAGATAGGCCCACGCCGAGGAGCGCACGGTCGCCTGCTCGTCCTCGGTGGCGATCACGAAGAAGGCGGTCAGGGCCATGGTTTCCCAGCCGACGAGGAAGACGACGCCGTGCCGGGCGATCAGCAGGAGGCCCATCCCCGCCATCAACCATCCCCAGAACAGCCGCAGTCGGCGGCCGTTGACGGGGTGGGATGCTTGGGGCCAGTAGCTCTCGCCGTAGACCGATCCCAGGGCACCGAGCAGGAAGACCGGGACCAGGAACCAGGCGCTCAGAGCGTCGAGGGCGATGCCGTGCCACGTCGCCGTCGTCTCTCCGGCCAGGGCCACTGCGGCCCCACCGATCCCCGCCACGGCGGCGAGGACCACCAGCCAGGTGGCGGCCTTCTGTCCCCAGCGTCCGGGGCGCGGGCAGAAGAGGCCGGGCAGGCCGCTGCACCCGGCCAGGGCAATCGCACCCACCACCAATGCGAGGGAAAAGGTCACGCTACCGCTCCATTCGTGCCACGAGCCCCGCTAGGAATGGGCCGGAGGCTCGGAGAGCAGGCCGGATTCGGCCGCTGCGAGCGCGGTCATGATGTCTTCCCGGGAGGCCTCGCGCAGCACGGTCGCCTTGAACCCCGGATCGCGGAGCACGAAACCGAGGCGCGAGAGGAGGTGCAGGTGGGCGCGGACCGTGGGGCTTACCAGGGCGAAGAGCACCCGGACGGGTTTGCCGTCCAGCGCTCCGAAATCGATGGGGTGCTCAAGGAAACAGAGAGTGACCGTCGGACGGTTCACATGCAGGACAATGGGATTGCGCACATGCGGCACCGCAATGCCGTCCCCGATGCCCGTCGAACCCAGGGCCTCGCGGGCTAGCAGCACCTGGAAGAGGAACTGCCGGTCCACTTCCTCGGGCAGTTTCATCGCGTCCACCATGGCCTGGAGCATGGACGACTTGTCCCGACCCTCCAGACGGTAGACCACTCCGCCTGCCGCGAGGGCGTCGGAGAGGCTGGGCAGGGGAGCGCCGTTCGTTTCCGTCTCGGCGAACACCTCGGGGGAGACCTGAATCCGGCGCGACGTGGCCCACTCCAGCAGTTCCGCCTTGTTGAAGCGGAATTGCTCGTTGATCCGGTACGCCGGAATGATCTCCTGCTTGATCCAGCGGTAGATCGTCTTCTCCGAGACGACCAGGAGCCGGGCCGCGTCTTTCACCGACAATTGCATGGACACCTCCGGTCGCCCACGGGGCCACCGACATTCTTGGTCCGAACGGCTACCGCAACATCCCAAAACAGGACGGTGTGTGCCGAACTGTGGATAATATCTTGACCATGTCCACAAATGTCAAAGTATGTCAATGGATATGGCGTGCACGGCCTGCTTTTCTGGCCGGGGGTCTCCTTGCAGGCCCACTGCCAGGCTGGTTGCGCGCTTCTTTCGGCCAGGAGTTTGCCGGTTCCGGTGGACACAGTATGGTCTGGCTTTCGTTTCCATCTCACTGCGCGCCCGGTGACTGGCGGCTGGCGTACCCGGCCGGGTTGCCCGGAAGAGAACAGGCATGGCCCGCCCCCGGCTACCGGGCGGCTCGCAACCTATCGGACTGGCTCCTATGAACGTTCTTTTCGTCGGCAACAGCTTCACCATCGGAAACGGGGACGAGACTGTCCGCGAGCCTGGTGGCATTCCCTTCCTCTTTGCCGAACTGGCTGTCGCGGCGGGGGTAGAGCGTCCCGTCACCCGGCTCTGCGCCCTCGGCGGGCGCAAGTTCTCCGACCACCTGCAGGACGAGACGGGTGCTCTCACCGCGATCCGGGAGGGAGGCTGGGACTACGTTGTCCTCCAGGGCTACAGCACCGCTCCGACCCACGCCGGGCATCCGGAGTCCTTCTACTCCTGCGGGGTCCAGCTTCACCGGGAGATCCGCCAGGCTAGCCCCCAGGCCACTACGGTGCTCTACGAGACGTGGGCCCGGCATCCGCAGCATCCCATGGTCTCCGGGGCCGCGTCCCTCTTTCCCGGCGGCCCAAGCCAGATGCAACGGGAGCTCCGTGACGGCTACCGCCAACTCCTGGCCCTGCTCGGCGACGGAGCCTGCCTCGCCCCGGTGGGCGATGCCTGGGAGCTCGCCCTGCTGGAGCGGGAGATCCGCCTCCACGCCACCGATGACTACCACGCCAACCGCAACGGCAGCTACCTGGCCGCTGTGGTTCTCCTCGGCACCATCCTCGGCTATCCGCCGCCCAGCCTTCCCGCCTTGGCCGAGGTCGCCGCCGAGGACGCCCTCTTCCTCCAGGGCGTCGCCCACCGCGTCCTCGTTGGCTAACTGCGTTTCCGGTCGGGGCTAGATCCGGTCGAGAATCTCGCGGATCTGGCGCTCGCGCGTCTCGATGCTCTCGCAGAGCCGGAACTGCACGCAGGCGCGGTTCAGGTTCTGGCCTTCGTAGACCGTCTTGAAGTAGACATCGCCTGCCAGGTGGTCGGCGTAGAAGCGCAACCCGAGTTCGAAGGCGATCAGCCGGATGGCGTCGAAGAGGTAGTGCCGGTCGGCGGTCGTCAGGAAATCCCGCGCCTGGACCATGTAGCCGCGCAGGATGGTCTCGCAGAGGTCGGTGTCGAAGAACACGCGGGAGAAATCCTGGGTCTCCTCGCCCGCGCGGTTGCAGCACGAGCGCAGGCAGTCGCCGATATCATAGTGGATCAGGCCTGGTTTCACCGTATCCAAGTCCACGATGGACGTGCCCTTGCCCGTGAAGTCGTCGATCATGATGTTGGCCACTTTCGGGTCGCCATGGATCGGGCGCAGGGCCAAGTCGCCCCGTTCCCGGGCGTCCTCCAGCACGCTGCACCAAGCGCGGCGGTCCTCGACGAAGCGGCGGCAGTGGCGGGCGTCGGAGGAACTGTCGGCACGGGCCTTCCCTTCGGCGGTTCCCATGGCCTTGTCGTACTTCGCCAGGTAGCTGGGGGTCACATGGAAGCCTTCGAGGGTGTCGTAGAGCTTCTCCACCGGGATGTCGCTGATCATCCGCTGGAAATGGCCTAGCACGATCCCCGCCTCGCGGGCGTGTTCGGCGCTCTGCACCTTCTCGTAGGAATGGGCCGACGCGATGAGGGAGATCGCCCGCCAGTATTCGCCGTCGCCATCGATGGCGTAGTCCCTGCCGTCCTTCGCCGGGATCACCGCCGGCAACTGCCAGATGCGGTCGCTGAAGTCGGCTTCCTGCTCGATCCGGCAATGCACGTGCTCGGTGATCACCCGCATGTTGGCCATGATCTGATCGGGGTGCGGGAACACCTTGCGATTGATCCGCTGGAGAATGAAACGATGCTCGGAGAACGTCGTCCGGAAGATCGCCAGGTAGGTGTCGTTCACATTGCCGGAACCGGTCGGCTGCACCGAGACCAGGCGTCCCTCGACATCGAACATGCGGGAAACCAGTGCGGATTTCATGCGGCGAATGGGGCTCCTTGCTCGGGGGCTGACAACAGGAAGGCATCCTCGCTCCCGGTCCTCGCTCCGCAGCTACTGTAGCGAAACAATGGCCAGACACCAACCCGTCATCGGGGAGAAGCGCTGTTTCGCCTGTCCAGGATGGCAACCAGCGAGGGGGCCAGTGGCAACGGGTCCCGGAGCTCGATCCCGGCCAGGGCGACCCGCGCTTGGTAGGCCATGGCTTCGACGCCTGCGGCCATGGCCTCGCCCAGCGCGTCGGCATAGGCGGGGTCTACCTCGCGGGCGGGGCGGAAATGGGTGCCGTCGGCCCGCTGGACCACGTACAGCATCACGGCACGATGGCCCGCCGCGACCATCCGGCTCAACTCGCCCAGGTGTTTCCGGCCCCGTTCGGTGACTGCATCGGGAAAGCAGATGCAGCCGTCGTCGCCCAGCAGCGTGACATTCTTCACCTCCACATAGCAGAGGCGGTCACCGTCTCGGAGCAGAAGGTCGATCCGGCTGTTCTCCCCGTAGCGGCGCTCCCGTTCCAGTTGGGGCCACCCGGCCAGTTCGGGGATCCAGCCCTGCCGGATCGCCTCTTCCGCCAAGCGGTTGGCGAGATGGGTGTTGATGCCGATCCAGATCGTGCCGTTGTGGACCAGTTCCCACGTGTACGCCAGCTTGCGGTTGGGATTGCGGGCCCGGCTCAATGCCACCCGCCAGCCTGGTTCGCAACACGTGCGCAGGCTGCCGGTGTTGGTGCAATGGGCCGTAACCACCTCGCCGGAATCCAGCCGCACGTCCGCCAGGAACCGTTGGTAGCGACGCACCAGAGTCCCGGTCAGCAGCGGTTCGGGAAACTCCATCAGGCGTCCTTCGGAGCGTCGTCGATCTTCTCCACGACTACCCGGCCGCCTTCGACCCGGACCACCCGGATTCGGCTTCCCTTCGGCACCAGATCGCCACTGGTGACCACGTCCAGGCGTTCGTCGCCGAACTCGGCCGTGCCGGCCGGCCGCAGCATGGTCCGCGCCACGCCCTCCTGCCCCAGGAACGAGCGGTACTTCTCCACATCGCTGGCCACACAGCCGTCCGCATTGCTCAGATCCGCCTCCAGCACCAGGGCGCTATAGACCCGGGTTTTCGGCAGCAACTTGCTCGCCAGCCAGGCGAAGAAGCCGATCAGCGCAAAGGCAATGAGCAGGTTCCTCAGCGCGTCGTCGAGGTAGCTGCTGCTCAGATTGCTCAGATCCGTTCCCTCCAAGGGGACGACCTTCGGCAGATGGGGAATCAGAGCCATGAACGCCCCGGCCACGATGCAGACAATGCCAGCGATACCGGTGATGCCGAATCCCGGAATTACGAAGATCTCCAAGGCCAGCAGGACCAGGCCGACCATGATCAGGGCCACGTCCTCCCAGCCCGCCAGCCCCGCCACATAGTGTCCGAAGAAGTAGATTCCCAGACACACGGCCCCGGCGATGCCCGGGAGGCCGAAACCCGGGGTCCGCATCTCGATGTAGATGCCGATCATGCCGGCCGCGAAGAGCAGCGGCCCCAGCATGGTGATCCAGCGGGCGAGCCGGTCTGCACTCTGCTCTTCGAAGCGGACCACGGTGGCTCCGCCCAATCCGACCTTCTCCAGCATTTCCGGGAGATCCTTGACGATGGCCGTGGCCAGCAGCGGCTTCTGCCTGGGCGGAATCACCTCCACCGCCTCTTGGGCGGTGAGGGTCAGCAACTTGCCCTTGGGGCAGACCACCGTCTCGCCGACCTTGAACTCCTTGTCGGGATCGACCATGGACTCGGCCAGATCCTGGTCGTAGCCGTTCTCCTGGGCCAGTCCCCGGACCATGCCACGGGCATAGGATCGGATCTTTTCCTTGTAGTCGGCATCCATCTCCTGGACGGTGCCGCTGGCACCCACCAGGATGGGCATGGCATCGCCGATACTGCTGGTCGGGGCCATGTAGATCGCGCTGGTGCTCAGGCTGATCATGGCTCCGGCACTGATGGCTTCGGTGTTCACGAACGCATAGACCGGGCACCGCTTCTTCTGGGCGCGGATCCAGTCGATGATCTCCTGCATGTCGCGCAGCACCCCGCCGGGCGTATCCAACTCGATGACGATGGCGGCCGGCTGGGTCCGTTCCGCTTCCCGGAAAGCCCGCCGGAAGACATAGAGCATCCCCTTGTCGATGGGGCCCTCGACCGGCAGGACATAGACCTGTTTGCCCGCCCCATCCGGTGCGGCTGGCGCTCTCATCCCCAGAAACAGCCCCAGGCCCACCAACCACAAGCAGAAGTGCCGCATACTCGCACCTAGTCCTTTTGCTTTGCCGCCGAGCGCCACGCTGCGAAGCGCTTCCGCCAGCGACGCTGCTTGATCCACTTCCGATAGACCCGGTTCCGCAGGAAACGACCCAAGGCAAGATACCACGGGTTGACCAGAATGCTCTGCGCCTCTGCGGGGGAAAGCGAGTCCGGATAGAAGGATGTCTGGAGCTTGGCGGCCGCAAACAGGTCGGACCGGCGCAGCGCATGGAACAGAACCCGGTTCAGAGGGTTGAACCGCCGCCAACGGACCGCCGTGGTGAAGTCGATCAGGAAGGGCTGCTCGTCTGGCGTGCGCAGGATGTTGGTCCGTCGCATGTCGCCATGGGCCACGCCGCAGCGGTGCATGTTGGCGATCAGGGCGCGGAGCCGTTCGAAGAAGAGGAGGGGAGGGTAGTCCTCGGGAGCTAGCTCGCGGCGCGCCACCAGCGTCTGGCCACCGGCAATGTAGTCGGTCAGCAGGGTGTCCCCGTTCGCAATACCGTAGCTGCGCGGGACCCCAACCAGGCCGTTCAGGCACGCCAGGGCACGGTGTTCGCGGCTCAGACCGACGAAGCCAAACAGCCAGCGCGCCCAGAATGGGTTGTCGGCATAGGTCTTGGCCAGCAGGACAGTTCCGTCGACTTCTACCAGATACACGTCGGCATTGGCCACGGAGTTCCGTTGGTGAAGCAGAGTGGCCTTGGCCCGCCAGCCTCGATCTAGCTGTATCGCCGACCTCTCCATGGGTCCTTTCACCAGCCCCGCCTGGGAGCACTCAGGTTGCCTTGTGCCCAAGCGAAGGCACATTATGAGTTCGCCAATGGTGCGGACGCCGCAATCAGCGCGCGACTGCCTCCGCAACGCGGACCAGAAACCTAACCCACAACTAACATGATCGCCACTTGCCGCATCCCTGCTGCCAGTAGGCTACTAGTACCATGATCCAGTTCTCCAATGTCAGCAAGGGCTACGGTCCGCAGCAAGTCCTCGACCAGGCGACCTTCACCATCAATCCCGGCGAGCGGGTCGGAGTGGTGGGACCGAACGGAGCTGGCAAGAGTACGATCTTCCAGATCCTGACCGGGCTCATCGAACCCGACCGCGGCGAGGTGACCGTACCCAATAGCCTGCGCCTGGGCCATGTCCGGCAGCAGCTTCACCAGCACAAGACCGATGGCTCGCTGCTCGAATACACCGAGAACGCCATCCCCGAACTGCACCATATCGAGCGCGAACTGGCCGATCTGGAGCACCGTCTGGCCGATCCCGACCGGGCGACCTCCGACCGCGAACTGCGCCGCCTGGGCGAGCTGCAGAGCGAGTTCGAGCATCTGGGCGGCTACGAGCTGCGTACCCGGGCCGAGGCCACGCTTTGCGGTCTGGGTTTCTCCCCCCAGCGGCTGGGCGAGCCCTTCCGCTCCTTCAGCGGCGGTTGGCAGATCCGCGCCGAACTGGCGCGCATTCTGGTCGCCAAACCGGACATTCTGCTGCTGGACGAGCCGACCAACTACCTCGACGTACCCGCCGTCGAATGGCTGCAGGACTTCCTGCGCGGCTATCCCGGCACCCTGATCCTGATCTCCCACGACCGCTATCTGCTCAACTCCCTCACGGCGGTCACCCTGGAGGTCTCGGGCGGACAGGTCACCCGCTACCCCGGCAACTACGCCGAGTACCTCAACCTGCGCGAGGCCCGCTACCGCCAGCTCGTCGCGGCCAAGGCCAACCACGACCGCAAGAAGGAGCAGCTCGAACGCTTCGTCGAGCGGTTCAAGTCCAAGGCCACCAAGGCCACGCAGGCTCAGAGCCGGATGAAGATGCTGGCCAAGCTGGAGGAGGTCGAAGTGCCCCAGATGGCGCTCAAGCCTCCGAGGATTCGCTTGCCCAAGCCGCCTCGCAGCGGGGCGGAAGTCGTCCGGGTCGACGACATGTCCTTTGCCTACAAGGAACCCGTCTGGGTGTTGCGGCAGGTGGACATGCGGCTGGAGCGGGGCGAACGGGCCGCCATCGTCGGGCTCAACGGCACCGGCAAGACCACTCTTCTCAGGCTCATCGCGGGCTATCTCCAGCCTCAGAAGGGCAAGTGCTCGCTGGGCCACAACGTCGAGCTGGGCTACCAGTCCCAGGACTTCGCGGATGTCATGGACCCGACGGCCACCGTCTTCGCCACCGCCCGCCGGACTGCCGTCAATCACAGCGACAACGACGTGCGTGACCTGCTCGGCGGTTTCGGCTTTCCCGGGGCCGCCATCGAGAAGCGCGTGGAGGTGCTGAGCGGCGGCGAGAAGGTCCGCCTGGGCTTGGCCCGCCTGCTCCTGCAGCCCTGCAACTTCCTGATCCTCGACGAGCCCACGACCCACTTGGACATCCAGGCGCGCGAAGCGTTGGAGGAGGCCCTCAAGGAATACGAGGGAACCCTCTGCCTGGTCAGCCACGACATCGAGTTTGTCCGCCACGTGGCCACGGTCATCTATGCGGTCGAGAACGGCAGCGTCGTGAAGTATTTCGGCAACTACGACTACTACCGGCAGAAACAGGCCGAGGCGCTGAATCCGCCCCCGCCTCCCACCCTGAGTTCCGCGCCACCCGTCGCTGCTGTGCCGGTCGTCAACGAGTCGCCGGAGGAACGCCGCGAGCGCAAACGGGTGGAGGCCCAGGCCCGCCAGGATTTCGCCAAAGCGCGCAAACCGCTGGAGGCGAAGATCGCCGAAGCGGAGGGCCAGATCGAGCGGTTCGAGGCCGAACGCGCCCAGCTCCACGACCAACTGGCCAGCGCCAGCCCCGAGGTGGATTTCGCCAAGGTCAGCCGCCGTCTGGGCCAGGTGAACGAGGAACTGGAGCGCTGGAACGAGGCCTGGGAGGCCGCCTCCCTAGAACTCGAAGCCCTGCGCGAGACCTACGGCCTCTAGGCCAGCCCCAGCCCCAGAATGCGGTCGGCGTTGCGCCAGGTGATCTTCTCGTGGGCAGTCGCCGAGATTCGTCCGCTCTCCTTGAGGTCTGCGAAGTGGGCCACGATGGGCAGTTCCTGGGGCACGTTGGCGATGTCGGTGCCGAAGCAGAGGCGGTCCTGGAACTCCTCCAGGAAGGCGCAGCCGAATTCGGGGTCGCGGCTGATCGAGTTGAAGCCGCTGAACCCGGAGAGATCGCCGTGGAGGTTGGGATAGCGCCGGAACAGTTCCACCACCCGGCCCGGTGTCACTGGTCCCTTCGGGTAACTCGCCCAGTTCGTCTCGTTCACGTCCGTGCCGATATGGCTCCAGAAGACCTGGGAATGGGCCAGGAAGACGAGCTTGGGGAACATCTCCAGCACCCGTTCCAG
>QKCY01000179.1 GCA_003245525.1 Victivallales bacterium | reverse complement strand
CATCAACTACGTGGCCGAGATGATGGAGAAGAAGTACGGCCTGCCCTGGATCAAGGTGAACTTCATCGGGGCCGAGTCCAGCGCCAAGAGCCTGCGCAAGATCGCGGAGTACTTCGGCGACGCGGAGCTCACGGCCAAGATCGAGGAAGTCATCGAGAGCGAGATGGCCAAGGTCAAGGAAGTCTGCGCCAAGGTCCGTACCCACACCGAAGGCAAGCGTGCCATGCTCTTCGTGGGCGGTTCCCGCGCCCATCACTACCAGGATCTCTTCACCGAACTGGGCATGACCACGGTCAGCGCCGGCTACGAGTTCGCCCACCGGGACGACTACGAAGGCCGCCGCGTGCTGCCCGACATCAAGGTCGATGCCGACAGCCGGAACATCGAGGAGATCGAGGTCGAACAGGATCCCGAGAAGTACAATCCGCGCAAGAGCCCCGAGGAAATGGCGGCCTTGTCCGAGCAGGGTTTCACCTTCAAGGACTACGAGGGCATGATGCCCCAGATGGGCACGAAGAGCCTGGTCATCGACGACATCTCGCACTACGAGATGGAAAAGATGATCGAGTACTACAAGCCCGCCGTGTTCTGCGCCGGCATCAAGGAGAAGTACTGCGTCCAGAAGATGGGCGTGCCGCTCAAGCAGCTCCACAGCTACGACTACGGCGGCCCCTACGCTGCCTTCGCCGGTGCCATCAACTTCTACGAGGACATCGAGAAGATGGTCGGCAACCGCATGTGGGCCCTCGTCAAGGCTCCCTGGCAGAAGAGCGAGCCCGAACTGGAAGCGTCCTTCGTCGACGCCTCCCTGTAGGCGCGCCACACCAAACCACTCCTCCGTAAGGAGATTCCTCCCATGCTACTGCGCCATACTCCAACTGAAATCGTCGAGCGTTCCGCGCTGACGATCAACCCGGCCAAGACGTGCCAGCCCGTCGGGGCCATGTACGCGGCCCTGGGCGTCCACAACTGCCTGCCACACAGCCATGGCTCGCAGGGTTGCTGCGCCTACCATCGCTCCGCCCTGACCCGGCACTACAAGGAGCCGGTCATGGGTGCCACCAGCTCCTTCACCGAGGGCTCCTCGGTGTTCGGCGGCCAGGCCAACCTGCTCACCGCGATCGAGAACATCTTCACGATCTACGAGCCGGACATCATCGCCATCCATTCGACCTGCCTGTCCGAGACCATCGGCGACGACCTCGGCCAGATCACGAACAAGGCCGAAGAAGACGGCAAGGTCCCCGCGGGCAAGCATCTGGTCTTCGCCCACACGCCCTCCTACACCGGCAGCCACGTCACCGGCTTCGCCAACATGGTTCACGGGTTCGTGGATCACTTCGCGGAGAACACCGCCAAGCGCGGCAAGCACGTGACCATCTTCCCCGGCTGGGTGGAGCCCTCCGACATGCGCGAAATCAAGCGCCTGGCCGCCGAGATGGGGGTCAGCGTGATCGTGACGCCGGACACCTCCGACGTGCTCGACGCCCCCCTCACGGGCAAGCACCGCATGTACCCCAAGGGCGGTACCACCATTCCCGAACTGAAGAAGATGGGCGACTCCGCCTATGCCCTCGGCCTCGGCGAGTGGACCAGCACCGATGCGGTCACCCGGCTCAACGCCAAGTGCGGCGTGCCCTACCAGGTCATGGACCTGCCCATCGGCCTCCGCGCCACCGACCGGTTCATCGACATGCTCCGTCGCGCTGGCAATGTGGACGTGCCCGCCTCGATCACCGATGACCGCGGTCGTCTGCTGGACCTCATGACCGACATGTACCAGTACCTGCACGGCAAGACCGTCGCGCTCTGGGGCGATCCCGATCACCTCCTGCCTCTCGCCGAGTTCCTGCTCGACCTGAACATGGTTCCCAAGTACATGGTCAGCGGTACCCCCGGCAAGAAGTTCAACCAGCGCCTGGACGAAATGGGCGCTGGCATCAAGGCCCAGAACGGTCCCTGCGCCGACATGTTCCTGATGCACCAGTGGATCAAGAACGAGAAGGTGGACCTGCTGATGGGCAACACCTACGGCAAGTACATCGCACGCGACGAGGACATCCCGCTCATCCGCATGGGCTTTCCCATCCTCGACCGCGTCGGGCACCAGTACTTCCCGCTCGTCGGCTACCAGGGCGCCATGCGCCTGGTGGAGAAGATCCTCAACGCCATCCTCGACCGCAAGGACCGGGATGCGCCGGAGGAATCCTTCGAGTTGGTTCTCTAGTCTTCCTGCCTGCTGCCTCCGGCACACGCCCTCGTTCCTCTGGGGACGAGGGCGTGCTGCTGTCCAGGCCCTGCGCGCCTAGTGCCGCAGCGCCTTGGGATTGGCGAAGGCCACCCGCTCGGCCCGGCTGGGATGCAGGTCGAGCCAGGAATCGACCGCCAGCCGGAAGATGGCTAGGCCGCCCGGTTTGAGCGCGTCGGGCAGGGCACCGCCCAGCCACTCCGCGAACTGCTCCAGCCCGGCATTGTGCCCCACTACCACGGCCGTTTCCACCGAGTCCGGCAGGCTTTGCACCTCGGCGGCGATCTCCTCCGGACCGACCAGGTAGAGGCTTCGGGTCAGAACCAGTTCGGGGGAGGGGGTGAACTCCTGGGCAAATCCCTCTGCCGTCTCCCGCGCCCGGCTGGCATCCGAGGACACGATCCACTCGGGCTGGATGCCCTGCTGGCGGGTGAAGGCCGCCACGGCCGGAACGTCCTCCTCCCGCGCCCGCCGGGTGAGAGGGCGCGCCCAATCGCTATCTCCCTCGTGCGGGGACTTGCCGTGGCGCAAAACGAGCAACATCTTCATGGCTGAACCAATCCCTGGCTGATTTCGTTGGCGACGCACCATGGCGAGCCAACCGGTCGGCGTCAAGTTTCCAGGCCGTCAGGCGGCCAACGAGAGGCTGAGACATGCTCGAACGCATTTTCCACCTGCAGGAACACCGGACCACCGCCGCGCGCGAGTTCTTCGCCGGGTTGACCACCTTCCTCACCATGGGCTACATCATCTTCGTGAACCCCCACATTCTCGGGGAAGCGGGGATGCCGAAGGGGGCTTTGGTCACCGCCACGGTTCTGGCTTCGGTGGTCGGTACCACTCTCGTCGGCCTCTGGGCCAACGTGCCCTTCGCCATGGCCCCGGGCATGGGCCTGAACGCCTTCTTCACCTATGCCTTGGTGCTGGGGCAGGGGCTCTCCTGGCAGACGACCCTCGGGGTGGTCTTTCTTTCCGGTGCCGTCTTTCTGGTCCTGACCGTGGCCGGAGTGCGGGAGAAGGTGGTCGCCGCCATTCCCATGTCGCTGCGGCTGTCGGCGGCGGGCGGCATCGGCCTCTTCATCACCTTCATCGGCTTCAAGAGCATGGGCCTGGTGGTCTCCAGCCAGGCAACCCTGGTGCAACTGGGCAAACTGACCCCCACCGTCTGGCTGGGCCTGGCAGGACTCATGCTCATGGGCATCCTGGAAGTGCGAAAGGTCCCCGGTGCCATCCTGATCTCCGTCGTGGCCACCACCATCGCGGGCATGGTGTTTGGGGAAGTGCCCGTGCCGAAGGATCTCGTTTCCCTGCCGCCCAGCCTGGCCCCGCTGGCCTTCAAACTCGACATTCCGGGCGCGCTGAAGGTCTCGCTCCTGGCTCCGATCTTCTCCCTGATGTTCGTCGACCTCTTCGACTCCGTCGGGACCATCGTCGCCTGTTCCCACGAGGCTGGCATGATCGACACGGATGGCCGCATCCACCGGATCGACCGCATCCTCCAGGCCGACGCCATCGCCACCGTCGCGGGGAGCCTGCTCGGCACCAGCACCACGACCACCTACATCGAATCCGGCAGCGGCATTGCCGTGGGCGGTCGTACCGGCTTGACGGCAATCACTGTTTCCTTCTTTTTCCTCCTGGCCCTCTTCTTCACCCCCCTGATCGGGGCCGTGCCCGCCTTCGCTACTGCCCCCGCCCTGGTCGGCGTTGGCGTCTTCATGTTCCAGAGCATCCGCCACATCGACTTCGGCAACTTCGAGGAAGCCGTCCCCGCCTTCATGACTATCGTCCTCATGCCGCTGACCTACTCCATCAGCAACGGCCTGGTCTTCGGCTTCCTCTCC
>QKCY01000017.1 GCA_003245525.1 Victivallales bacterium | reverse complement strand
TGGAGCTACCACGCCTTCCGCGAGTGGCCCGGCTGGAGCGTCGAGCACAGCAACGACCGCAGCGACCCCAAGCCCACCGCCGAGCCCAACGACCGCCAGAACCTGCTCCGCGGCTGGCTCGCCAAGAACCAGAAACCCGTCTGGTAGAGGGCTGCCTCGCTACGGCGCGAAGAGTTTGGGGTGCTTGCTCCCGAGGGCCTCGGCGTTCTCGGGGGTCAGCAGGAGGAAACGCTTGGCGAAAGCGGTGTCCAGGTCCTGTGGCGGGGGCCATTCGTCGGGCACCACATCGGGATCGACCGCGACGGCGGCCACGACCAGCTTCGCCAGCAGGGCCTTCTTCAGGCGCGCCACGTCGCCGGCTGCGAGGGCGACTTTGACGCCCTTGCTCCAGAACCAGAGTTCCTGGATACCGGTTTCGGGCAGGCCCAGGCCGGTGACCACGAGGTCCACCTTGTCCTGGTACTTGGCGGTCTGCTCGTTGATCTGTTTTCCGGTGAACCACGGTGCGTCCTTGGGCGCGTCCTTGGGGGGAGCCAGGGTCACGGTGTCGACCAGGGATACCTGATCGCTCAAGCCTGCTTTCAGGCCAGCGGCGAGGGCCGCTTCCGGGCTGCCCTCGGGAGCCGGAGGCAGAAGCAGCAGAACCCGTGTCTGGGGCATGGCCTGGGCGAGGTACGAACCGAGCTTCTGTCCGCGCACCCCGGCGTAGTTCGCATCCTGCTTGTTGACGAGCACCCCTTCGGCCTGGGCGGCGGCAATCAGTGCTTTGACCTCGGGCGGCATTGCCGGACAGAGATCCTTGCGTCCGCTCGCATAGGACACCACCATGCGACCGTTGGGAATCAGACCGGGCTTGCTACAGATGACCGGGAGATCCGGCTCCCTGAAGATGCGCCCCTTGCCGAAGTAGAGGAAGTCGC
Organism: Victivallales bacterium; assembly: GCA_003245525.1. Lineage (GTDB taxonomy): Bacteria > Verrucomicrobiota > Lentisphaeria > Oligosphaerales > Lenti-02 > Lenti-02. Next base: position 3,173 of record QKCY01000017.1, on the reverse strand, counting down.
ATTGGCCCCGGCGAATCTCGGCTGCTGTCGCAGGCGGCTTGGTCCCGGAGCCAGGGATGACGAAGACCTCGCCCGCCTTCAGGTATTCCTTCTCCACGAGTTGCCCCAGATCATCGGGCAGGCGATTGGCGGAGTCACTGGCGTAGATGCGGAGAGCCGCACTGATCTGGTTCAGGTTCCTGATGGTACCCGCGACCTGCGTATTCGCGCTCGGGGCTCCAGCCATGTCGCCATTCCCGGCCACCTGGACTTCCCGCCGTACCCCCATCAGCGGTCCCAGCACCATGGCGGGGTTGGCAAACGTGTTGCCGACCAATGCTTCGCCGAGGCCGAACGTGGCGGTGTTCATCGCCAGAACGCCGTCCTTGGTGCGGACGGAAACGGTATAGGAGGCCTGCCCCTTGAGTCGGCTGGCGGCACTCAGGAACAACGGCGCAAAAGACGTTCGGTTACCGCCAGTTTGCTCGACCTGCTCCATGACGGCAGCGAGCTCGTCGCCCAGACGGGGGCTGAGGAAACTGAATCCCATCCCCCGCTGGGGCATCTTGGCGGCCAGCCGCTTGAACTCGGCCGTCTCCGTCAGCCCGCCCTTGCCCTCGCTCAGCGCCTTGAGAATGCGGTCGTTCGAGACGAAGGCGAGGGTGTTGCCGAACCGGGCGATGGCCAGGGGCCCCTGTCCCGGAACGGGCAGAGGGCCCTGGGTGGCCAGGACGCGCATGGCCCCGACGTCCTGCCGCTGCATGGGCGCGTTCTGCTTGGCCACCATCGCCTCCAGAGCATTGAAGATCGTGTCGTCCTTGACCTCGACCAGAATGGCCAGAGAACCCCGGCCGACGACATCCATAAGCACCGCCTCGGGACCATCGGTTGGCACCGGGGCGCCCTCGGGACGCGGGCTCAGCGTAAGCACGATCCCCAGCCCGTCTCCCTGCGACGACAGCCAGGTGTCTAGATCGATCCCGGCCTGCCGGTGCCGGCCGAGTTCGCGTTCGATATCCGCTTGCAGTTCGGGATTGCCGACCGCCGCCACCGTCTTCCGTAGCCATTGCCAGACCAGCCCGGCACGCAGAGGAATCCGGGCCGCCAGCACCGTGTCCGGCGGCAAAGCCTGGAGCAGGGGCAGATCCGTGTTGTCCTGAACCAAGGCATCCCAGAACAGCCCTTTCGCTTCGCCGGTCTGGCCGAGATAGACTCGGTTGTGATGCAACCCATCGCCGATGGTGATCGAACTGGCCCCGACACCGTTCAGCGCCCGCAATCCGCTGTCCTTCAGGAAGGCCTCGATGAGTTGGCAGAGAACGGTCATTTCCTCCCGGTCGTGGGCCGGGCTGATCCCCACCAGGAGGTCGCGGACCGGCGGCAATAGGGCCTCGAGCGTCTCGCCCCATTGCGCCGTGTTCTGGTACACATAGGTGTCGCCGCCTGGATTCAGATACGCGGCGACCTGGGCGTAGCTGGTGGGTGCCGTCGGCGCAAAGGCAGGGATTTCCTGGGCGCTGGCGGCAAGCCCGAACAACAGACCGATGGCGGCAAGACTCCAGCGGGACACGCGCTTCATGGGGACAGCCCTCCTCGGATTGAGTTGGCGGGACACAAGACGCCACCGGCATCAGCCGGGAACAACCACCTGTGGTCGGCTCTCCATCTCCCTGCGGCAGAACCGTTGACAGATAGTACACGCGCTCCAATCCGGATGCAACCCGGCACCCAGCCGGGGAGCTAGGCGGGGTCCCGGTGGACGGTGTCCGGCGAGAAGGCGGGCAGGCAGACCGCGATGTACTCGGCCCCCTCCTCGCCGGGCGTGCTGTAGCGAACCCATTCGCCCGCCTGCACGATCACCGCCTCGCCCGCGTGGATATCGGCAGTCTCTTCCCGCGTCTCCACCCGCAGTGCTCCGGCCAGGACCACGGTGTATTCGCTGAACTCGGGGGCCTGTCCCGGCTCCACCCATCCTGCTGGGCTCCGCATCCGGGCGACACTCACCGCCGCCGTGCCGGTGTTCACCCGGCCCACGAACTCCTCAATTCGCTTGGGCTTGTTGCCAGCGGCGGCGACGACGGTCGGTTTGCCGATCTTTTGCAGGGCAGTCTCTCCCACCCGGCCCGGAAGGCAACGGGAACCCCGGGTTACTGGCTCTTTCCCAGAGCGGCGATGGCCTTCTGGACTTTGGCCGGAATCTGGTCGTGGACTTCCACGCGGCGGTCGGCATAGAGGACCGCTATGCCCCCCCCGGCGAGCAGGCCCGGCTTAGTGCAGGCCAGCGGATCGTCATCGGCGAGATCCGCGTCGGTATGGCCGGCCCCGAAATAGAGGAAATCGCACTGTCCTGCCATCGCCTCCGCGGCGGTTTTCGGGACTGCGGTACCCGAGCCCTCGACGACTAAGGCGACCCCGGGCGCGTACCTCTCCTCCATCAGCTTGGCCAGGGTAGGGGGCATCGCATCGTTGTAGTCCGCGCTGTATATCGCAATGCCAGCATAGAGCTTTCTGAGGTGCTCCTGGGCACTGTCGGGATCGCCCTTCCCCTTCTGGGGGGCGCCGGGTCTGGCGGCCTCGGCGGGGGCCGGGGGCTGGACGGCGGGGGCCGGGGGCTGAACGGCGGGGGCCGGGGGCTGGACGGCGGGCGGCTGCGCCTGTTCCTGCGGTTTGCCGCAGCCCGCCAAGAGAAGACTTCCCGTCAGAAGAGCCGCGCTCAATCCAATCGCTGTGCAACGCATGGTCCACTCCCTTTTCCCTATCGGAATACCCATTCCAACCAAGACCCGAGTCCGGTTCCCTGGTGCGGGAAACCCTCCCCGGGCGACGTATCGCAGTTCCTGCTGTCTCCGGTCTCTCCTACGACAGATGCTTGGTGAAGCCCCAGAGGGCCAAGCCGCCAAAGGCGGCGCCGAGGGTACACCAACCGAGATAGATCGCCGTGTCGACAAAGCTGCCTGCCCCCGTCCCCGTCGCCGCGAACTGGCCGTAGCAGACCAGGGAGAGGCCCACGACCACCAGGCCGACGATCACGGCAATGAATAGCGCTCTGCGGTCGTTGGTGGTTGTCTTCTTCATCGGATACGACATGGAGGACAATCCCTCATTGCCCCATGACGGGCATGGCGAAAGTGGAGTGTTTCCCGGAGCGGGCCGGAAATGCCGGAAGAGGAACGGGCGGAGGCCGCTCCAGCAAG
>QKCY01000064.1 GCA_003245525.1 Victivallales bacterium | reverse complement strand
AGGGATCGGCGACATGCCCTTCGGCCACTTCGAGGACTAGGGAAGCTGGTCCACGGAAGGCACGGAAAACACGGAAGGGGAGATGGAAGCTGGGTCTTCCCCTTCACTTCGTGGCTTTCGTTCTACATTCCTCTTGGCTCCAAGGCTTTCCTGCATTCGCCCCGCAGGGGCAGAGGAGCAGAGCCTGGGTCAATGTCCCAGGAAGAGGTCCCTCCCGGTCTGGCAGGTCGCTGGCCTGCCCTTGGGGGCGGACAAAGCCCGGGGCGACGCTACGCCTGCCCCGGGCTTTGCTGCCATGGCTCTTCAGGCCGGAAGACGGTTCTAGCGGCGGCCAACGGCCGCTCCAAGCCCTTCGTATCACTGTCTACCGGCTCCGCCAGCAAACCCTCGCGCAGGGGCGCAGAGAAGAGACAGGCAGGCTTTCCAGCCAAGCAGTTCCCTTTCCTGCATTTCCTCTGCGCCTCCGCGTCTCTGCGCGAGTAACTCCCTCTGGTTGCGACCAACGGCTGCCCTAAGGGGTCCGTGGCTACTCAGGAGTACTCAGCGCCGGGAAAGCTCCTCGTAGACTTCGTTGTAGTAGAGCACGTTGTCGACCGGGGTGTTGGCGGGGATGTGGTTGCCCACCGCCATGATGAAGCCGGGGCACTGCTTGCCGATGGCCATGCACCGCTCGACCTCCGCCCGAATCTGCGCCCGGCTCCCGCTCAGTAGCACGCGGCAGTCCGCGTTGCCGACGAAGGAGTGGGTCTTGCCGTAGCGCGCCGCCAGATAGGCCATGTCGGTGCAAGGCTCCAGGACGAAGCCGTGGACGCCGCAGGCAGCGATGTCGTCGATGAAGGCGGTGTAGTTGCCGTCGGCGGTGAAGATCAGCTTCTTGCCACTCTCGATGATCGGGGCGAAGAGCCGCTTGTAGTTGGGGAAGGCGTACTTCCGGTACCAGTCCGGGTGGTAGATTGCCCCCTCGTTCCAGACGAAGTCGTCATGGATCATGATGACTGGCACATCCGCATCGGCCATGGCCTGGAAATACTGTTCCATCCAATCGCAGTACCGATTGGCCAGTTGCCCGAACCGCTCGGGATCGGTGCCCGCCGCCAGCAGTTGCATGTCCCAGCCGAAGAGGTAGGTGAACCCCGAGATCAGGGTGATATAGATGCCGGTCATGTTCACCGCATCCGGATTGGTTGCGCAGTTGGCCCGGTACCGTTCCTCGGTGACCCGGACCAATTCCGCATGGGGCCTGCGCCCGAATTCCCGCTCGAAATCGAAGCTCAACACCTGCTCGGGGTCGGTATAGGGACAGAACACCGTATCGCGCCGGTCCACGCCGCCCGCCGCATAGTCGGCGTGCCCCATGTCGGTGAACTTGTCCCTGAACTCGGCGCGGTGAACCCAGATCGACCAGCGGAAATCGAAGTTCCAGGCGTGTTCCAGAGCCAGAGCGGCCTTGGCCTTGAGGTCCGGGGGGCTGTCCAGGGTCACGTCCACGCCGGTAACCGCCCGGACTACCTCCCAGTGGTTCGTCACCGAGTACTCCGTCCGCGGCACCCGCGGCGGCATGTCCAGATTGATTGCCGCCCAGCCATCCTGATAGCTCATTGTCGCCGTCCTGTCAGAAGAGTGGAGTCATGGGAAAGCACCGTGCCCTCGCCGTCCAAACAGTACCGGAACTGAATAGGCAGCGTTATGGTATGCGTACAGATGCTTATGGACATTCTACAGAATTGCTCGCCCGATGCCGGTTCCCACCCATCCCACTGGCTGGCTCGTTCCCCAGGTCCCGAATCTCCACGTCGAGACCCTGGCCGGGGCCTGCGACGACTATGACTCGGGCTGGGGCGGCAACGGGAAGCGGGAGATCCGCGACGATTTCGCCCGACTCTACACGCTGGATTCCGGCTCAGCGGAGATCACCTATGGGGACGGTTCCCGCCTGCACCTGCTCCCCGGCTCCCTGGGCCTGATTCCTGCCGGGCGTAGCGCCCGCTACCGCTGCACCCAGCCCATGCGCCTGGCCTGGGTCCATTGCCGTATCGAGCTCATCCCAACCATCGACATCTTCGCCCTGTGGAATCCGCCTCGCTCCCGCCCCTGCGGTCCCGATCAGCGCTACGACTTCGGCCGCCTGCTCAGAGACCTCGGCGAGCAGACCCCGACGGCCGCCTTCGGGCGCTGCGCCCGACTCCTTGACCTACTCGCCCCCTTCCTGCCCACCCGCTGGACCGAACTCCTTCCCGCCACCGAGGCCAGACAGCGCCTCCAACCCGCCGTCGATGCCCTGGCGGCCGACCCGGCTCACGCCTGGAACTTGGTCGAACTGGCTCGGCGGGTCCATCTGCACCCGACCTACTTCTCCAACCTCTTCCGGGAGACCTTTGGCACCCCGCCGCTCCGCTATTTGGGCCGCATCCGGTTGCGGCGGGCGCGCGAATTGCTCCGCGGCACCTCCCTCCGAATCGGCGAGATCGCGGCACACTGCGGGTTCGCCGATCCCCTCCACTTCTCCCGCACCTTCCATCGGGCGACAGGCGTCGCTCCCTCGGAATTCCGCGAATCCGGCGGCAAAACCCGGCCCTGACTCTTCGTCTGCGGGGCAAGCAATGATACAGTGGGGCAACTTGTACGGGCGGCTCCCGAACCGCCCGTTCCAGCCCCATCCCAGCAGCAGTCTGCCAGCAGGAATCGACGAGCCATGCAGTATGCTCCCGCCAATGCTATGTCCCAGCCCGCGTATGACGTGATCTGCGTCCCCAACGTGATGATCCCCCTCCGGGACGGCGTCCTGCTGGCCACCGATCTCTACTTCCCTGCCCACGGCTGCGACCGCGTCGCTGGCACCTATCCCTGCCTGCTGATCCGCACCCCCTACGACCGCACCGGCAGCCGGGGAAGCGGCGAGTTCTACGCCCGGCGCGGCTATGTCTTCGCCTCCCAGGACGTGCGTGGGCGCTTCGCCTCCGAAGGCGACTTCTACGGCTTCAAGAACGAGGGACCCGACGGCTACGACACCGTGGAGTGGCTCGCCGCCCAGCCCTGGTGCAACGGCAAGGTCGGCACTCTCGGCAGCTCCTACTGTGCGGCCGTGCAGAGCGCCTTGGCGGCGCTGAATCCCCCTCACCTCGCGGCCATGATCGTGCAGTTTGGACCGTCCAGCTACTACCACAGCGCCATGCGCCACAACGGCGCGCTGGAACAACGTTTCCTGGTCTACGCCTTCAGCATGGCCGCCTCCAGCAAGGAAGCGCGGCGAGACCCCGGCTTGGCAAAGGTCTTCAACGAAGCCACCCAACACGTCTGGGACTATCTGAAGGAAGGCCCGATCCGCAAGGGAACGACGCCGCTGCGACTCCTGCCCCTGGCCGAGCAATGGGCGCTCGACCTACAGGAGCATGTCTGCTACGACGAGCACTGGCAGGCACCGGGCTGGGGCGGTCGCCCCTACTACGACGAGCAGGCCGATGTGCCCACCCTCTACGTGGGCGGTTGGTACGACACCTACACTCGTAGTACCGCCGAGGATTTCGTGGCCCTGCATGGCCGTCGCCAAGCCCCCGTCCACCTCCTGTACGGGCCATGGACTCACGGCGGCGTCGGCGTGCCGGAAGCTGGCGACCTGTCCTTTGCTCCCGAGGGCGGCGTCCGCTACGAACAGGACGTGCGGCTGCCCTGGTTCGACCAATGGATCAAGGGCATGGACCTCGGCCTGGCCGCAGCCCCTCCGGTCCGTTACTTCCTGATGGGAAGCGGGACTTCACCCGCCCCCACCGGCAAGACCATCCCCTTTGGCATTGGCTGGCGCGAAAGCTCCTCCTGGCCGCCAGAAAACACCGTCGCCACCCCCTTCTACTTCCATGCAGACGGCTCGCTCCAGGACACGGCACCCCAGGAAGCGGAGTCCTCCACCATCTACGTCCACGACCCCAGCCAGCCGGTGCCCACCATCGGCGGCAACCTCTCCGCCATGCCGCTCCCCGCTGGTGGTTTCGACCAGCGCGGCGACACCCGTTTCCCCGGCGGCACCCCCGGCCTGCCCCTCGCCGCCCGCGCCGATGTGCTCTGCTTCCAGACCGAGCCCCTGGCCGAGGAGGTCGAGATCACGGGGCCGGTCAGTGTCCGGCTCTTCGTCTCCTCCACCGCCCCCGATACGGATTTCACGGCCAAGCTGATCGCTGTCCTTCCGCCCTCCCCCGGCTACCCCGGTGGGGCTGCCATCAACCTGACCGACAGCATCGGCCGCCTGCGTTTCCGGGAAGGCTACGAGACGGAGAAACTCGGTGTTCCCGGCCAGGTATACGAGCTCTCCTTCGAGCTCTACCCGACCGCCTGCCGCTTCGCCCAGGGCCAGCGCATCCGGGTCGACATCGCCAGCAGCAACTACCCCCGCTTCGACGTGAACCCCAACACCGGCGGGAACCTGGCCACGGAACGGGTGCGGCGCACAGCGGAGAACACCCTCCACCACGACGCCACGCGCCCCTCCTGCATCCTCCTGCCGGTGAAACGTCTCTAGCGGGTATTGTGGCCCCAGACGTCGTTGCTGTTGCTGTGCATCTGGGCGTAGTTCATCCACGCCACATGCCCCTCGATATAGAGGATGTTGTCCCCGTTCGAGTGGTGCTGGGCCGCGCCTGCCTCGAACTCGGTGGCATCGCACATGGGACAGCGAATCGTCGAGTTCCCGTTGGCATCAGTCCGTAGCTTGTCGGTGAGGAACATGATCTGGGAAGGCCGGGTGAACATCCCCCGCTTCACCATGCCACTGGTACCGCTGATCGTGGTGCTCGTGGACCAGTTGCAGTCCTTCGACACGTGTCGCTCGTTCAGGGCATAGCTCTGCACATAGCCGCAACGGACGAGCCGGTACGAATCCGAAGGACACGCGAAGACCGCCTTGTCGGATGCCTGCGCCATCAGCAGATTCATCCCCTTCACCGAGCAGGAGGCGGGAAGTCCGAAGACGGTCCCCATGCAGCGGGGAACGAGGTAGTCGTCGTTCTCGTCGCTGTAGAAATAGGAGTAGAGGCCGATCTGCTTCATGTTGTTCACGCAGGAGATGGACCTCGCCTTCTCCCGCGCTTTGCTTAGGGCGGGCAGGAGCATCGAGGCCAGAATCGCGATGATCGCGATCACAACGAGGAGCTCGATCAGGGTGAAACGCAAGTGCTTGAGACCTACCACGGCAAGACCTCCAAGTGGGGATGACTGACAACACGACCTTCACACTCCCTGCACCCTACCACTGCCGGGCGTTTGTTCAATCTCTTTTCACGGAATGAAAACACACTTGACTGATGCGCTCCGTAGGTGGACTGGTCCCTTTCCGCCGGGTACGTTCCCGGGTGTTCGGCCCTTCGCAAGGATACCCCCATGTCGCTTCACCGCCTTCTGCTGGCTGTCTTCACCATGCTTACCCCTCTTCTTCTCGCCGATCCTCCTGCCGATCCGTCCTGGCAGCTCGTCTTTGCTGACGAGTTCACCGGGACGACTGCCGACCTCGACGCGAAATGGACCTTCCAGAACGGTCCCAACGGACACATCCTGTGCAGCCGTTGGCGCGACAACGCGGCGCTGGAGGACGGCCTGCTCAAACTGGTCGGCCGCAAGGAGACCCGAGCGGGACAGGATTGGACCGCCGCCAGTTGCTGGACCAAGCAGCAGTTCCAGTATGGCTACTTCGAATGTCGCTACCGCTACCTGCCCAGCACCGGCACCAACAACTCCTTCTGGATCATGACCCAGGGCAAGCCCGCGCAACGGTTCGAGATCGACATCAACGAGGGACACTACCCCAACGAAATCAACATGAACCTGCACAACTGGTCCGGGCAGCACTGGGCCAAGGGGGGGCGCTGGTACTTCGGTCCGCCCATCCCCGCCCCCACCCAGGACGATGCCGGTTTCCAGTTCGTGCTCGACGAGCCAATCACCACCGACCGTATCCGCTTCGTCTCCAACGACGGCGGGCCAGTGCGGGTGATGGAACTGCGCGCGTTCCCCCCCAGCACGGAGGGCTATCCCAGCGTCTTCCCCAATGTGATCGAGGCCCAGCCCGATGTCCCGAACCTGGCGCTGGCGGCACAGGCCGAGGCCAGTTCCACCCTTGAACCCAAGTACGCCGCCGCCAACGCCATCGACGGCAAGTTGGGGACGGACTCCCGCTGGCTCAGCAAGCACGCCGCCGGTCCCCACACCCTGACTCTCACCTTCGCCCGGCCGCAGACCGTCGGCTGCCTCCAACTCATCAGCGGCTGGCAGGATGCCGCCGGATGGCACGACATCGTCAACGACTTCCACTTCGAGTTCTGGAACGGCACAGCCTGGCAACCCATCCCCCAGGCCAGCAGCAAAGGTCTGCAACCCACCCATATCGTGGACGACGAGCACAACCTCGGCAAGGACTTCCACGTCTACGGGCTGGAATGGACCGAGAACGAGCTAATCTACTTCTTCGACGGCAAGGAAATCCGCCGCCAGCCCCATGACATCTGCCGGGGACCGGCTCCGGTCTACCTAAGTCTGGCCATCATGGGCTGGGCCGGGCCCGTGACCAATGCCATCGACGGACAGTCGATGGACGTGGACTACGTCCGCGTCTGGCAACGCAAACCGGCCCAGTAGCCCCCTTCCGGAACGCCAATCTCCCGATTGGCGGGGCGTGCGTCCGGGACACCACGGGCCGATCAGGAGATCGGCGTTCCGGTCTGGGCAGACTTTGGGAACGCCAATCTCCCGATTGGCGAGGGTCCTCTTCCAGCCCGCGCGTCCCTGCCGGCTGGAAGCCGGCGCTCCCAGTAGTGGGAACGCCAATCTCCCGATTGGCGAGGCGTGCGTCCGGGACACCACGGGCCGATCAGGAAATCGGCGTTCCGAGCAGGCCGTTACTCCAGCTTGAGCAGACCGGCGTTTTCCAGTTTCCAGGTGGGGCCTTGGGTGCCGATCCAGTTGATCCACTGGCGGTCGCTGCTGCGGTAGACGCCGAGGTTGAAGGGCACGGTCCCCTTCAATCCCAGAGCCGCGAGCGGCAGTCGCCATTCGCCATGCCATGCATCGGGAGTGACGGTGGCCTTGAAGCCGATGAGTTTGCGCAGAGCATCGCTGGCGGCGGCTGGCGCACCGGCTTCGTCGCTCAGTTCCAGCGTGCCGTTTGCGTAGCCCCGGATCACCCAGGTGATCGCCTTGCCGTCCGGGGTCTTGCCCGCCAGGCAGATTTCGGCCCCGTCGTCGGTACGCCAGGCATTGCCCTTGGTGACCGCCTTGGTGGGCACGGTGATCTGGACCAGCAGGGCGTCGGCCGTCCGTAGCACATGGGCCGTGGCGGGCGGGGCGGAAAGGGGCACCGCCGAGGGCGTCTGGGCCAGCGGGATCGCTTCCCCGGGCCAGTCCCCGGCCGGAGTGGCGTCCACCTTGGCGGCCTTCAGGATCGGGTGATCCTTGGCGGGATTGGCGGCGTCCCAGTTCAGCATCAGGGCACCGCCGAGCTTGAGGTCCCAGGTGTCGCCCAGGGTACCCGCGAACTGGGCGTAGACATCGTCCTCGCTCCGATAGGCGGTCAGGTTGAAGGGCAACACCGTTTTCTCGCCGGGTTTCAAGCCGAGGGCAGCAAAGGGCACGCGCCATTCGCTGCGCCAAATCTGCTTGTCCACCGAGGCCGCGTAGGCAATGGTCCCCTTCAAGGCGGACGCCTGCTCCTCGTTGGCCCCACCGACGGTCAAGGATTGCAGCGTGCCGTCGGAGAAACCGCGCAGGACATAGGTGGTCTTCGTGTCGCCCTGACGACCTTCGAGGGTCAGTTCGATGCCTTCGTCCTTGCCCCATTCCGTGCCCAGCTTGCGCTGGTCGGGAAACATGGAAACGATATTGGCCAGAATGTAGAGGTTGTCCATATCCGCCAGGATTTTCACGCTGGTGGGCGCGCCACGGACGCTGCGCTGATTGGTGCGCTCGCCCAGGGAAGTACCGCCGTTCGGCCACTCGCCGTCCTCCATCTTGCCGTCGATGACCGGGGCTTTTTCCGCCACCGAAGGCTTCTGGTACTTCGGCTTCTCGCGGGGGGTGAACGGAGCGCGCGGCACATCCTCCAGCACCGTTCCACCCTCGTCATTCCGGGCAAAGATCAGGTTGCCCTGCCACTCCGCGATGGCGTCCGCTTCGACCACATTCAGCTTGCCGCCCAGATGGAACGTATTACCCGTGACCTTGTGGCCCGAGCAGCGGGAGAAGGCGATCTTGATGTCTCCGTCGGAGATGAACACGTTGTCACTCAGTTCGCAGTTCAGGGTCATGTGATTCTGCGAGGCATGGGGGATGTTGATGGCGACGTTCTGGGTCACCACGCAGTTCTGGCACTTCTCGTCGAGATAGTAGGCGGATACCCCGTAGCCCTGGCCGACCTCGGCCATGTCGCGGGCCAGATTGCGGCGGATGATGCAGCCTTTGCCGCCGCCCATGTAGATGGCCGCGCCGTCGTGGTGGACCAACATGCAACGGTAGAGCAGGTTCTCCTCGATCACCGTGCCGGTACCGCCGACGGACATGCCGGAATAGGGCGTGTCGTGAATCACGTTGCGCCGGATCACGGTCCCCGTTCCCCCGCCAGCCAGGCCGAGCGAACTGGCGCTGACCAAGCCGATGTGGTGGATCTGGTTGCCGTCAATCCGCGCGCCGCTACCGAAGCGGATACCGCCGCCGCCCAGATGGTGGAACTGGCTGTTGGTCACGGTCAGGCCCTTGCCCGCCCATTCCTGGATGCCCCAGGCACCCGCCTGGGCCACTTCCACATGGTCCACGACAACATCGTCCGCAAAGGTGAAGCGGAACGCGCCCGGCCAGTTGACCGCGCCAAAGCCGGCGCTGCGGATCGGAGCCTCGCTGACGCTCAAAGTCAGATCGCGAATGGCCACTCCCCCTGCCCGGTTCTTGGCGTCGCCTGCCACCATAACCAGCGTCTCCATGGTGGGCGCAACGACCACGGCTTGGGCCATGTCCAGGCCCTCGGGAGGCCAGTAGTAGACCGCGTGCTCGACCTTGTCCAGATACCACTGTCCGGCATGGGTCATGCCCTCGCGGGTATTCCAGACCACGTAGCGATGCACGTTGAAGGCCCCCGCCGGATGGCCGGTGGGCAGACCAAACGTGAGGGTGCGCGTGGCCGGATCGTTCGCCGCCACGGGAACGGTGGACTCGTCCCACATGTGGCAGACCGTCACCTCGGCATTCTCCACCCGCAGGTCGGCGGGAATATCGCCCGCCTTGTACTGCATCGTGGTCCGTTCCAGTTGGGTGGGCTTGCGCTCCCAACCACCACCGGCGGTGCTCATCCAGCGCACGGGAAACTGGCTCTCGTTTTCGAGATACCCGATCTCGGGCAGCCGGGCCCGCTCCTGGATCGCGTCGTTGACAACGAGCACCCGGAAGGACCAGTCCGCCTGGTCGGCAGGCAGCTTGGCCATCCAGAGCCGGTCGCCGGCCTTGGTCCAGCCTGCGATCTGCCGACCGCCATAGAGCCGCGTCTTCCCCTCGCCTGCCCCGGCAATGGTCAGTTTGGCATCCTTCGGTCCCAACTCCAGTGGAGCGGCAAGATAGAAACGTCCCTCGCCGATCTCAATGCGTCGTTCCTGGTCGGCCTGCTGCCTGCTGGCGTCGCGGGCGGCGACCAGAGTCGCCTTGGGACCATCCGTCCCTTCGGCATTGGGGGCGGCGAGCGTGCCGCTCCAGGCGTCGTTGCCATTCGTGGCCACGTACCAAGTGGGCGGCGCCGCTGCAACCGTCAATACCGAACCCAGACCAAGACAGAGCATCCAGACCGAGCGCCAGGTGGACATCCTCATTCTCCTTGCTAGGGGGATGGAAGGGGAGACGGCGTGGAACCATAGAATGGAAAGTGCTTGCCTGCCACTCTATTCGGCAGGGAAAGGATGCTCTCCGGCGCGTCGCCAATTGGCCAGCACCACATCGGCGGCAGCAGCCAACCGAGCGTCCTTGGGAGCAACCGCCAGCAACCGGGTCGGAATGCCTTCTCGAACCAGGGCGTCGCGCATGCCCACATCCTCCTCCGTATCCCCGACCGCGATGGCCCGATCTGGTCGCCAATCCGCCAGGAAACCATGCAGCTCCCGTTCCTTGTCGCTGGCCCGCAGCAAGCCCCCGTCGTCGGAAAACCGGTTGCCAATCACCTCCACCGGACGCTCCAGGACCGCCGAGATGCGGACACTGGCCGCGACCAGCACCGGCAGGAAGGCCTTGCTGAGAATCAGTATCCGGTCGTCCGGGGCCAGCCACCGTTTCAATGCCGCCAAGGCGCGAGCATCCACGCCTCCCGCCAAGGGCTCGCCCAGACGCCAGAGGTCGCCGGGACCGAACTCCCGGCGGAGCAACTCGCGGATCGCGTTGACGCAGGCAGCGTCGTAGTCGCCGAGACTCCCTTCTCCAGCCCGCATCTCCCGCTGGAGCCGAAGGTGCAGGCGGTAGATCGCCCAGCCGCCCCGAAACAAGCGCCGTCTCTGCCTGCCATCCTTGGCCAGCCAGAGCGCCTGCACGAAGAGGTCGGTGTTCGAGATGCCGTCGTTGAACCGGGCCATGCCGCCCCGGTAGAGCGTCCCGTCGAAATCGCAGACCCAGAGCGTGGCCGGGGCTACCGCCACGTGACCAGATCCCGGCTCTCCAGAAGGAAGAAGCCGACCCGACCCGCAGCGTTCTCGCCCTGGTAGATCATGTGGTACGTGTCGGAGTCGACCAGACCCTCGATCACGAAGGGCGCGCCGAACTTGACGGCGGAACCGGGGAAGACCGGCACGTCGCACAGTCCCTGCTTCTGCCAGTGAATCAGATCGTCGCTGGTGGCCCAGGCGATGCACTGGTGCTTGAGACTGGCGGAATAGAGCATCACCCAGCGCCCATCGCGCCAGAGGATGCAGTTGTTCTCGTTGCCGTCCGGTTCCTCCCACGGGAAATCGACGCCGATGACCGGCTCGTCCGCCGAGAGATCGGTCCAGGTATGCAAGTCGGTGGACCCGGCCACGCCGATGAAATTGTGCCCGCTCGGCTTGCCCCAGCGGGTCGAACCCACGTAGTAGCAGTAGTAGCGTCCTTGCCATTCCACCAGATAGGGGTCGATGACCCGGCCATCGAGGTTCCAGCGGTTCTCCAGGCCGGTATTGAAGATGACCTCGGGGGCCGACCAGTCACGCAGGTTGCGCGAGCGGGCCAGGCAGAGGGTATGGGGGAAGTTTCGGTACTGCTGGTAGCAGAGCACAAACTCGTCCCCCACCCGCAGCACGTTGCCCGGCGAGGCGTAACCCTCGGGGGAGACCAACCGGATCGGCGAGAAGGTCCGGAAGTCCTGGGTCTCGCTCAATCCCACGTGCCAGGCCCGATGGCGGAAGTCGTAGTGGGTGAAGAACACGTAGGCCGTGCCCTCGTACACGTAGACCGCGGGATCGCGCAGGTCGATGTCCGGCAGGAACCACAGGGGACGGGGCAGATCGGCATAGACGAAGTTCATGATGACCCCTCTCGTCAGCGGGACTTGCGGCCAAATAGCAACCAGAGGAAGAACGGGCCACCCAACAGGGCGGTCACCACCCCCACAGGGACCGTGGCGGGAGCCTTCACCCGGTAGGCCAAGGTATCGCAGAGAGCCAGGAAGGTACCCCCGAACAGCCAGGAGGCCGGGATCAGCCGCCGATGATTGTGCCCCACAAGCAGACGGCAGATGTGGGGGCAGATCATGCCCACGAAACCGATCGGGCCACAGGTGGCCACCGTGGCCCCAACCCCGAGGGAGACCGCGAAAAAGATCAGCTTGCGGGTCCGCGCCACATCCACGCCCCGGCTGGCGGCCAGTTCCTCGTCGATGGCCAACAGGTTCAGTTCGCCGGGCACGCTCATGGCCACCAGGGCCGTGGCGAGAGCGAAGGGCAGCATGACCAGTACAGGCTGGAACCCGCGGGCAGGCACTTCGCCCATCAGCCAGTGGATGATGCGGTGCAGATCGGTGACGTCGCTTAGGTACTGGATCAGCAGGATCAGGCTTGAGAAGAAGAAACTCACCGCCACGCCGGCCAGCAGCATGGTCGTCCCGGAGAGATCACCCTTCAGGCGACCGAGTCCGTAGACCAGCAGAATCGACAACATGGCCCCCACGAAAGCGGCCACCGTCGGCGCCGACGCCGCCAACAAGACACTGGCAAAGCCAAACCGCAGCACCACCGCCGCCCCGAGCGCCGCGCCCCCCGAGACGCCGAGGGTGAAGGGTGTCGCCAACGGGTTGCGGAACAGGGCCTGGAAACACAGTCCCGCCACGGAGAGCGTGCTGCCGATCAGGAACGCCCCGATCACCCGTGGTGCCCGGTAGGTCCAGAAAATGCCGTGGCCATGGGTGTCCGGCGCAAAGACATCCCGGAGCGAGATCGAGGCTAACCCCACGAACGGTGCGCCCACCAGCACCAACAGGGCGAGAACCAGCAGGACATAGACAGCATGGGTACGGAGACGATGCATCGACCAGGAGAACTCCAGATTACCGACAAGCTGCCAGCATAGCCACTCGCAACCCTGGCGGCAAGGCGGGCCACCTGGGTTTCCCCTTGCCCGGATGGCAACGCGGCCCTACGTTTGGCCACTCGTCACTTGCCGGGGAGTTCTCCATGCTTTCCCCTCTCCGGCTTCCTCCGCCTTCTCACCCAGGCCTAGTTGTCTATTCACCACGAAGACACGAAGGACACGAACTGAAGACAGGAGAGACAAGGACAATCTCGCGCAGCATCCGGAAACTCCGGGTGTTGCGCGCAGTATTCCCTTTCTGCTCTTCTTCGTGCTCTTCGTGTCTTCGTGGTGGCTATTCCAGGATCTAGGAGGCTCCCGCTATGACCTCGCGCGAACGTCTGCTGACCGTGATCCGGGGCGAGATTCCCGACTGCGTGCCGGTGGCCCCGGATTTCTCGAACATGATTCCTGCCCGGCTGACGGGAATGCCCTTCTGGGACCTCTATCTCTACCGCAAGAAGCCCATCTGGGAGGCCTATATCGAGTGCGCCAAGCGCTTCGACATCGACTCGGTCATGGACGGCTACTTTCCCCTCTCCTTCCCCGAACAGACGGCGGGAGGTCCGCCCTGGGAGACCTTCATCGTCCAGCGGAACGAGGAACGAATCGTGACCCAGCGTTCCTATCTGGATGGCAAGCGCCGGGTATGGGCCGCGAATGTCACCGTCTATTATGTGGCCGATCCACCCACGTGGTCGGTGGTGCCGGGGAAGATCGGCCTGCCTGCCGAACCCACGGTCTGGGAGCCCTTGGAGGGCATCTGCGAGGTGGACACGGGACCGGAAGGGTTCAAGCGAGTGAAGGCCCTGATGGGCGACCAAGGCTTGGTGGGTACCTGGCTGGCCAGTTCCTGCGCGCTGGGCAGTCCGGAAGCCATTCTGAACTACATGGACCACCCCGAACTCCATGAAACCTGGGCCGAGCAACGGGTCCGGGCAGTGGACAAGCGCTTCGAGCTGATCCAACGGATGGAGGACCGTCCCGATTTCCTGACCGTCGGCGGTTCCGGCACGCTGGTTTTCCAGAGTCCCTCCATCTTCCGGCAACTGGCCCTGCCGGCCGTCAAGCACGCCATCGAGTTGGCCACGGCCGCAGGCTATCCCACCCAGATCCATTCCTGTGGACCCGAGACCGAACTGGTGAAGATCATGGCCGAGGAAACCGACCTCACGATCATCGACCCCCTGGAAATCCCGCCCATGGGCGACTGCAACTTAGCCGAACTCAAGCGCAAATACGGCCACAAGCTGGTCCTCAAGGGCAATCTCCACACCACCGAGGTCATGCTCCGGGGCACCACCGACGATGTCCGCCGCGCCTCCATCCAGGCCATGCGCGACGGTGCCCAGGGCGGCCGTTTCATCCTCAGCACCGGCGACCAGTGCGGACGCGACACGCCCGATGACAATCTGCGGGTGATGGTGGAAACCGCCCGCACGCTCGGGGTCTATGATGCCAATGGCAATCTGCCCCGTCTCCCTACCGCATAGGTATTCGCATGGACCTGCTTATCCGTCCGGCGGAACTCGCCGACCTGCCCCGGTTGACCGCCATCTACAACCACTACGTGGAACACACCACGATCACCTTCCAGATCACGCCCCTGACGGTGGCCCAGCGGCAGCAGTGGTTCGAGCAGCATCCGCTGACCGGTCCCCATCGCCTCATGGTCGGCACGGTGGCGGACGATGTCGTGGGCTACGTCAGCAGCAGCCAGTTCCGCACTACGGCAGCCTACGACACCACGGCGGAAACCAGCATCTACCTGGCCCCCGAATGGACCGGACGCGGCTTCGGCCGCCGACTCTACGAGCACCTGTTCGCCGAACTCGCCACGGAGGATCTGCATCTCCTGGTCGCGGGCATCACTGTCCCCAACCTTCCCTCCACCAAGCTCCACGAAAGCCTCGGCTTCCGCCACGCCGGGCGTTTCCACGGGGTGGGCCGCAAGATGGGCCGCTTCCTCGACGTGGACTGGTACGAGCGCCCGATGTAGTTTCTACCATGTCTCGCGGTGGATCTTGCTCTCGTCGAACTTCCGTTTGGGGCGCTCGATGCCGGTTGAGTGGCCGAGCGAGATCACGTTCAGCGGCACCGCGTCTTCCGGCAGGCCCAGTACTTCGCGCACGGCGGCCATCCGTTCCTCGATGGGGTAGACCCCCACCCAGACTCCGCCGAGGCCAATGCCCTCGGCGGCGAGCAGGATGTTCTCCGAGGCTACGGCGCAGTCCAGCACCCACATGCCCCGCGCTTCGCCCGGCAAGGCCTGTTCCGGCAGGCCGCAGACCACGATGGCGGCTCCGGCCTTGGTCAGCATCTTGCCGTACTCCAGCCGTCCCGCGAGCTGGCTCAGCCGTTCGCGATCCGTGACCACCACGAAGGACCAGGGCTGGGCATTGCCCGCCGTGGGGGCGGCCATCGCAGCCCGCAACAAGGTGTCGATCTGGTTCTGCGTGACCGGCTCGCTGGTGTAGTTCCGCACGCTGCACCGGCTGTGGATCACCTGTAGCACGTCCCTGGCCTGCTTGGCCGGAAGGTAGGCGCTGGTCCAGGCCAACCAGCAGGCGGCAACCAGCACCAGCCCCAGGCTGTAACCCGCGAACGACACCCGGGTCCCCGGCGACTGCGGGGCGCAACGGGCGGTAGTCAGCAAACG
>QKCY01000427.1 GCA_003245525.1 Victivallales bacterium | reverse complement strand
AAGACAATCCCGGGTCGGGTGGCCAGGGGGACGACCGGGCCGCTGTCGTGCCAGGTTCCGTCCGGCGTGCGCCAGTAGTGGAAGAGGCGAAGCTTGCTGCCGATCTCGGCTGGCGGACTGTGCTCCAGTTTGCCCGCTGGCCGCTCCGGGGTGGCAAGGTGGAAGTTGACCACATGGGGCTGGTTGTCGGCATCCAGAGTCATGGCGCACTGGTTCATCAGCCACGAGAACACGGGGATTTCCTGGACGACGATACCAGGATCGGAGAGTTCGATGGGATCGCCGTTGGGCAGGTCGGCAACGACCTGCCCCGCGTTGTTGTGCCATGTCGCCCCGCTGTCGTCGCTGTAGGCGTAGTGCAGGTCGTGGTTGCTGGCCCAGGTGGCCCCAGTCTCCCGGTAGCACCAGGTGACATGGAGGCGCCCCTTGGGGTCGAGCAGGACATCGTTGAGATAGGCGCAGCGGCTCTTGCTGTTCTCCCAGGGGGCATAGGTGCCATACCGGGAAAAGAGCCCGGTGGTTCCCAGCCGGGTCCAGGTGTTGGTCGCGGCATCGTAGCGATGGACGTAGGTGTCGCCGTTGCCGCTGCTCCCCTGGCGATAGATGAACTGGAGGGGATTCGGGGGATTGCTCAGGAAGCGCGGGTAGGTGGCGGTGGATTCGAGCTTGTCGTCGGGCAGCAAGGGCCGGGGCGGCTCGAAGTCGGCGGCGGTCATGGTGGCGGGCGGATCGGTGATGAAGCCGGGACGGCTGGTGCCGTAGCGGAGGGGATTGCAGTGGTGGTCCCAGGAGAGGTGGAGCCGACCATCCTGCTCGCTGACGCCGACTACGGTGTTGCGATGGCCGTCCTTGGGATTGATGGTCAGCGTCCGCCCTTCCAAGCGCACGGTCTGGACGCTGTCGTCACGCAGATCCCGCCGAGCCACGACCAGCGTCTTGTCCGCGTCCCAGTAGGGGGTGTACTGGTAGTCGCCAAAGGTGCGAACCTTGTCCTGGTCGAAGGAGGCCATGTTGAAGGGCCGCCAGGCCTCGTCGTCCACGCGGACGACGCGCTGGAGGACCAGGGGACCGGCTTGGCTGGCCAGACCAGTGGTCATAGCCAACAAGGCAAAACGAACGAGCATGACGCAATCCCCTCTCAGGGAGCTTTGGCTATACACAGACTACATGAATGGCCGCAGTATAGCTATCCCTGGGCGGAGGCGCAATCGGGCGAAAGGGCTTTGATAGCCTCGCTCCAGCCCTTGGTCAGCAAGCCGACGTCGCTGCCGATGTTGATGAACTGGAAACCTTCGGCCAGCAGTCCCGGAACGGCGGCCACGCTGCCGACGGTGCCGGCGAAGATGCCGTGCTTGCGGCAGGCCTCGGCCATGCGGCGGCGGGCGCCGAGCACGTCGGGGTGGTCGTACTGGCCGGGGATGCCCAGGGCGTGGCTGTAGTCGCCGGGGCCGAAGAAGAGCATGTCGAGGCCCGGTACGGCGGCGATCTCGTCCAGTTCCGCCATGGGCTCCGGGTCCTCGATCTGGCAGATCACAAAACGCTCGCGGTTGGCCTGGGCCATGTACTCGGCGGGGGGAATCATGCAGAAAGCCCCGTCGTTGTTGCCACCATCCACGGGGCGACGCCCGAGGGGATGGAACTTGGTCATGCGCACGATCTCGCGGACCTCGGCGGCGGACATGATATGGGGCACCATAATGCCCGTGGCGTCGCCTTCGAGGGGCCGGATGAAGTCGGAGTAGCAGCCCTTGCTGACCCGGACGACGGTGTCCATGTCGTGGACCTTCGCCGCCGTGATTTGGGCGAGGGTCGCCATCCAATCCGCAGGCACGTGCTCGTTGCAGAGCCAGGCGCAATCGAACCCGGCCAGGCCCATGATCTCGACGATACGGGGATCGCCGAAGTTGGTCTTCGTGGAGAAGGCCGGCTGACCGGCGCGGAGCTTGCGCAGAACCCGACTCGGACGCAGTTGCATGGCACCTTCCTCTCAGATGGGCTGGAACGGCGGAATACTGGAAGGCTGGATGGATGGAATGCTGGAACAGAGGACAGGGACCATTTCCCGGCTATCCGCTATTCCATCATTCCACCATTCCAGTATTCCGCGTTCTTCCTACCGATCCGCCTGCGGGATGTAGGCGGGGAGCTTCTGCTCGGCGAACACGGGCTTCAGGCGGGCGAACCGCTGACGGCCGTCGATGACCGGCACGCTGGGCCAGTCCTCGCCGATGAGCGGACGGGCGTAGGCGACGAACTCGTCGGAGACGTCCGTGCCGTCCTTGGTGATCCACTCGGCGGGGAAAGTCCGCTCCGAGTTGGCGACCAGTTCCAGGGGGGCCTTGTCGTAGCGCACCTCGTAGATCAGGCCGTCGTTGCGGAGGATGGTGGACATGAAGCCGCCCTGGCCTTCCGCGCCCAGCATGACCGCCTTCTGGCCGCAGCGGTAGGCCTCGTCGAGGTCCACCGTGGAGGCGTAGATGGCGGTGTCGCGCTGGTCGGTGCCGTAGGTCTGGCCGCGGGCCGCGCCCTTGGCCGGGATGCCGTGCTTGTTGAGGTAGCGGACCAGGACTTCCTGGACGGTGACGCCGCTGGCGCCGAAGTTCGGATGGCCGAAGCTGTCGAGCACCATGTCCTCGGCGCGCACGCCGCCCTCTTCCAGCACGTCGCAGCCTTCGCTGACGACGACGATGCAACGGCCGCGCTCGCGCACCATGGCGTTGATCTTCTCGGCCATGGCGGCCAGAGTCAGGCCAGCCTCGGCCAGGAAGATCAGGAGCGGGAACTCGCGCTTCGGGTCGGCCAGACGGGCGGCGGCGGGGATGTAGCCGATCTTGCGGCCCATGGCCTGGAGCACCAGCACCGGGTCGGCCGGGCAGGAGCCGCGGTTTTCCTCCTCGGCGTTCTGGACGAGGTTGGCCCAGTAGCGGGCCACCGAGCCGTAGCCGGGCGTGTGGTCGATGATCTTGCGCTCGCTGTCACCGACGTCATTGTCGATGGTCTTGGGCACGCCGATACCGAGGCAGTCGAGGCCGTACTTCTGGGCGACCTGAGCCACCTTGTTGGCGGTGTCCATGGAGTCGTTGCCGCCGTTGTAGAGGAAGTACCCGATGTTGTGGGCCTTAATCACGGCGACGATGCGCTCGAAGTCTTCGGCCTGCTTGGACTTCACCTTGTAGCGGCAGGAACCGATGGAACCGGCGGCAGGGGTGTTGCGCAGGAGGGAGATCTCGTCCTCGTCCTGGCAGGAGAGGTCGAGCAACTCCTCCTTCAGGACGCCCTCGATACCGTGCCAGCCGGCATAGACGGTACCGATCTTGTCGGGGAAGCAGCGCGCCGCCTCGATGACGCCGCGCAGCGAGCTATTGATGACCGGCGAGGGCCCGCCGGACTGGGCAATGAGCAGATTCTTGGCCATGTGGGTGCCGATCCTTTTTCGCCTAGACGCCACTGAAGGCGGAGAAGCCGCCGTCGATGGCCACGACCGTGCCGGTGACGAAGCCCGCGCCCGCGTCGCTGCACAGCCAGAGGAGCGCGCCGAGCAGGTCCTCGGGAGCACCGTACTTGCTCATGGGCGTGTGGGCGATGATGGTCTCGCCGCGGGGGGTCATGCTGCCGTCGGGATTGGTCAGCAGGGCGCGGTTCTGGTCGGTGAGGAAGAAGCCGGGAGCGATGGCGTTGACCCGGATGCCGACCTTGCTCATGTGTACCGCCAGCCACTGGGTGAAGTTGCTCACCGCCGCCTTGGCACCGCTGTAGGCGGGGATCTTGGTCAGGGGCGTGAAGGCGTTCATGCTGGAGATGTTGACCACCACGCCGGCACCGGCCTTGGCCATGTCCTTGCTGAAGACCTGGGTGGGCAGCAGGGTGCCGATGAAGTTGAGATTGAAGACGAACTCGATGCTCTTGGGATCAAGGTCGTAGAAGCTCTTGAAACCCTCGATGGTGTGCTCGATGTCCTCGGGGAGCAGGTACTCGCGGGAGGTGGTGCCGCGGGGATGGTTGCCGCCCGCGCCGTTGATCAGAATGTCGATGGGGCCGAAGGTGGCCTTGATCTCGGCCAGGGCGGCTTCGAGGCTGTCCTTTTCGAGCACGTTGCAGGCAAACCCGGC
>QKCY01000500.1 GCA_003245525.1 Victivallales bacterium | reverse complement strand
GCACTGCGACAACAACTCGCTGCCGCCAGACTGGGGCCTCCGGAGACATGACCCGAGCAGGCAGGTTGCTTGCTGCCATTCCGTAGGCCTGCTCCGCCTGATACAAATTGTAGGTAGCATCCGCCCGGACAGTCTCGACAAAGGGCTCGGCCGCCGCCACCAGGGCCAGAAGGTCCGCCGCGGCCTGCTTCAGGACAGGCACCGGCACGCTACCTGACTGGGCCAGAAGGTAGGCTGTCGTGGTATCAGGATCCCACTCCCATCCGGGGAAATAGCTGTCCCGGCCACCGCCGCGGCCGACAAGGTTCATGAGGCCAAGCACCCGCGAGATATCCTGGAAGGCACCTGCGTAGTTGCCGACTGCTGCTTCCCGGTGGGCATGCAGATTCAGGCGCAAAACCAACGGATAGAGGATTTCCGGGTTGTAGACACCTGGATCAAGGATGGAGAACCGGGTAGGCATCTGGCAGACCGGGGCGGCAAGGGCTTCATCGACCAGCCCGAGTGTCCCCTGCGACAGATCAGCCAGGTACTGGGCAATCCGGAGTTCCTCCAGCGTCCAGAGCGCATTGGGGGCCAAGGCTTCTTCCAGCAGGTCGCTGTCCTCTTGCCGCTCCTCCGGCGCTTTCCGCTGGTTGGTTGCCCGGATTGCCGCCAAGCGTTCAGCCAGGGCGGAGGGCTGTGAAGCCGGCCATGGTTGGCAGTGCAGTTTGTGGCATGTCTGCCAAAGAAGGCAAATGCCATTGATCGGCCTTGGCCCGAGTTGCTCGGCCTGGTCCAGTACCGGATCGCCAGGGAGCACTTGGGCCTGCTCGGCGGCCTTGAGCAGTAGGCGGTAGGCCGAATCGGGGCCTAGTTCGTCTTCGGTGACAATGGGCCGGGTCATCTCGACCCGGATGTCGGGCAGGGGACGAACCCAGGGCCTGCGCAAGCTCCGCTGGCCGAACAGGAGGACGGCAAGGCCAATGGTCACGGCCAGGGTCAGTTTGACCTGCCAAGGCCATCCCTGCCGCCCTTCGCTCATCGCCATCCTCCTTTCTCCGATGTCACTTCAGTCGGAACTCACCTTGCACCCTGGACTCCGCGCCAGAGTGCCCGCATTCGCGTGACCAGAAGCAACGGAAACGTAGCGTGCCCACTATCTGATGAGGGAATCACCTATTACAAAACGGAAAAGGCGATGATGCCCAGACAAGGTCATTGGAGATGAAATGGCTTTCGCTGCCCGACCCAACAGCACTGCAACCACTGTCCTCAAGATCCTCGCCCACGCTGTAGATCGCCCATGCGTCCGATGGCAGTTTGGGGACACCTTGGCGGACGTAGTGAAATGGGCCGCCGCCAAAGGGATCGGAAGGCAACCGGGGAAGGTACTCGGGAACCAAGAGGTCGAGGTTCTCGGGCAGCCTTCCGTGCTCCTTGCGGTAGGCTTCCACGGCCAGAAAGATGGCCATGGCATACCGCTCTGTGTCGCGGAGGGTTGCGGATATATGCTCGCTGTTGAAATCCAGATTGTATTGATAAAGAGTCAGATACCCCAATGGATCGCGCATGCGCAGGATTAGCTCCGCCGGGGCAGGCCGGGAGAAGAGCGGTGGTGAAAGTCGGTCATAGCTATCGCGGGCTTCGCGCGAATAGGGCCGCTCTGCCAAGTACACCAGATGCTGGGACAGGGTATGCAGGTTCCTGGAACTCGACCGGAGACTGCTTCCCGCTAGAGGAGCCAGAGCCAGTAGGAGCGGGATAGCCTTTCGTTTCCATACCGGCAGGCTTGAACTGCTGGCAAGGGAACGTACGTCGGCCTCCGTAACCGCATAGCAGTGAGGGAACGCATGCAGGTTGAGGAGAGCATCGGCCCGCACCGTCTCGGCAAAGGGCTCGGTTGCCTCGGCAGCCGCCAGGAACTCCCGCGCACTCTTCGTCAGGACAGAAGGCGGAATGTCGGCAGTAGTCGCTAGGATGCGAGCCGTGGTGGCAGTCTCCCGATCCCATGCCCCTGCCTGCCAGAAGCCGTCTAGCCCACTGCCACGACCAACGAGATTGGCAATACCGAGCATTCGCGCGATGTCTTGGAACGCCGCTGCCTGATCTCCTTCGCCCGAGAGACGGTGGGCACGCAGATTCAGCCGCCGGACTAGAGGGTGGATTGTCTCGCGATAGACGTTCGAACCGTTCTCGCGGAACTGTGTGGGCATCTGGCAGATGGAAGCAGCGAGAGCTGCGTCCACCGATTCATTTGTCTCTTCCCCCAGGTTGGTCAAGCGACAGGCAATCTGGTACTGTTCGTATGTCCACGGCGCGGAAGCGTACAGGATTCGCTTGCGCAGTTCCTGTTCGTCTTGCTGGTCGGAAGGCGGCTCCAGAAGCTCCGCCTTCTGACGGGCTGCCAAACGCTCGGCAAAGGTAAGTGGAGGTGCATCTGGCCACGGCAGGGCGTGGAGTTTCTCATTAGCCGCCTCAAGGGCATCCGGTTGCTCGAACGGCCCTACAGCCGGATCGTCCGACTGAGGCACCGACACTCCCGAGGAGATCTGGGCCTGCTCGGCGGCCTTGAGCAAGAGGCGGTAGGCGGAATCGGGCCCCAGTTCCTCTTCCGTGACGATGGGGCGGGTCATCTCGACCCGGACACCGGGCAGGGGGCGAATCCAAGGTCTGCGCAAGCTCCGTTGGCCGAACAGGAGGATGACAAGGACAACGGCCACGGCAAGAGCCAGTTTGGCCTGCCAAGACCATCCCTGCCGCCCTTCGCTCATCGCCATCCTCCTGAAAGCCTGACTACGACTGGGTTTGTCAGACTGGTCGGACGAGTCGGACCAGTCCGACTGGTTTCATTTCAGCAACAGCACACCCGCGTAGTCCACGTCCCAGACGGGGCCGCCGGTGGTGGCCCAGACCATCCAGGTATTGTCGGCCAGGCGGCGGACGTTCACGTTGAAGGCGAGCTTGGCCACATCGGGCTTGATGCCGCAGGCGGCGAGGGGGATGCGGAACTCGCCCAGCCAGTAGTCGGCTTCGCGGGTGGCGGCATAGGTCATGGCCTTGCCGACGGCGGCGGCCTGCGCCGGGCTGGCCCCGGCATCGCTGACGCTGCTGGACTGGCCGCCGGCGAAACCGCGCAGGTTGAAGATGGGGCTCTTGGGGGCCGAGAGGTCGCGGAAAGCGATCTCGAAGGCGTCCTCCTGGCCCCAGGTGTCGCCGGTTTTGAGCGGCTTGGCGGGATCGACCGGAGTCTTGACCAGGAGATACAGGGCCTCCCCATCGCAGGCGAGCCAAGCCAGGGACTGGTACTTGGAGGCTTCGCCGCAGGGCGGGACGGCGCAGACCATGGCCTGCTTGGGGTCGGCCTGCCAGTCGGTGGCCTTGCCGTCGATCTGGATGGTGCCCGGCTCGACGTGGACCACGGAGTAGGTGGGGCCCTGGTTCCTCTGGCGGACGGCCGCAGGCGGCGGGGTCTCGGTGGGGCGGACCGTGGACGTCACCGGCCAACTGGCCCGCAGGCTGTCCTTGTAGAGGCCGATGGCGGGACAGGGAATGGGCTGGAAGTTGAAGTCCCGGGCTGGCGAATCCACGCGCAGCCGGTAGTCGCCCTTGGCCGCATCGCGGAAGCCGGGATCGACGTCCACCAGGTTGTCCGCCAGCGTGACGCAGGGCCGGGCCTTGCCCTCGATACTGCTCCAACGCCCGCCGACGCAGATGTTGTGGGTGACCCGGGTGCCCATGGGCAGGCCGGGATCGTTGCGCAGAATGGTCTGCAGTTGGGGCCAGCGCTGTTTCCACAGCTCCGTGTTGTAGGGGCTCTTCTCCAGGCGTTCGGTCATGACGCCGGGAACGGCGCCCTTGGCCCAGCCAACCCCACGGGCGTCCACATGGACGGCAGGACGGCAGTCGATGAAGATGTTGTTGTCGATCACGTTGTCCCGGCCACCGCCGACGAAGGCGGCGGAGGTGACGTTCACGAACAGGTTCCGCTCGATGGTGGTGCCGGAGAACATGTCGTCGAGATAGATGCCCATGCAGCCCTTGCCCTGGAAGCCGCTGATGTCGTGCAGGTAGTTGTAGCGAAGAACGGTGCCGCGCTGGGTCCAGTCCCGCCCCGTGTAGATGGCCCCGGCGTCGTTGGACTCGTAGCAGACCGAATGGACCTCGTTCAGCTCGATCAGGTGGTCGTTGCCGCCGAAGCCCATGGCCATGTGGGGGGCGTCGTGGATCAGGTTGTGACGGGCCACGTTGCCGACGCCTTGCAGGTTGATGCCGGGCCGGTAGACCCGGTTGATGCGGGCGTAGTGGTGGATGTGGTTGTTCTCGGCCAGCAGATTGGCCTTGGTCAGGGTGGTCCGGTCGCCGCCGGTGAGGTTGATGCCGCCATCACCGAGGTTGTAGAGGTCGCAGCCCACCACCTGGCTGTCGCGCCCGGAGAGGGAGATGCCGCTGCCGCCGCAGTTGCGGACCACGCAGGTCTCGATGCGGACGTTGCTCACATTGCTGGCCTGGAGGGCAGTGCCGCGCGCGCCTTCGAGGACGAAGCCGTGCAAGGTGACGTTGTTGGCCTTCGCCAGCGTAACCACGGTGGGCAGGACCGAGACGAAGATCTCGGCCCGGGCCGGGTCCTGGGGCGGCCACAGAGTGAGGATGCCGGTCGCGGTGTCGAGCTGCCACTCGCCGGGCTGGTCGATCTCGCTCAGACAGTTGTAGACGTAGAACCAGGCCCCCTTGCGGTAGCCGTAGCCATGGAACGGCTGGGGGAAGAGCATCCGGCCGGCGGCGGGATCGAACTCCACCACCTTGTGACGCTGGTCGGCCCAGTCCCAGAACCAGTAGCCGTGGGTCCACAGATCGCTTTCCCCGGCCCAACGCTGGCCGCGCGGATCATCGAACCAGATCTCCCCGTACATGCTACCCTTGCGGCCGTGGCTCTCCTTGGGATCGCGATCACTGACCTTGGAGACGGTCATGAAGCCCTCGTTGGGGTAGCGCGACCGGGACAAGGGCACCCCGTCGCAGAAGACCTCGATGCCGCCGGTGGTGGGCTCACCAATCTCGGTCAGCCCGAGGGCCTTCAGATCGACCTGCACCACGTGCGGACGGGCCTCCTCGGGTATCCGCGCCAGTTGCTCGGCAGGTACCGGCAGGAATTCGTGGACACGCTTGCCCGCCAGCAGCCGGACCGACTCGTCCCGGTAGTTGCGATAGACGATACGGGCTCCTGCTGGTGCCGCATCGGCTTCGGTCAAGGCAAAGGGCTGGGCCAATTCGTAGACGCCGCCCCGGACCTCAACCACCGCTCCTTCGGCAGGCTTTTGGGCCTGGATCTCGTCCCGCGCCCGCTCCAACGTCCGGAATGGCCCCTGCTGCCGCTGCATCCAGCCCCGGCGCGGCGCGGTCCCGGACCAGGCATCGTTGCCGTCCGGCGACACGTACAGATGCAGGGGTGCCGCCCACAGGCTGGCGGCGGCCACGGCAAGAACGGCAAACAGGCAACGCATGGGATATCTCCTGGGCTGGACGGACCTCACAGAAGCCACACCTTCCCCCCGCACGCGGGAAAGTCAAGAGGGGGAAGCGGAATGGGGGAATGGGGGAATGCCGTAGCGCAGGCGTCCCGCCTGCTCCGGGGCGGAATGGGGGAATGATGGAATGCCGTGGCGCAGGCGTCCCGCCTGCTCCGGGGCGGAATGGGGGAATGATGGAATGATGGAATGATGGAATGATGGAAACGGGAAAGTGGACGAAGTGGACGTCGTGGACGAAACCTCGGGTTCTGTAGCTGCTTCCCGCATTCCCGCATTCCCGCATTCCACCATTCCCGCATTCCCGCATTCCCGCATTCCCGCATTCCCGCATTCCCGCATTCCCGCATTCCCGCATTCCACCATTCCACCATTCCACCATTCCACCATTCCATTATTCCATTGTTCCATCCCTCCCCCATTCTGCCTACCCTCTTGGCAAGAGCACCGGGAAAGGCTAGTTTCTGGTAGATGATGACGGCGCTTCCGCCGTTGCGGAGAATCCAGATGAAGCCACTCTCCAACACGCGTGTCTTGGTCACGGGCGCCGGTGTCCGCATCGGCCGCCAGATCGCGTTGCGGTTCGCCCGGGCCGGGGCCACGGTGGTGGTCCACTACAACCAGAGCGAGGAACCCGCCCGCGAGCTGCTTGCCCAGCTCAACGAGATCTCGCCGGGGCACGAACTGGTGCAGGCCGACTTGCTCGTGGATGCCGAGCGGGAACGGCTAATCCCTGATCTGATGGGTAGCGGACGCGGCCTGAACTGCTTGGTCAACAACGCCTCGGTCTACCGGCGTTGCCAGCTCACCAATGTCATCAGCGAGAGCCTCCGCGAGGATTTCCTCATCAACTTCGAGGCCCCCTTCCTGCTCATGCGGGACTTCGCCCGGTACTGCGAGGAAGGCAACATCATCAACATCCTCGACCAGCGCGTGGCCACGGTCGATCCCTCGGCGGGCACCTACGGCTTCGCCAAGAAGAGCCTGCGCGACGCCACCGAGGCCGCCGCCGTGCAGTGGGCGCCCCGCATCCGGGTGAACGCCGTGGCCCCCGGCATCGTCCTCGCCCCGCCCGGCATCGCCCCGGAGAAGATCGAGCGCCTCGTCCGCTACGTGCCCATGGGCCAGCGCTCCACCCCCGAGGAGATCGCCGAGGCCTGCCTCTTCCTGGCCCAGGCCCAGACCATCACCGGCCAGATCATCTACGTCGACGGTGGCCTCCACCTCGTCGGCCCCGACCTCCAGGAACCCGACGAGGCCCACTACACCGTCAGCGACAGTTGACACCAGGGGAGCGCCCCCGACCAGTTCGGGGCACGACGGGAGAAACCACGGTGGGCACAACTGCACGGTGGGCACAACTGCGGTAGGCATGCTTGTCTTCGGGATCTACTTCACGCTGGTGGGCTTTGGCAAAGTCGCCGTCTCGAAGGACGCCGAAAAGAACACGCAGTGGCTGGCCAAATACGGCACCTTCTTCAAGGTGGCGGGCCCGGTGATGGCTCTGGGCGGAAGCCTGATGCTGTTTGGGTGAGGCGGGGGTCCGCCGGAACGGGCGGGAACAAGCCACATGGCGGGGCGTTGACATGGTGGGGGGCAGGTCTATACTGCTCGGTTTCGCATCGCGAGTGATGCGCCGGGCGTAGGAGCCCGGTGCCGCAAGCCCAAGGAGCCGGTCGATGAGCCTCTACTGGAACGAACGCGCCGAAACCATGTCCCGCGACGAGCTGGCCGCCCTACAGTTGGCCCGGTTGCAGGAGACGGTGGCGTGGGTGTACGAGCGCAACGCCTACTACCGGGAGCGGATGCAGGCGGCCGGAGTCGCGCCGGGCGACATCCGTTCGCTGGCCGATCTGCGCGGCCTGCCTTTCATGAGCAAGGAGAGCTTCCGGGAGACCTACCCGCTGGGCATGCTCTGCGTGGACCGGGACGAGTTGCGGGAAATGCACATGAGCTCCGGGTCCACCGGCACCCCCGTGGTGATGGCCTATACCGACGCCGATCTGGACCAGTGGGCGGAATGCATGGCTCGCTGCTACCGGATGGCGGGCATCGACCAGGGCGAAGCGATTCAGATCACCCCCTCCTTCGGGCTCTTCAACGGCGGTTTCGGCTTCTACCACGGCGGCCGCAAGGCGGGCCTGTTCATCATTCCCACCGGCTCGGGCAACACCCCCCGCCAGATCCAGCTCATGCAGGACTTCAAGGTGAAGGCCCTGATGGGCGTGGTCTCCTACGCCGTGCGCATCAAGGAGGTGCTGGACGAGACGGCAACCGACCTGCCCAACCTGAAGGTGGGCATCTTCGGCGCGGAGACCTTCTCCGACAACATGCGCAAGAAGATCGAGTCCGCCCTCGGCATCGAGGCCTTCGACATCTACGGCATGACCGAGACCGGCGGCGTCGGCACCACCGGCATGGACTGCCCGGCCCATGCGGGCATCCACGTCTGGGAAGACCAGTACATCACCGAGATCGTGGACCCCGCCACCGGCGAACCGGTACCCGACGGCCAGCCCGGCGAGGTGGTTTTCACCGCGCTCTGCCGCCGGGGCATCCCCGTGATCCGCTTCCGCACCGGCGACCTGACCAGCCTGTGCAGCCGCGAGCGCTGCGCCTGCGGGCGTACCTCCCTGCGGCTCAACCGCATCACCGGCCGGGTGGACGACATGCTCATCGTCAAGGGCGTGAACTTCTTCCCGAAGCAGGTCGAGCAGGCCCTGCTGGAAATCCCCGGCGTGCTGCCCGAGTACCAGATCATCCTCGAAGACCACGACGGCGTGCGCGATGTCCGCATTCTCGTGGAGGCCGAAGCGGGAGTGACGGGCTACATGGTGGAGAAGCACCTCAAGGAGCGCCTCCAGTTCTCGCCCAAGGGCGACGTGCTGCCGCCGGGGGCCCTGCCCCGCCAGCCAGGCAAGGCCAAGCGTGTGTTCTTCAAGGAATTGGATTGACGCGGACGGCAGGGAACGGTATGCTCCCTTTTCAGACGCTAGCCGAATCCACCAAGGAGCCGGGCCGTGAACGCAAAATTCCTCGTTTGTGTGGCTGCACAGGGCGCGCAGGAGATGATGCGCCGGGCAATGCATGAGACGCTGCGGGTGGGCCGCAACCGCGATGGCAACGACGTGAGCCTGCCGGGCGACGTGAGCCTGTCCGGGCATCACTGCGAGTTCTTCCACCGCGACAACGCCTGGCACGTCCGCGATCTGGAGACCGAGACGGGGACCTTCGTCAACGACGAACGGATCACCGAGCAGGTGCTCATGGGCGGGGCGCGGGTCCGGATCGGCATCGCCGAGGTCGTCTACACTCCCGAGGTGGAGGTCAGCGTGGTGCCCGATGCCCTGGAGCCCGCCGCACCCGTGCTGCGTCCCCCCAACGAGTTGCTCGGAGCCGCCAACGGCAGCCAGTTCCGAATCCGGCCGCCGGAGGACGACTCCCCGCCGGAGGAATACCAGATCCGCCAGGCGGGCAGCGGCCGCCGTGCCAAGGTCCGCGAGATCGAGTAGCGCCAGCGTGAATCGCGGGGGCGGGCGCAACGTCTCTATAGATGCAGTGCCTTCCCTTCCCTCGCGTGCCATGCTGGGCAGGCGGACGGGATGGTGGTACTGTGTGTGTCGGTCCGGGAATCCCTTGCCCGCAACATGGAGACTGAATCCAGCATGACACGCCTCTCCTCCGGTCCTGGCCTCTGGCTCCGTTGCGGATGGTTGGTTGCGGTCGTTGCCGGCCTGGGTCTCCGGGCCGCTCCCAGCGCCCCGTGGCACCATGGGGACTCGCCGTTCCGGGCGACGTTCGAGATTACCTCGCAGCCCAACCACGACAAGGCGGGCACCGCCGTCTCGGTCCCGGTCTGCGGTCTGGGTGCCGAGGACGGTAGCGACCTCATGGCCTTCGACCAGGATGGCCAGCAACTGGCGATCCTCCCCTTGGGCAAAGGCGCGGCCAACGAGGCCATCGCCCTGGTCCGCGCCCTGCCCCGGTCCAAGACGCTGTATATCTACTTCGGGTCGGGCATCAAGTCGCCGGTCCACAAGACCGCCTTCCTGCCGAGCCTGCTCTGCACGGTGCGCACTCTGCCCGAGGGCGACGTCAACAACTGGAAGCAGGTCAAGGAGCGCCTGGACGATTCCAAACTCGTCGGCACGGTCTTCGTGGACACCATCGACCAGGCCTACAATCCGGTGGATTCCACCGATCCGGCCTTCCTCGTCTTCGATGGCTACCTGCGGATCCCCAAGGCCGGTCCCTACACGTACATGATGGCCACGGACGATGCGGGCTATCTGTTCATCGACGACAAGCTGGTCCTCGAACGCAACGGGCGGCATTGGGCGAACGACGCCGCCCGGGGCGAGTGCCAGGTGGAGGTGAACCTGACCGCGGGGCTTCACCAGATCCGCCTGGTCCTGGCGGATTTCGGCGGCGGTCTGACCGCCGTGCTGGCGCGCTGGATCGACGGCAAGAACAAGTACGTGCTCAAGCCCCAGGACTTCGGCCAACCCGGCCATGCCGAGTTCAAACAGGTGGAGACCCGGCACCGGGACGAGGCAAATCCCCTCTTCTGGACCAAGAACACCTCCTACATCAACTACGAGGGGGCCCAGTACACCGAGGTCGAGCTGGGCACCTATGACGGCAAGGAAGCCGAATACGCCTTCCGCGACGGTCTCCAGGCCGAGGGCAAGACCGTCCGGCGCATCCTGTGCGGAACCCGCAGCATGCCGGTGCGCGTCACCCGCAAGCGGACGACCGCCCAGGGAGTCGTCCCCATCAGCGAGGTGCCTCCGGAGGCCTTCTCGCTCAAGAACGGCAACCAGTTCAAGCAGTATGCGGCCCTGATGCTCTCGGGGAATCTGGGCGATCTCGACCCCAGCACGCTCAAGGGCTACATCAACTTCCTCAACTACCGTGAACTGAACGAGGATGCGGTGCCGCTGTACGAAGCTCTGGTCGCCCACCGGGACCTGCCAGGCCCCGAGCGTCTGGACGCCTTGCTCGGGCTCGCCCGCGCCGCCGCCCGGAGTGTCCCGGACAAGAGCGGTCCCGCCTACGACAAGGCCGAGGAGTTGGCGCGGGGATCGGCCGCCTGGGGCGATGTGGCCCGCGAGTATGTGGAGTTCCTGCTCTACCGCACCAAGGATTTCGCCGAGGCGGAGAAGTTGCTCGCGCGGATGCAGCGCGGCGCCCCCAAGGACAAGCAGACCATGCTGCGCGGCCTGCAGTTGGACCTGCTGATCCTGCAAGGCAAGGCCGACGAGGCCAAGCCCGTCCTGGACGAGTTACTCGGCGCGCGCGAACTGGGTGCCCAGCAGCGCTTCGCCGCCGTCCAGAGCAACGCCCTGCGCCAGCGGTTCTACGACCTGATGAAGGACGATTTCCTGATCGACGCCCGCGAGGTCCTCTACCAGTGGATGGATATCGCCCCGGTGGACCGGTTGCACGGCACGCTGCCCCTCGCCCGGGCCCGCTACTGGCAGCGGCTGGGCTGGCTCGACGGGGCGCTGGCCGAGCTGGACGGAGCCATGCTCATGGATCCCCTGCTGCCCAACCTCCCCGAGGTGGAGTTGCAGCGCGGGATGATCCTCCGCGAAGCGGGGCAGACCAAGCAGGCGAACGAGGTCTTCCAGAAGATCGCCAAGGAGTACCCGAACCACCCGGCGGCGCAAGAGGCGAAGGGAGCGATGAAATGAGACAGATCCTGTTGGTATCCCTGTTCCTGGTTCTGCTGGATCCCGGCATCCAGGGCGGCGGCAGTGTGGTCCCCGTCGGCAGCTACCTCTACGCCAAGCCCGAGAACCCGGAACAATACACGGGGCGGCTGACGGTGCGTTTCGCGACTCCCGGCGACCGCTTGGTCGTCGCCTGGGGCCGCAAGTGGCGCAAGGACCGGAAGAGCCGCGAGGACACCAGCGAGGAGGACCGCCAGGTCTTCAAGCCCTACCTGGGCAAACCCATCGACGACGGGGCCGGCGTGATCTTCTGGAACCTGCCGGTGGACCGCTACGACATCGTGGTGATCGATGCCAAGACGATGAAGATCCACGAGGGCATCATGCTCATGCGCGATGGCGACCCGCAACAGCCCAACGAGCAGTTCCTGGAAGAGGTCCGCAAGAGTCTGGGCCCCCGCACCGACATCATCGGTGGCTGGGAAGGCTTCTTCGACAACAAGGAGTTTGACCGCCTGGAGAGCAACGGGGTGCGGGCGGGCGTCGTTGTCCAGCAGATGCGCCTCGGTACCGCCCTGGCCGAAAGCGGGGCCGTGCTCAAGGGCTGCATCCACAGCATCGACGTGGTGTGGGTCGAGCGGGCCAAGGTGGAGGGCGTTGGCTGGCAGGTGGTGTCGCGCCAGCAGCTCTACCGCGACGAGATTCCGGCGCGGACCTTCTTCACCCATGCCTATGTCCCCGAACTGAGCGGCATCCGCGTCGGCACCCAGCCGAAGGAAATCGGCCCCATCGCCCTGCCGTAGGGCAGTTCCGACCGGAGAGGAGTTCGGCCATGAGTTGGATGGGCATCGATATTGGCACCAGCGGCTGCAAGGCCGTGGTTTTCGGCGACCAGGGACAGGTGTTGGCCGAGGCCCATCGGTCCTATGCCACCCTGGTGCCGCGAGAAGGCTGGGCGGAGTTGGATTCGGCAGCCGTGATCGAGGCCTGCTATGCGGTGTTGGCCGAGGCGGGCCAGGCCTGCCGGCAACACGATCCGGTGCGTGGGCTGGGAGTCTCCAGCCAGGGCGAGGCCTTCACGGCAGTCGGGCCGAAGGGCGAGTTCCTGACCAATGCCATGGTCTCCTTCGACACCCGCGCCACGGCGGTCGGGGCGCGCTGGAGCGCGGAGTTCGGCTCCCGGCGCCTCTACGAGATCACCGGGCACACCTGCCATCCCATGTTCACCCTGCCCAAGCTGCTCTGGACGCGGGACAACCTGCCCGAGGTCTGGGAGCGGGCGGCGGCATTCAATTGCTTTGAAGAGCTCCTGCACCGACGGCTGGGGCTGGAACCCGCGATCAGCCATCCATTGGCCGGGCGGACCATGCTGTTCGACGTACGGAAGCACGAGTGGAGCCCCGAGATCCTGGGGGCGCTGGGCCTGTCGCCCGACCGCTTGGCGCGACCTCTTCCGGCCGGGGGCATCGTCGGTGAGCTGGCCGCCAGCGTGACCGCGGAACTGGGCTTCGCGCCCGGTGCAATCGTGGTCGCCGGGGGCCACGACCAGCCCTGCGGCGCGCTCGGTGCCGGAGTGACCGCGCCGGGGCGCGCCATGTACGGCATGGGCACAGTGGAGTGCATCTGCCCGGCCTTCGCCGCTCCGGCCTTCAGCGACGAGCTGTTCGCAGGCAATCTCTGCACCTACGACTTCACCATCGCGGGCATGTACACCACGGTGGCCTTCTCGCTGACCGGTGGCAACCTCTTGCGTTGGTACCACGACACCTGGGCAGGCGACGAACGCCGGGCCGCCGAAGAGGGGGGCGGAAACCCCTACGACCGGATTGTGGGCAGCATGCCCGAGGGACCCAGCGGCCTGACAGTCCTGCCCCATTTCACCCCGACCGGCACGCCCCATTTCGACCCCTCCCCCCTGAGCGCGGTGCTCGGCATGACCCTGGAGACCAGCCGGGGCCAGTTCCTCAAGGGGCTGCTCGAAGGCGTCTCCTTCGAGATGAAGCTGAATGTGGAGATGCTGGCCGAATCCGGCGTGCGAATCGACGAGTTCGTGGCCACCGGCGGCAGCGCCCGGCGGGCCGAACTGGTCCAGATCCGGGCGGACGTGCTGAACCGGCCCATCACCAGCGTGGCCGTGACCGAGGCGGGCTGCCTGGGCGTGGCCATGCTGGCCTGCGCGGCGGCCACCGGGGCGGCCCTGCCCGACATCAGCGCCCGGTGGGTCCAACCGGTACAGGTGATCGAGCCAGACCCGGAACGGGCGACCCGCTATGCGGAACAGTTCGCCTTCTACCGCTCGCTCTACCCGGCCCTGCGCCAGCTCCGCTCAGCCCAGTAGCTGGGCGATGGCATCGAGCAGGCGGCGCGGCTCGTAGGGTTTCCCGATCAGGGGGATGTCCTCGGGCAGGGCGATGCCTTCGGGCATCTGGCGTTTGGCGTAGCCGCTGCAGAACAGGATCGGGGTGCCCGGCGAAGACCGGCGGATATGCTCGGCCACGGCGGCTCCGCTCAGCTCGGGCATGACAATGTCCAGCAAGGCCAGATCGATCTCGCCCCGGCGCTCCTCGAACAGGTCGATGGCGTTCCGGCCGTCCACCGCCTCGATCACATCGTAGCCCGCCTTGGCGAGCAGGCGCGCGGCCACGTGGCGCACCGGTTCCTCGTCCTCGGCCAGCAGGATCGTCCGTCCCTCCCCGGCGTGGATCAGGATCAGTTCGGAGGTATCCTCCTGCGCATCCCGTTCCTCGCCCTGGGCCCGGGGCAGATAGATGTGGAAGGTCGTGCCCTGCCCAGGCACCGATTCGACGATGATTCCCCCGTCGTGCTGGGCGACGGTGCCATGCACCACGCTGAGTCCGAGCCCCTTGAAGGTGCCCTGCTGGCGGGTGCTGAAGAGTGGCTCGAACAACCGGGACAGGTTCTCGGACGAGATGCCTTGGCCCGTGTCCGTGACGCTGATGCGCACGTAGTCCCCGGCGGGCAGGGACCCGATCAGGGTCTCGTAGGTATCGGTGAAGCTCACGTTCGCGGTGGCGACCGTAAGCACGCCGCCGTTGCTCATCGCGTCGCGCGCGTTCTCGGCCAGATGGGTCAGTGCCTTGCCGATCCTCCCGGCGTCGAAGGCGACCTCCCAGAGCGGTTCGGCCAGCGTGAGTTGCAGGTCCACATTGGGACCGAGCCGCTTCTGGATGCCCTGGGCGCAGGACCGCACCATGTCGTTGACGGAGCCCAGTTCCCGGTGGGACACCTGCTGGCGGCTGAAGGCCACCAGCCGGGCGGTCATCTCCGAGCCGCGGCGACCGGCGGCGAGAATCTGGCCGAGGCTCTCCTGCTGGTCGGGATTGTCCACCGACTCCATCATCTCCCCGGCATAGCCGAGGATGACCTGGAGGACATTGTTGAAGTCGTGCGCCATGCCGCCCGCCAGCCGCGCCACGGCTTCGAGCTTGCGGGCCAGCAGCACCCGTTCCTCCACTTCCAGATCGCCCCGCACGTCGCGGGCCAGCACCAGGTAGTGCGACACTTCGCCGGTCTCGTCGTCCCGGACGGGCGAGACGGTGATGTCCAACCGGAGGCGCTCGCCATCGCGGTGCCGGCAACGGACCCGCTTGGTCCAGGCCACGGTGCGGTTGCGCTCGAACACCGGGGCCAGGCGCTGGATCTCGTCCGGCGGGGCGAACTCGCCGATCTGTCGGCCGAGCGCCTCCTGGGCGGAGAATCCGATCAGTTCCTCGAAGGCATGGTTCACGTAGGTGAGACGGCCCTGGAGGTCCACCATCGCCACCACTTCCCCGGCGCTGTCCATGCCCTCGATCAGGCAGCGGTGCTCGGCTTCGGTCCGGTTGTACTCGCGCAACTGGTCCTGCAGTTCGAGCTCCATCTCGGCCATCTCAAGGTTCCGGAACGCGGTCCGTTCATGCTGGCGGATGGCCTGGAACAGGGCGGCCAACAAGGCGCAGACCAGGCCGCCGGAGACCACCGCGCTGGCCATCACCAGGCCAGGCGAGAAGGAGCCGAGGGTCTCCTCCTTGGGGGCCAGATAGGCCAGCACCAGCGCGGTATCGCCGACCGGCTCCCACTGCCCGACCAAGCTGATGGTATGGTCGTCGGCCAGGCGGGCGTCCACTTCCGTGTTCTGACCGGGGCCGACTCGCAGCACCTTCTGGAAGTAGCGGGGGGCGATCACGTCGTTCGTGCAGGACACCACGCCCACCTCGGGCAAGGCCAGGGCCAACGTGCTCGGACCTTCGCACATCGGGCGCAGGAAACCCACTAGGCTGCCGAGGTTGGGACCGAACACCAGCAGGAGAGACCCCGGCTCCGCGCCCTCGGCGGCAACCGGGGCACCGATGCCGAGGCGCGCCGCGCCCTCCGCCAGGCGGGCGAAGCCGAGGTGGCAGGGCCGGCCTCCGGCGGGCAGCGGGACGAAGGAGGGTGCCGGCAGGCGTTCGATGGGGCTGTTGGGCTCCGTCAGGGTGGGATCGGGACCGAGGGAGAGCAGGGGGGTCTTGTGCCCGTCGCGCAGGACTGCCTGCACGAAGGGCGACGGCCTCCTGGCGGCATCCGGACCGAGCAGGGCCTCCAGCACCGCCTGGGCTTCGGCTCTCCGGGCAGGGGACGGGTCCGCGATGCACTGGCGCAGCGCAGCCGACCCCGCGACGGCCTGGGCGCGCTCCAACGCCTCCTGCACTCTGGACCCCACGTACTGGGCTTGGCCTTCGACGCCGGCCCGGAACCGGCTCATCGTCTCCTCCCGCTGGACCAGGCCATGCCGCAGCAGGGAGGAATGGACCAGGCCAAGCAGCGCCAGCAGGACGGCACCCGCCACCGCCATGGTGACGAGTCTGCCGGAATAACTTGGGATTCCTGCGGGAGTGGGGTAGGAGGGCAAGCCAGTGATCCTCTAGCGATGATCGACGCGATGGCTACCTGTGGGGACTGGGTCGACTGGCGACACCTGGAAACCTAGTACCATTCCAGCCATTTTGCACCGAACACGCTGTTTCCGCACCGCCCCGGCAGACGTCCACCTATCGTAACCAAGCTAACATTAGGTTACTATAGGCAGCTCCCCGGAAAAGGCCAGACCTCCGGCAAGGAGGCATCGGGGAGCAGCACTGGAAAAGCAGCCAATCCGGCACTATTTTCTTTTCCCGCGCCATGCCCTGCAGGCGTCGGACGCCTCCCTTCGATCTTTGGCCAGCAAAGGATATTGGTTGGATGCACAACTGGGTGGAAAGCCTGCTCGAGGTACAGCGTATCGATGTCCGCATGGCCAAACTGCAAGCTCAGTTGGACTCCGTTCCCGGGGACAAGGCGGCGGCGGAAGGGCTCCAACGGGGTGACGAGGACCGGCTGGCCCAATCGCGGGTAGCAGTCCAGACCCTGGAGAAGGAGCTCAAGGGCGTCGAGATCGAGGTCGAATCGCTGAAGGCGAAGAAGGCTGGTATCCAGTCCAAGTCGGCCATGATCAAGAACAACGAGGAATACC
Organism: Victivallales bacterium; assembly: GCA_003245525.1. Lineage (GTDB taxonomy): Bacteria > Verrucomicrobiota > Lentisphaeria > Oligosphaerales > Lenti-02 > Lenti-02. Next base: position 39,013 of record QKCY01000500.1, on the reverse strand, counting down.
GCGCGGCCATGCATCAGATCGAGCAGTACGACCATCTGATCGGCCAGTGCGAGGACCGCGAATTGGAACTGATGGCCGCGATCGAGGAAGCGCGGGCGGCCCAGCGGGAATGCGTCCGGATTCTGGACGTGACCAAACGCCGCGTGGCCGAGGTCCAGGGCGACCTGGAGAAGCGGCGGGCGAACAGCGAAGCCGCCTTGACCGAGATGAACAAGGTCCGCCAACCGGCCCTGGCCACCGTCGAGAAGCAGGCGGCCCAGCGCTACGAGCGCCTCCGCACCAGCGGGCGGGCGCGCGGCAATGGCCAGGCGGTGCTGGTACCGATCCGGGACGAAGTCTGCGGCCGGTGCCGCATGAACGTCACGGCCCAGTTGCGCATGAACGCGCTCAAGGGCATGCCGGTCACCTGCCAGAACTGCGGCGCCATGCTCTACAGCGAGGACTAACCGGGGATTCCCGGCGTCGTAGTAGGCTAGAGCTCGGTCGGAACCACGCCACCGTGGGACGCAATGCGTTCCAGCAACGGTGCCACCACCGTAGTGGGCACATGGAGATCGCCGTAGCCGGTCCCCAAGGCGATGTCCGGGATATGCTCGCCGTGGAAGTCGCTGCCGCCGCTCAGCAGCAGGCCTGCCTTCCCGGCCACTTGGACGACGGTGCGGACTTGGTGCGGCGTGAACTCGGGGTAGTAGGCCTCCACCCCGTCCAACCCCCGCTCCGCGTAGTCGCAGGCAAGCCGCTGGAACTTGGCCACGGTCACGCTGCCCGCCGTCAGCGGGTGGCCCCAGACGGCCACCCCTCCCGCGCCGTGGATCACCCGGATCGCCTCGTCGAGCGGCGAGACCCGGCGGGGCACGTAACCCGGCCGCCCGTGGCCCAGGAACCGGCTGAAGGCGTCCCGCATGGTCCGGCAGACCTTCCGTTCGACGAGCAGGGCCGCCAGATGGGGCCGCCCGAGCACGTCCACCTCGGCCAGCAGCCGGGAGAAGTCCTCCGTGCCCACGGGCAACCCCAGATCGATCAGCCGGGTTGCCATCTCCCGGTTGCGCTGCTCGCGCCAGGAGCGCACTTCGGCCAGCGTGGCCAGCAGGGCCGGATCGTCGGCCCGGACCCCCAGCCCGACCAGATGCAGCCGCCGGCTGCCATCCTCGCAGGATATCTCGACTCCGCCCAGCCGCAGCAGGGAAGGGGGAGCGGGGGCCGCCAGGAACTCGGCCAGGCCGCCCACGCTGTCGTGGTCGGTCAGGCCCAGGAGCCGGAGTCGCAATCCCACCGCCACCCGGACCAGCTCGGTCGGGGTCAGGGTGCCGTCGGAAGCGGTGCTGTGACAGTGCAGATCCACCTGCGGTGGCGGGGCCGTCGGCTTGAAGTAGTCGTGCTTGCGTGCCATGGTTTCGTCTGGTTGTTCGGCAAAGCGAACAACATACCCTGTCGATACCACCGATCCAGATGCGGGAGCGGAGCGGATGAAACTGCGGATACTCAAGGGGTCGGAAGCGAACCGGGTCGTCGAGCCGGAGCCGATGGGCTACTCTATCGGTCGCGGCAAGGACAACGATCTGGTGTTGCAGGACGAGGGCATTTCCCGCCACCATTGCCGGATCGTGAAGACGGCGGCGGGCTGGACCGTCGAGGATCTGGGCAGTGTGAACGGCATCCGCCTGAATGGTCGGCGGGTCGAGGGCAGCGAGATTCTCGGAGCGGGCGACATCATCGCCATGTGCGAGCAGGAACTGCGGGTCGAGCTCGATGGCCAACCACCGGTCGTCTCCGTCCTGCCCAGGCCGGACGCGCCGCATCCTCCCGACCCGGACGAACCCGCTGTCCCTCCCCTGGCCTATGTGCTGCCGGACGCGGACACGGACCAGGAAGAGGGCACCGGCGGCGGCTGGCGCGCTCTGCCCTGGGGGCGTATCGCGCTCCTCGCGGCCATGTGCCTCCTGATCGCGGTCTTGGTCTTCCTCCTGTTCTCCGGGCCTGGAAGCAAGCCCCCGGCGGACGCCGACGCAACGCCGGTGGCCGAAGCGACGACCGAACAGCCGGAAGCCGCCGGACCGGCATTGAGCGATAGCGAGCTCGACGATCTCCTGAAGAAGGAGGCCGCGTTGGCCGCGACCAATCCTGCGGCAGTTCCCGATGCCCCGGTGGCGGCACCGGTAGAGGAAATGGCGGAACCCGCGGCGGCGGCACCCGACGCGCCCGCCGACACGGTGGCGGCGCCTCCCGCCGTTCCGGCTCCCGGAGGCGCGGGCACCTCGGAGATGGTGCTGGTCCGCAGCACTCCCGAAGGAGCCACCGTGCTGATCGACGACGAGGAGAAGGGGGTCACTCCCCTGCTCGTCTCGGGGTTGAGCATGGGACGCCACCGGATCTCCCTCCAACTGGCGGGCTATCAGGAGCAGCAGCGGTTGATCCACGTGCCCGACGTGATCGCCTCCACCCCCTACGTGCTGCGCCAGCGGCCCAACACCCTGTACGTCACCTCGGATCCCCCTGGCGTCTCGGTCTGGCACGGCAGCCAGTGGCTGGGAACGGCACCCATTCTGCTCCAGGATCTTCCCGCCGGGGAGATGACGCTCACGCTGGCCATGGTGGGTTGCGCTCCCCGCCGCGAGAAGGTGACCGTCAGCAGTGTCCGCGGCGAGCAACTGAACGTGAACATGAAGCCCGAGCTGGGCAGTCTGGAGGTCGAGACCGTGCCGCCTGGCTGCCAGGTGCTGGTCGATGGCCAGCTCATGGGCATCACGGTGAGCGAGCAGGCGGGACCGGGTAGCGTGGGACGGCTGAGCATCCCCAACCTGCTGGTCGGCGAACGCGCCCTCCGGGTCGAACATTCCTGCGGCGCCAACCTCGCCCGCAAGCTGACGGTCGCCACCGGCGAAACGCTCAAGCAGAATCTTCGGCTCTGGGTGCCCGACACCCAGTTGACTCTGGTGGATGGCGAGACCAAGTCCGGGATGCTCATGGAGCGCAACGAGCAAGGCGATGTCGTGCTGGCGCAGTCGCCGCTGGCCAAGGACATGATCCGCTATCTGAAGCCCCGGATACGGGCGGAGCGCCCGTTGAACGAGGACGAGGCCCACGAGGCCTTCCAGCGGGTCGTCGCCCCCGAACCTGCCGCTGTCAAGGAGGGTGCCGAGACCGCCAAGGAAGGGGAAGCCCCGGCCGCCGGTTGGGGCGACGAGGCCGAGCCGGGCACCAAGCCCGCCGCCGAGGCCGGGGAAGAGAAGCCGGCCCCCAAGGACCGGCTTGTCGAGATTCCGGCCGACGAGTTGACCCGGCGGATCGAGTCCGTCTCGAAGACCACCTTCCTGCAACACTACAACGGTGCCACCCTCCAGATCACCGGCCAGCCGTCCTCGCTGCGGCGCGACGGCCTGGACGGGGTGGTGATGTTCGGGCGGCGCATCCGCTGCGAGTTCGACCGGGAGGTGTTCGGCGTGGAACGGGACAAGCTGAACGCTCTGGTCGAGACGGGGAAAACCCCGCTGACCATCAAGGGCAAGGTCCAGGGGTTCGTGGGCGACCGGTTGGTGCTGCGCGAATGCCGCCCGGTCTTCGGCGCGCCAGCGGCTCCGGCCAACCAGTAACAGGGGGGAAGGAACGAGGAGAGGACCGTGCGGACCCGGCTGGACGAGTGGCGCCGGCGACTGCCGACCCTGGACCTCGCGGTCTATCCGGCAGCGGTTGCGGCTGGTTGGCTGATCCTCGGCATCCTGCTGGCGCTCGGGCCCCGGAGCGGCCTGCCGGGAGTCCGTCTCCTGGCGGTGCTTGGCGGGCTGGCCCTGCTGGCCGTCCTGCGCCCGGTCCGCTACCGTTGGTTCCTGCTCTTTCTCCCACTGGGAGCAGGCTTGGCCGCGCTGCATCTGGCCGCGCCATGGCGCACCTATTCCCGGCACCTGCCCCGCACCGTCTGCCATGTGTGGCTCCACGGCCACGTGGTCACCCCGGCGGCGGAAGGGGATACCGGCACTCAGGTGGAGTACCGGCTCACGGCGTTGCGGACATGGGCGGACGCGACCTGGCGGCCCTGTCATGGAGTTGTGGTGGTGCGGCTACCGACCGGGACAGACATGCCTCCGTACGGGGCGGGCATGGAGGTGTCGGGAACCCTGCATCCACCGGGGACGGCGGCGCCAGGATGCCTCTTCGACTACTCGCGGTTCCTCTGGAAACGGGGCATCGTGGACCTCGTCGAAGCGGACGCCATCACCGTTTCTCCGCCTGCGGGCTGGCGGGCGGCAATCGGTCTTGGCTACCGGTTACGGGCCCGCCTGGCCCGGGCCTTGGGCCAGGGCATCCCGGATGCCGTCGACCAAGCCGTCGTCCAGGCGATGGCCCTCGGCTACCGGCAACGGCTGCCGGACGATACCCGGACCGATTTCCTGGCCAGCGGCACGATCCATGTGTTCGCCATCTCCGGCCTGCACGTGGGGATTGTGGCGCTGTTGGGGAACTCGCTCCTCATGGTGTTCGGGGTTCCTCTGCGCGGACGCTGCCTGGTGCTGGTCCCGGTGGTGGGGGGCTACGTCTTCATGTGCGGGGCCGCGCCTTCCGCCGTGCGGTCGTGGCTGATGCTCTCGTGCTGGTGGGTGGCGCGGATGGCGCAGCGGCCGCCGATCCCGACCAACGCGGTGGCGGCGGCGGGGGTTCTGGCCTTGCTCTGGCACCCGCTGGCCTTGCTGGAGACGGGATTCCTCTTCTCCTTTGTCGTGGTGCTCGCGCTGATCATGGGCTGGCCGCTGGTTTCCCGGCTGGTGGCCACCCTTGGCGAACGGGTCTGGTGGTCGCCCCCGAGCCAGCGCCTGCACCGCCTCGAACGCTGGCGGCTACGCCCCGCCCGGTGGCTGGCGGGATCTGGCTTGGCCTGGTTCGGCAGCGCTGGCATGATGGCGACCGCCAACGGACTCTTCGTGCCGGCCGGCATTCTCCTGAACATCGGAGTGATGGGCCTGGCCACGCTGATCATCGGCGGGGCGGCGGTGAAGACGCTGGTCTCCCTGCTTGGCGGCGGCATCGGCGAGCAAGTCCTGGGGTTCCTGCTTGGTTGGCTGGCCCGGAGTCTCCGCTCCCTGGCCGGACTCGGCGGGGGCGCGGGCAGTTGGCGGATCTGCCCGGTGCCACCCCTGTTGGTCCTGGCCTACTACGGATTGGTGTTCGTGGCGCTGCGGCGGCGACAGGCGCGCCGGGGGCTCGTGCTGGCGGGAGCGCTGGGGGTGCTCTTCCTGCCCACCTTCCTGGCCCAATGCCGGGGCAGCAGAGACGTGATCCTGGCCGGAACAGAAGCGGCGGCACCGGCAGTCCTGGTCCACCAACCCGGCCTGCCGCCGGTGGCGGTGAATACCGGCGGACCGACGGGCGCGCGGCGTTTGGCCGCCGAGTTGGAGCAGATCGGAACCCCTTGCCTGGAAGGGCTGGTGCTGACCAGCGGCGGCTGGGACACCGCAGGCGGCGCCGACGAGATCCTGGCCCGCTGGCCGGTGGGCACGTTGGTGGTGCCCGCCACCTACGGGCGTTCGGCCAGCCTGCGCGAGGCCGTGGCCTGCCAGGAAGCCCGGGGTGGCCGGGTCCGCAAACTGCCCACTGTCCGCCTGGGGGCCCTCCAGGTGGAGGCGGTCGGGCGCGTGGACGAACAACAGGTCACCATCGCCAAGGGACCATCGCCGATTGCCGGTTTCTCCCTACGGGGAACCGGCGAGATGGATATCCGCCAACCGGAAGGCACGCTGCGGCTCCCCCGCCAGAGCGCCCCTTTCCTGCTGCGGGTCGCTCCCGGCGGGGGCTAGCACTTGCTTTCGGGGCCTCCCCGGCCTAAACTTCCGCTCTTCACGCGATCTCCGGAGAACCGCCCCATGGGCGAAGGCCCTGCCCCAACCAACGACAGCCTGTTGCGCATCGACGGCTTGCGCACCTGGTTCCCGATCAAACGGGGGGTTTTCGCACATACCATCGGGCATGTGAAAGCGGTGGACAACGTCAGCCTGTCGATCCGGCGGGGCGAGACCCTCGGTCTGGTGGGCGAATCGGGCTGCGGCAAGACCACGCTGGGTCGCACGCTGCTGCGGCTGGAGAAACCCACGGCCGGGTCCGCCTGGTTCGACGGCATCGACCTGTTCTCCCTGGGCGAGAGCGAAATGCGGGCCCTGCGGCGGCGGCTGCAGATGGTGTTCCAGGACCCCTACGCTTCTTTGAACCCCCGGATGACGGTGCTGGACATCGTCACCGAGGGGATGGCCTTCCACGGCCTGCTGGACGGCCCCCGCGAGGACGTGGCCGTGCGCCTGCTCCGGGAAGTGGGGATGGATGCCGGGGCGCTGCACCGCTATCCGCACGAGTTCTCGGGCGGCCAGCGCCAGCGCATCAGTATCGCCCGCGCCCTCTCGCTCAACCCCGAATTCGTAGTCTGCGACGAGGCGGTGAGCGCGCTGGACGTATCGGTGCAGGCCCAGGTGATCAACCTGCTGATGGACCTGCGCGAGAAGCGCGGGCTCTCCTACCTGTTCATCGCCCACGACCTGAGCGTGGTCCGGCACATTTCCCACCGGGTGGCGGTGATGTATCTGGGCCGGATTGTGGAGACGGGACCAGCGGCGACGGTGATGGACGAGCCGCTGCATCCCTACACCCGCGCCCTGGTTTCCGCCATTCCGGTACCGGGCCGCGAACGCGCCCAGCGGATCGTTCTGGCGGGCGATCTGCCGTCGCCGGCGAACCCGCCGGGCGGTTGCCCCTTCCATACCCGCTGTCCCGAGGCCATGGACATCTGCCGCCACGAGTTCCCCGCCCTCTGCCAGCGCGGCGAACGTAGCGTGCATTGCCATCTGCATCCTGCCGGAACCGGAGCCGCCGCCGTTTCATGAGCAAGGCAGACAGGTGGTTGGGGGGATCACTGCGGCCAAAACTGGCGACGGCGGCTTGCGTTGCGGGCCGGGCCACGACAGAGTATGCGCCCCGTGGCTGGCGCAGGGCTTGTAGGTTGATGGGTTTTTTCGGTGTCAGCAAGGAACCCGGTCGTTGAGCGGGTGTCCCTTTGGTTTCTTGTCCCGATTTCGAGGAACAGAGTTCGCAGGCCTGGATCGCCGGAGTCCGGGCAGCCGGTGGCTTGTTCTCCAGCCCTGGCACGCGACCTGTCCTCCCCGGTGCTCACGGGTTGTCCAGGACCAGCCTGGCGGCCAAGGCGAACAACAGAGGAGCAGCAGAAGGCATGATAACGGCTGAAAACGTCACCAAGTGGTTTGGCCCGTTGCTTGCCGTCGACGACGTATCGTTCCAGGTCGAGCGCGGGGAAGTGCTGGGCTTCCTCGGGCCGAACGGTGCAGGCAAGTCGACGACCATGCGAGTCATCACCGGATTCATCCCCGCCTCCGGGGGGACCGTCAAGGTGGGAGGCTTCGATATCGACGACGACCCGCTTGAGGCCAAGGCCCTGATCGGGTATCTGCCCGAGAACGCGCCCGCCTATCCGGAAATGACGGTGGAAGGCTTCCTGAAGTTCGCGGCCGAGCTCCGCGGGCTCCGTGGCGTGGCCCGGGCCGAGGCCGTCGAACGGGCGATCCGCACCTGCTTCCTCGAACGGGTCCGCCACCAGATGGTGGACACCCTCTCCAAGGGCTACCTGCACCGGACCTGCTTCGCCCAAGCCATCCTGCACGATCCGCCGGTCCTCATCCTCGACGAGCCCACCGACGGCCTGGACCCGAACCAGAAGTACGAGATGCGCGAACTGATCAAGGAGATGGGCAAGGAGAAGGCGATCATCGTCTCCACCCACATCCTGGAAGAGGTGGAGGCCATCTGCACCCGGGTGATCATCGTCGACCGGGGCAAGCTGGTGTTCAACGGCACCCCCGGCGAGCTCAAATCCAAGTCCCGCACGGCCGGCAATCTGCGGGTGCGGGTGCTGGGCGTGCCCACCCAGGACGTGGTGGCCAGGCTCAGACAGGCGGACGGGGTGAAGGGAGTGGACGTGCTGGACGAGACGGCAGGCGTGCTCTGCCGGCTGGCCGGCAAGCCCGATCCGTCCCTGATTGCCCAGGTGGTCGTAGGGGCGGGCTGGAAGCTCGGTGAACTGGCGGTCGAAACCGGCCGGCTGGACGATGTCTTCCGTGAGATCACCATTTCGGACACGGTCGCGGAGGTCGCGCAATGAGATCCTGCAGAAACACCTGGACCCTCACCAAACGGGAGCTGGCCAGCTACTTCGCGTCGCCGGTGGCCTACGTCTTCATCATCATCTTCCTGCTGCTCAGCGGCTCTTTCACCTTCATGCTGGGGCAGTTCTTCCCGCGCGGCGAGTCGAGCCTGGCTCCGTTCCTGATGTGGCATCCGTGGCTCTACCTGTTCCTGGTCCCGGCGGCGGGCATGCGGCTGTGGGCCGAGGAACGGCGTTCGGGCACCTTCGAGCTGCTCTTCACCATGCCGATCTCCCCCACCCAGGCGATTCTGGGCAAGTTCCTCGCGGGCTGGCTGTTCCTCGGCATCGCCCTGCTCCTCACCACGCCGATCGTGGGGACGGTCGAGTACCTGGGCGCGCCGGACTGGGGCGTGATGCGCTGCGGCTACCTGGGCAGCTTCCTCACGGCGGGCACCTTCCTGGCCATCACGAGCATGACCTCGGCCATGACCCGGAACCAGGTCATCAGCTTCATCGTCTCGGTGGTGATCTGCCTGCTCCTCATCCTCGCGGGCTGGCCGCCGATCACCAATCTCATCCTCGAATGGGCCCCCTGGAACTGGCTGGTGGAAGCCGCCTCCGGGTTCAGCGTGATGACCCACTTCGACAATCTGCAGCGCGGCCTGATCGATGTCCGCGACCTGCTCTATTTCGCCAGTGTCATGGTGTTTGCACTGTTCGGCACCGGCGTCATTCTCAAGAGCCGTCGCAGTGCCTAGGGCTGCATAGCAGAGGATGCCAGATACGATGAAAAACAAAAACAACGCCCTGAGCACCTACCTCTTCTCGACCATGGGCCTGGTCGTCATGGCCGCCCTCCTGGTCGCGCTGAACCTGATTGTCGGCATGACCAGCCTGCGGGTGGACTGCACCGAGGAGAATCTGCACACCCTGTCCAAGGGGACGCGCGATATCCTGGCCAAGGTCGACAGCCAGATTACCGTCAACTTCTACTACTCGCGCGACCTGGCCGAGCTGTCCATGGACATCAAGAACTATGCCCGCCGGGTCGAGGACCTGCTGAAGGAGTACGAGCACTACGGCAAGGGCATGGTGGTGGTCCGCAAGTACAATCCGACGCCCGACTCCGATGCGGAGGACGCGGCCCGGGTGGACAACATCGAGCCGATGAACGCGAACGGCCTGCCCTTCTATTTCGGCATCGCCGTGAAGTGCCTCGACGAGACCCAGACCATCAACAACCTCTCGCCCTCGCGCGAGGACATGCTGGAGTACGACATCACCCGCGCCATCTACCGGGTGTTCCACACCGACAAGCCGCGGGTCGGCATCATCAGCACCCTCCCGGTCATGGGCTCGGGCCAGCAGAACCCGATGATGGCCATGCAGGGCCAGGGGCAGACGCCCCCGTGGCTGGTCGCCCAGATCATGGAGCAGGACTACGAGGTCGAGGAACTGCCCAAGGACATCGAGACGATCGGCAGCGAGATCAGCATCCTGCTCCTGATCCACCCGAAGGACCTCCCCGAGAAGACCCTCTACGCCATCGACCAGTATCTCCTGCGCGGCGGCCGGATTCTGGGCTTCCTCGATCCGATGAGCTTCGCCGAGCAGATGGCGCAACCGCCCCAGATGATGGGCATGCGCCCCCCCACCGGCCCCTCCGATCTCGGCCCCCTGCTGCCCGCCTGGGGCGTGGCCTTCGAGAAGGAAGGCGACGAGCCCGGCGTGATCGCCGACACCCAGTACATGCTCCAGTCGCCCGGCCAGCCCGGCCAGCCCGAACAGGTCTTCCCCACCGTCCTCTCCCTGGGCCGGGACGCCGTCGACAAGGATGACATCTCCGTCTCCCAACTCGACGACATCTGGTACGTGAACGGCGGCGCCTTCACCTTCCAGGGCGAGACCGGGCTGACCCGGACCAAGCTCCTCCTCTCCTCCGACAAGGCAGGCTTCGTGGAGAAGTTCCAGGCCATGAACCTGGATCCGGCAAGCGGTCGGCGGTTGCTCGACAGCCTCAAGACCGACGAAACCCAGCATGTCCTTGGCCTCCGCCTCGAAGGCACCTTCGCCACCGCCTTCCCCGCCGGTGCCCCCGGCGAGGACGCGGCCGCCAAACCGGCCGACGACGAGAAGAAGGATGCTCCGGCGGCGGACACGGGACTCAAGAAGTCCGAGCAGAACGGCATCGTGGTCCTCTTCGGCGATGCGGACATGCTCGCGAACGACTTCGCCTTCGTGGGAGTCGGGGGCGGCATGGGACGGCAACCCCTCTTCTACCAGCCGCGCAACGACAACGCCAACCTCCTGATGAACCTGCTGGAATGGCTGGCCGGCGACAACAACCTGATCTCCCTGCGTAGCCGGGGCATCAAGAAGCGGCCCTTCGAGCGCATCGACAAGATGCTGGCCGATGCCAACGGCAAGCTGCGGGCGGCCCTGGACGAGGTGGTCGAAGAGCAGAAGGCGGCCAACGAACGGCTGCAGAAACTCGACGAGAAGAAGCAGCCCGGGCAGAACCAGTCCTGGTACCTCTCCCCCGAACAGCGCGAGGAGCGCGCGAACCTGAAGAAGAAGGTCGAGGCCTTCGAGAAGCGCCGGAAGGAACTCAGCAAGGAGTACCGGCACGATGTCGATTCGCTGGAGAAGCGCCTCATGGTCCTGAACATCTGGGCAATGCCGGCCCTCGTGGCCGCAGCAGGCCTCGCCCTCGCTTTCGCCAAACGCCGGAGGATGGCACACAAATGAAAAGCAAGCAATTCCTGATCCTGTGCCTCGTCGCCGTCGTTCTGCTGGCGGTCGGCATCAAAGTGAAGCTCGCCAAGCACCAGTCCTGGCAAGGCCAGGGCAGCGGCAAGAAAGTGGTGCCCGGGCTCGACGTGACCAAGGTCATGAAATTCACCGTGCAGAACAGCAAGGGCACGGTGACGGTCGAGTTCAAGGACGGTCTCTGGCGCGTGGCCGAACGCTACGGCTACCCGGCCAAGTACGAGAAGCTGGCGACCTTCCTGGAGGACCTCGGCGAGCTGACGGTCACCGAAATGGTGGCCGCGGGCGAGAGCCAGTACGGACGCCTGAAGCTCAACGACCCGGGCAAGGACGATGCCGGGGCGCTGCTGACCCTGTCCGGGGCGGACGGCAAGGAGCTTGCCGCCGTGCTCTTCGGCAAGGAACACATGCGCAAGGGCGGCGGCGGCAACCCCATGGGCATGGGCGGCGGCGACTACCCCGACGGCCGCTACCTGCGGGCCAAGGGCGGCAAGGACGTCATGCTGGTGGCGAAGAGCTTCAGCCAGATCGGCGAGGAGCCCAACACCTGGCTGGACGACCAGTTCTTCAAGATCAGCGACATCCAAGAGGCGAACCTGGCCGAGGCTGGCAAGACCGTCTGGACGGCCAGCCGCACGGACACGAGCGCCGATCTCAAGCTGGCCGGCGACATCCCGGACGGCAAGGAAGTGGACAGCACCAAGCTCGGCAGCATCAAGAGCGCCTTCTCCTGGGCGCGGTTCAGCGATGTGGCCGATCCCGCCCTCAAGCCCGAAGAGACGGGCTTCGACCAGGCCAAGACCTTCGTCGCCAAGCAGTTCGACGGCATCGTCTACACCGTCACCGTGGGCAAGAAGGGCAGCGACAACAAGTACTACCTGGCGGTCAAGGCCAGCTACGACGGGCCGACCGAGCGCGTCGTCGGCCAGGACGAGAAGCCCGAGGACAAGACGAAGCTGGACAAGGAGTTCGCCGACAAGCTGGCCGAAACGCAGAAGAAGGTGGCCGACCTCGATGCGCGCGTCGGGAACTGGGTATATCTTGTGGACTCCTGGACGGTCGAGAACGTGACCAAGTCCCGTGACGACCTGCTGAAGGACAAGCCGAAACCCAAGGAAGAGGCGGCTCCCCAGGCCGCAGCCCCGGTTGCCCCTCCTCCCGCCGAGTAGCAGCTTCCCGGGAATCGTCGTTTCCCTAGTCCATTGCGCCCGGCACCGCCAGCGGTGCCGGGCTCCCAGCGGAACGGAGCCTGGCCCGACGGAGTGAAAAACAGCGCAGTCCATCGCCCGCCAACCCGGCACCGTCCCAGTTTCCGCTGGAGTGGCGGCCTTGCCCTGGCTATCCTCGGCGCTCTGCTGGGAGGCTGCGACTGGATACACCGGCCATCTCCCCGGGCCCAGCTTGAGAACCAGTGGGAGGACGCGCAGCACTGTCTGGTTCTGATCCCCTTTGCCGTGCCCGGGAAGGCCGCCGCGCGCACGCTCCGCTTCGACCGGGACACGCTGCGCACCCACCGGCTCTACCTCCGCTCCCACACCAACCCGGACGACTACCTCTACATCGACCCCGTGGGCAATGTGCAACGGGCAGGCAAGGTGGTTGGCCGGATGCATGACCACGCCGAGCTGTTCCTGGCCCAGGGGCGCGTGACGCTGTATGTGGACGGCAGCCGGATCACCAATCCAAGCTCCGACTGGGATGTCTTCTGGGAAGCCGCCGAGGAAACCGCACCCGAGCTCGCCAGCGCCCTGTATCCGCAGGTGGATGTGGCGGACGGCTTCATGCGGTTCGATCTGGTCTCCGGCCCGTGCACGGCAGCGACCGGCTCGATCGCCCTGGCCCAGCACGGCGGCGGCATGGCCCGCAGCGAAAGCGAAGTCCACAGCTACGACTTCCAGCGGGCCGTGAACCCCTTTACCGTCCGCGGTTCCGGGGGGGCCAGCCTGACCTATGGCGGTGACGACTGGGCGGAGTACGCGGCCGAAGCCCGGTTCTACTTCGGCCTGCCCAAGACCGATTTCGTGGTGGACGGCAACACCCTCCCTACCGGGACCAACCTACTGGTGGTGCAAGGGCCCGAGGCCGGGCTCCAGGTAGGATTTGGCTGGCTGGGCAGCGAACGTCGGTTCTGCCTGGTCCAGCGGCACGGCGGTGCCCCCTGGGAAGTGCTGGCCACCTATGGCGGCTCGCGTCCCCCGCTCACCAACTGGGTCCGGATTGGCGTGACCGTGGCCGACGGTTGCCGGCTGGAGGGCTGGCTCGACCAGGTACGGGTACTCTCCACCACTCTGACCGAACGGGTCTCCGGCCCCTGCCAGATCCTGGTGGGGGAGGATTTGGCGGAGTTCGACGATGTGCGAATCTGTTCCCTGCCGGTCCCCGCTCCCGCTCCCGAACCACTCCTGGCGGTCAGCCGGGCCTTCGCCGGCAAGGAGCACAAGAACAAGGCCGATCCCGAGCAGTTCGGCCAATGGGCCGAGGGCAACGACACCTTCGTCCACTTCATGGACCGCGTGGACGGCCAGCTCGGTGCTGGCATCCGTACCCGGCAACCCCTGATCGGTGCCTGGGAGTACCGTTCGCAGACCTACGACGAACGCCTGGGCGAGATTCCCGCTGGCCGCTATTGCTTCCTGGTCACCGAGGCCGACATCGGCAACCAGGGCACCGGCGGCGGCAAGACGCTGGCCCAGTTCACAGCCCGACGCGATGCCCAGGGCTGGCAGTTGGAACTGCCCGGCTGGGGCGATGACCGGCGGCCGGGGCTGCAACTGCGGGTCCGCCGGACCCCCGCCGGGGATCTCGACGCGTGGCTGGGCGGAGCCTGGGTTTCCCTGGGCCTCACAGCCCCGGGGAACGTGCGGCTGGGCGTCCTCCGGCTGCGTTCGGAGGATGGCGTGCTAGTGGTTCCCCGTCCCGAGCACCACCGCATCTTCTGCCAGCATCTCCACAACGAGTTCTTCGAGGAGGCCCCCGCCGACTGGGTCTGGCTGGATGGCGCGTTCCGCATGGATGCCCGCTGGGCCTGCCAGAACCAGTGGAACTTCCTCGCCTGCGGCTCCACCGCCGTGCCCATGATCGTGAGCAAGCGGCGCTTCGCCGGAGACCAGTTCCACGAGTACTTCATCTCCCAGCGGCCGGTGATGCCCTGGGACGCCGGCGACGCCTCGTTCCGCTACGACCCCGCTGCGGACCGGGAGAACAAGTTCCAGACCCTGATCGCAAACGAGGGCTGGTATGTCCGGCGCGATCTGAACGTCTCCTTCTGCGGCAACGGGCGCGATCCGCTGTCCGGCTATGCGGTGCTGTTCGGGGCCAACGACAACCGGGAAACCTGTCTCGTGCGCCAGGGGCAGGTGGTAGCGCAAACCACCGATCCGTCCTTCCTGTTCCCCACCCAGCCCGGCTTCGGCGTGGTCCACTATTTCTGGCGGCGCATCGCCGTGTGGAAGGCTGGCCCCCGGGTGCGCGTCTGGATCGACGACCGGCCGGTCTTCGACTATACCGATCCCGCCCCCCTGGCGGGCGGGCACCTCGCGTTCTGGTCGGTGCGCAACGGCTTTGCGGTCACCAAGGCCTCCTCGATGGCCGAGGAGACGGGCTGGGAACCTGCGGTGCTCTCGGTCCCGCCGGTGGCGCCCGCCACCCACGGTTGGCACCCGCTCCATACCGACGCCTTGCGCGTGGCGGGGGAAAACGAGCGCACCACCACCTTCGAGCGGACCACCGGCACCGGCTTCGGGGCGGTGCGCTACGAGTCGCAGCCCCCTTGGATTCTCGCCGGGAAGCCGGTGCTGGAACTGCCCCTTGAGGTCCCCCCCAACGTGGCGCTGAACCTGCATGTCCAGACCTCCGTCGGCTCTTTCCTGATCCCGGTCACGGCCCCCATCACCGGGATGAAGGCCCTGCTCACCCCGGACTTCGAGAAGGGCGAGTGCTTCCGCCTGCCAACCCTGGAGGAGAACGCGGTCCGCCAGCTCTTCCTGATCGAGGGGAGCACCTATGCCGATGGCCTGCTGCGCTGCAACCTGAGCCAGGGCATCGCCCGCCTGCGGGGCACCGCGGAGGGTGTGCAGGTGGTGTCCCTGACCCTGGGGAACAGCAGCAACGAGGACTACCTGCTGGCGGGCAGCACGAAGAACCAGGCGGGCGGCCGGTTCACCGTCGGCAAGCCCCGGTTCGTCGCGGCTCGGGAGGAAAAGCCGTGACCTATCGCCACGAAGCTGTCCGCAACGGCATCATCGCCATCGTCCTGGTCGTGGCGCTGGTGCCGTGGAATCCGGGAGCGGTGTTCAGCGCAAGCGGGGAACAGCTCACCCCCGGCCTGCCGCTGCCCACGCTGGTCCTGCTCGCGGGTCTGTTCGTGGTCATCGCCGTTTCCTCCGCCCGCCCCCTTCCCTGGCTGCCGCGCCCGGTGCTGATCGGTACCGTGGCCCTTGCCAGCGGCCTGCTTGGCGGCAACTGGCACACGCTGCCGACCACGGCCAAGGAGCTTGTCCAGTTGGGCGAGATCACTCTGGTCTCCGTCTACTTCGTCCAGTTCGGAACCCGGCGGCGGGTCCGGGCCAACGTGGTCTGGGTCCTGGCCGGACTGGAGCTGCTCCTCCTGGTCCTGGCGGCCGTGGGAGGGCTTGGCTGGCTGGGGCTTAGTCCCGCGAAATGGGGGGCGTATGCCACGCTGGCGGCTCCCTTTGCCGTACTGGTCTTGGGGCGCCTCGGCTGTCCCTGGCTCGCGGTCGTTCCCGGCGTACTGGCCGGGCTGGGCTTCCCCCATGCCGGACCGCTCCTGGTCTGGTGCATCGTGGTGGCCGTGGGCAGCTTGGTCTTCGGCGGCCGCCACCGGCTCGCCTTGCTGGCCATCCCCTTCGCGCTCGGGGCCTCGCTCCTGCCCGGCCAACGGGGAAGCTGGGACCGGCTACGTCCTCACTACGACGAGACCCATCTCAAACGGTCGGTCATCGAGGCCGAACTGGCGTTGCGGAGCCCGCTCCGCCTGCCGTTGGGGGCAGGACTGGGCCAGTACAAAGCGGCCATCAACCACCTGCGCGACTTCGGAGCGCCCGATCCCCATCCGGCCGACTCGAAAGTGCCGCGCGACGGCAATTGCCAGTATCTGGTGACACTGGTCGAATCGGGACCCATCGGTCTGGTCGGCCTGTTCTGGCTGTTGCTGGGGGCCTGCCTTGCCGCCTGGCGGGCGGGACCGGGAGAGCTGCCCGAGGAAGCCCAGGACCGCCGGGCCGTGGCCGTGGCTCTGATCGCGGCCATGGGAGCGGGCCTTTTCTCCCTCGCCCTGGCCCGGGGCATCGGCATCTGGCTCGGCGTCCTGATCGGCCTGGCGTTCGATCCCCACGGGCAGCCGCTCTCCTACCGCCGCCCGTGGCGGGTGCTGGGCTGCTGGACCATGGTGGTCTGCCTCCTGGCCCTCTCGTTGCTCGTGAATGGCACCGACCGGGATTGGCCGAGTCTGGCCAACCAGGTCGTGGCCGGCCTCCACCAGCCCCGGCGGACCACGCACGGTCCCCGAATCGTCGTCCTTCCCGACACCTACGGCGGCGGCCCGGCAAACGTGGTCACGGTCGAGGCCGAGAACGCCTTCGAGATCATGGCGCCATTCCAGGTGGTGAAGGCAGACGGTGCTTCCGGCAATAGGGCCCTGGCGATCCCCGAGGGACGGGGCAAGGGCATCGGCCGGGCCACGCTTCACCTGTCGGTACCCGCCGCCGGACGCTTTCTGCTCTTTGCCCGGGTCCAGTGGTCCGATGGCTGCGGCAACAGCATCGCCTTCCGGCTTGCCGGGCAGGAAGTCCGGTTGGCGGACGAAGTCTACGAACGCTGGCACCAGGTCACGGGGGCCGTGACCCTCGACCTGCCAGCCGGGGATGTCCAGGTCCAGGCGGTGAATCTGGAAGACGGGGTCATGCTGGACTATATCGGCCTGCAGGCGGTGGAGGGAGAGGGCGCGGAATAATGGAATGATGGAATGGTGGAACGACGGAAGGGGGAAAGGGCGAAAACGGACAGGGAGGAATGGGTGCCAACAGCCACGCCAGCCCACAGCCCCTGCCAATCCCCTCCTCCGTTCTCCCATTCCGGCATTCCACCATTCCACCATTCCATTGCCCCCTTCCCAGTGACATCGCTCGCCGTCCGCGTATATTGCGGTAGTCACACGGGTGGTTTTCCAGGGCATGACGTTCAGCACTCCCCATTTCACCGAGTTGCGCGAGTACGCGAAGACCGTGGTCGAGGTCGGCATCCTCACGTTTCTCATCTACCAGGCGTTGCGCTTTGTGCGCGGCACCCGTGCCGCCATGGTGTTGGCCGGGCTGGTGATCACCCTGGTGGTGACGAGCACCCTCGCCCAGATGCTCGGTCTGGAAGTCATCGACTGGATTCTGACCCGGCTCTGGGCTCTGCTCGCCCTTTCCCTGCTTATCATCTTCCAGCCGGAGATCCGGCGCGCCTTCGCCGAGTTGGGCCGCCAGCAGAGCCGTCTGCATCTGGGCCGCGGGGGCAAGCGCAACACGGATGTGGTGGATACGCTGGTGGACGCCACCTACTACCTGGCCAGCCATCGGATCGGGGCTCTGATCGCCATCGAGCGGACCATCGGGATGCGCTCCTACACCGAGACCGGGACCTACATCAACGCGCCCGTGTCGAGCAAGCTGCTCAGCACGATCTTCTTCCCCAACACCCCGCTGCATGATGGCGGGGTCATCATCCGCGGCGACACGCTGGTGGCGGCGGGCTGCATCTTCCCGCTGACCCAGAACACGGAGCAGAACCGCAGCCTCGGCACCCGGCACCGGGCCGGCCTGGGCATCAGCGAGGAGACCGACGCCGTGGTCATCATCGCCTCCGAGGAGTCGGGGGCGGTCAGCGTGGCCTACAAGGGGCACCTGATCCGCGGCGTGGAGCGCGAACGGCTCCGCCGCCACCTCACCAACTGGCTGGTGAAACGGGAAATGCGCCAGGAACGCGGCAAGCTGCCTCTGCTGGGCCTGGATGAGACCGCGATCGATCTGGAGGATGATTTCGGCGGCGAGGAGGGCGAGGAATGAACTTCCGCCTCCCCCATTTCCTCCGTCATGACCTTCTGCGCAAGCTGGTGGCCCTGTTCTTCGCCCTGGTCATCTGGCTCACCGTCTCGGCCCAGCTCAGCGAGACGATGGTGCTGCACAATGTGCCGATCAACCTGCTGTACGACCCGGCCGAGACCATCGTGGAAAGCGAGGTCCCCACGGTTGGCGTGACCGTGCGCGGCTCGCCCCGGGCGCTGGAGCAGCTCAAGAGCAGCGACATCCGCCTCTCGGCCCAGGTGGCCAATCCCCTGCCCGGGTCCTATTTCGCGGATGTGATCATCTCCCGCCACAACGTGGACCATACCCCTCCCGGCATCCGGGTGGTGGATATCGACCGGAACAAGATTCAGGTGCGGCTGGACCGCATCGTAACCCGGACCGACATCCCGATCAATGTCCGCTTCGAAGGGAAGATCCGGGAGGGCTACCGCCGCACCCGCCGGGCGGTGGTCCCCGCCACCACCACCATCCGCGGCCCCTACCGGGTCGCCAAGGACATCCAGGAAGTCACCACCGAACCAGTCGTCCTCGACGACACCATCGTGCGCGATTTCGAGCAGGATATCCCGCTCACGCCGATCCCCGGGGTCGAGATGGGAAAGATGGTCCACGTCTCCGTCCAGGTGGCCCGCACCAGCGGCCAGACCAACTATGCCGACCTGCCCATGGTGGTGCTGATTGCCGCCCACTCGCCCCTCCAGGTGAAGGGGGAGCTCCCCTTGGTGTCCGTCACAGTGCGCGGGCCGCAAGCGGCCCTCGACAAACTGACCCCGGCCCAGATCCACGCCTTCATCGACCTGACCGGCATCACCACTGCCGGCCAGCAGGCCGGCACCGTGCAGGTGTGGATCGACGGCGATGCGGAACTGACGGCGAGCTATGTGCATCCGGCCGTTGTCCCTCTGGAACTCGTCGCCGCAGCAGCCAGCCCAGACCAGAAGGAACCGGCTCCGCCGGCCCCAGCGCCCAATGCCCCCAACTGATTCCCATCCCCTTCTCCTGGCCGTGACCGGCCGGCCGGTTCTGCATAGTCTCAGCCCCGCCATCATGAACGCGGCCATGCGGGCCAAGGGCGTTCCCGGCACCTACACGCGACTGGCGGCCGACACCGCCCAGGAAGCGTTGGACGTGGTCCGCTCCCTCGGCATCCGGGGACTGAACGTCACCGCGCCCTACAAACCGGACATGCTGGCCGGGGTCGACCACGTGGACCCCGAGGCGGCCCGGATCGGCGGAGCCAACACCATCGTCAACGATGGCGGCGTCCTCACCGGCTACAACACCGACCACACGGGGGTCGTGGGCTCCTTTGCCGACCGCCGTCTCTCCCTGGCCGGGCGTCGGGTGGTTCTGCTCGGCGCAGGCGGGGCGGCGCGGGGCGCTGCCCGTGGCTTGGTCCGGGCCGGGGCCAAGGTGACCATCGTCAACCGCACCTACGAGAAGGCCCAGGAACTGGCCGCCACCATGGGGTGCGCCGCGATGCCCTACGACGAGGTGGAGGCACAGGTGCGCGGAGCCGACGCGGTCGTATCCTCGCTGGCCCCCCATCTGGACGTGGTCCAGGAATCCTGGCTCCGCCCCGGCCAGATCGTCTTCGATGCCAACTACAAGGGGGCCAGTCTCTACCGCCTCGCCAAGGCGCGCGGCTGCACCTGCCTGAGCGGGCTGGACTGGTTGCTGAACCAGGCCATTCCTGCCTTCACCGCCTTCACCGGCCAGCCCTGTGTCCGCGCCGATATGGAGCCGGGCCTGGACGGCCCCCGGCTGGACGACCGCCGTCCCATCGCCCTGATCGGCTTCATGGGCGCGGGCAAAAGCACCGTCGCGCGCCGTCTCGCCGCCGCCCTGCACCGCCATCTGGTGGATATGGACGATCTCATCGAGCAGCGGGCCGGAAAGCCGATCCCGAAGATCTTCGCCGAGGACGGCGAAGCCACCTTCCGGGCGCTCGAAACCCAAGCGCTCGAAGACCTGGCCGATTCCACCGATCTGGTGATCTCCTGCGGTGGTGGCGTGGTGGGCAGCGCGGCCAACCGGCAGACCCTGGCCCAGCGCACCCTCTGCATCTGGCTCTACGCCGCCATCGAGACTGTGGTGAAACGCTGCGCGGGCACCGACCGGCCCCTTCTGGCCGTGGCCGACCCCACGGCGCGGGCCCGCGAGCTCTTCGCCCTGCGGCGACCGCTCTACGCCGAGGCGGCCCACCTGATCGTCTCCACCGAACATCCCGACTCCCACCGCGCCGCCGAGAAGATCCATGAAGAAATCCGTCAAACCTTCCATCGTTAACGGCCACCTGGCCGCGCCGGGCAGCAAGAGCTACGCCCAACGTGCCCTCGCCGCCGCCCTGCTCGCCCCCGGTCGGAGCGTGTTGCATGGCCTGACGTGGTGCGACGATGTCCTGGCCGCCGCCGGAGTCGTGCGCGCCCTCGGTGCCGTGCTCGATACGGAGGGCGCGACCGCCGTGGTGGACGGGGGTTTCGCACCCCGCGCCGCCACCCTGCATTGCGGGGAAGCCGGGCTCGGCATCCGTATGTTCACCCCCATCGCCACCCTCCACGACCAGCCCCTGACCCTGACTGGCGAGGGTTCGCTCCTTACCCGGCCGGTGGACATGCTGGCGGTCCCCCTGCGCGCCCTCGGCGCGGAGTTCACCGCCACCAACGGTTGCGCCCCGATCCGGGTCTGCGGCCCGCTGCGGGGCGGAACGGCCGAGGTGGACGGCAGCGTCAGTTCCCAGATGCTCACCGGCCTCCTCCTCGCCCTGCCCTTGGCAAAGAGCGATACCCGGCTGCTGGTGCGCGACCTGAAGAGCACGCCCTATATCGACATGACCCTCGAAGTCATGGCCGCCTTCGGCGTCGAGGCCGAGCACACCGACTACCGCGAGTTCCACGTCCCCGGCCAACAGCACTACCAGCCCTGCGAGTACCGCGTGGAGGGCGATTGGAGCGGAGCCGCCTGTCTCTTGGCCGCTGGGGCCATTGGCGGCAGCGTCACCCTCACCGGTCTGCAGTCCGATTCGGCCCAGGCCGACCGGGACCTGCTCGTGGCCCTGGAGCGCAGCGGCGCCAGGATCGCCTGGCAGGGCGGAGCCATCACCGTCAGCAAGGGCGACCTGCACGCCTTCGAGTTCGATGCCACCAACTGCCCCGACCTCTTCCCGGCCCTGGCGGCTCTGGCAGCCCATTGCGCCGGGAGCACCGTCCTGCATGGGGCTTCCCGGCTCGCCCACAAGGAGAGCAACCGGGCTCTGGCCCTCCAGCGGGAACTGGGCCGTCTGGGGGTCCGCATCGAGGTCGATGGCGACTGCATGACCGTGCAGGGCGGCCCCGTGACCGGGGGCGAGATCGATAGCTGCAACGACCATCGGATCGCCATGGCCGGTGCTGCCGTGGCCGTCGCGGCCCAGGGCCCGGTGATCATCGACGGCCCGGACTGCGTGACCAAGTCCTACCCGGACTTCTTCGCCGACTTCGCCGCCATGCTGGCCTAGTTCCGGAATGGGGAGAGGACCATGCTGAACACTACCCATCGCCGTTGCCTGGGAGCGATCCTCCTGGCGGCGGTCTGTCAGACAGGATATGCCGCCATGCTGAGCGTCGCCGAACTTCGCTGCGAGTACCGCGAGAACCCTCTGGCCATCGAGACTCTGGTGCCCCGGTTCGGTTGGCAGTTGCGCTGTTCCCGGCAAGGGACCATGCAGCAGGCCTATCAGATCCAGGTGCTGGATGCCAATACCGCACCGCTGTGGGACAGCGGGAGATGCGAATCGGCGGAAAACGTCTGTGTTGCCTACACCGGTCCTGTCCTGGCCTGGCAGACGCCGTACCGCTGGCGAGTGCGGGTCTGGGACCAGACCGGCGAGGCGTCGGATTGGTCAACCTTGGCCAGCTTCGAGACGGCACTGGAGCCAGGCGTCGACTGGGGCGGCCAATGGGTCAGCCCCACCACGCCGGACGCCGCCCACACCTGGGGCGATTTCGCCCTGGAGGTGACGGTCACCGTGCAGAGCGATGCCGCCGGGGTCGTCTTCCGGGCGGTGGACACCGACAACCTCTACATGTGGCAGCTCAACACCAAGCTGGGCGAAGGGCTTCTGCTCCGGCCCCACCTGCGCCAGAACGGAGCCTGGCAGAATCTGGGCGAAGTACCGCTGGATGCCGTAGTGCCTCCCGCCGACAAGGCGAAACCCCATCGGCTGCGGATCGCCGCCGTCGGGATGACGATCACCACCTGGATCGACGGCCAGCAGGTGGACCAGCGCGAACAGCGTGCCTTCGGAGCGGGAACCGTCGGCTTCCGGGGCAGTGCGGGCGAGGCCGCCGGGTTCTCCGACCTGCGCGTCACCGATCCGGCAGGCAAGGTTCTGCTGGCTGATCCGCTGGACGGCAGCATCGCCGACAATCCCTTCGCCCGCGCCCAGTTCCGCGACAAGCAGATGGTCCAGCCCAACGGCATCCTCCTGGCGGGTGCTTCCCTCCCCAGCACCTGTCCCCGCCTGCGCCACGAGATCGACCTGCCTGCCGCCGTGGTCCGCGCCCGGGCCTATGTCTACGGCCTGGGCTGGTACGAGTTCCGTCTCAACGGGGCCAAGGTGGGGGATGCGGTCCTCTGCCCCGGCAACTCCCACTACGGCCAGCTCTGCTTCTACGACACCTACGATGTGACCAGCCAGCTCCGCCAGGGGCGCAACGCCCTCGGGCTCTGGCTGGCGCTCGGGTACGGCCCCGACTACTCCCAGTGGGGCTGGCGCTGGCAGGCCCCGAAGTGCGTCAAGCTGCGCCTGGACGTCTGGCTGGCCGACGGCACCCGGCAGCACTTCTTCACCGACGAGTCCTGGCGCTGGGCGGATAGCCCGATCCTCAAGGCGGGCATCTACGCGGGCGAGACCTACGACGCCCGCCGCGAACAACCCGGTTGGGATCGGCCGGGGTTTGCCGCCGCCGATTGGCAGCCGGTCCAGATCAGCGGGGGGCCAAAGGGCAAGCTGATGCCTGCCGTGGCACCGCCAGTGCGAGTGATGGGCCAGCGCCAAGCCATCGCCGTCACCCAGCCCCAGCCGGGGGTGTTCGTCTTCGACTTCGGACAGAACGCGGCGGGGTGGTGCCGGCTCCGGGTCAACGGCCCGGCGGGAACCACCGTCCGGCTGCACCACAGCGAACTGCTCGGCAAGGATGGAATGATCGATCCCTGGACCAACCGGCGGGCCGACGCGCTGGACAGCTACACCCTCGCAGGCACGGGTACCGAGGTCTACGAGCCCCGTTTCACCTACCATGGTTTCCGCTACGTGGAGGTGCGCGGTTTCCCCGGCACGCCGACGGCGGAGAACCTGGTTGCCTGCACGGTCCATGCCGCCGTCGAACAGACGGGACACATCACCTTCGGCGACAAGTTTCTGGACCGCCTGCAAAGCAACTTCACCTGGAGCATTGTCAGCAACTTGGTGAGCATTCCCACCGACTGCGCGGCCCGCGACGAGCGCACCCCCTGCGAGATGGATTCCGCCTGTGTGGAGGATGCCGCCATCGCCAATTTCGGGATGCATGGCTACTACGCGCAGTGGGTCCGCAACATCGAGCATGGCGGCGGCAATCCCGACTGGAGCGGCGACCGGGGCAATCTGCTCTGGCGGCTCTACTGGAACTACGGCGACGAACGCCTGCTGGCCGAGCAGTACGATAGCCTCAAGGCCTACGTGAACCGGCTGGACAAGGCGGCGCCGGACCACGTCTGGCGCGACGGTTTCGGCGATTGGTGCCCGCCCAACGATGGCACCTGGCAGGGCTACCACAACGCCGTGCCGGTGGTGAACACGGTTCTCTTTCACGAACTCGCCCGGAACCTCTCCCGCATGGCGGGGGTGCTCGGGCACCCCGAGGACCAGCAGCGCTACGCGGCCCTGGCCGAGGAGATTCGCGAGGCCTTGCTGGCCAACCTGGCCACCCCGGACGGCGATTCCTTCGGCGACGGCCGCCAGACTAACGACGTGATGCCGCTCGCCGCCGGGATGCTGGCCGGCGAACAGCGCGACCGGGTATTTGCCCATCTCGTCGCCTCCATCCTCACCCGCGACAAGGGGCATCTGGATACCGGCATCTACGGCACCCGCCACCTCTTCGACGTGCTGATCGACGGCGGTCGGGGCGACGTGGCCGAGACCGTGCTGCGCCAGCCCGACTACCCCGGCTTCGGCTTCCAGATCGCCAACGATGCCACCACCACCTGGGAACAGTGGACCTACAAGGGCGGCATGAACTCCCACAACCACGCCATGTTCAGCGGGGCCAGCGCCACGTGGTATACCCACATCGCGGGCATCCGGGTACTCGAACCCGCCTACCGCCGGTTCGCGGTGCAGCCCGCGCCGCTGCCGGGGATGCAGCAGTTCACTTGCACTCTCGATACCGTGCGCGGTCCCATCGCCGTCCAGTGGTCCCGCGCGCAAGGTAGCCTGACCGTCACCGTCCCGCCGAACGCCATCGCCGAAGTCCACCTGCCCGAGAAGGTCGTCGAAGTCGGCAGCGGAACCCACGAATTCCGCCTGCCGTAGCTCCCGTCCGGCGCGGGGTGTCGGCGGCGGGATCATGGTGGACTATGATGCGCCCTGCTAACGAGGGTCTATAGTCATGGAAGACCCCTTCGTTCGCAACAGGTGAATGCCCTCCAAAGCATCAGGAGAGAACGCATGGCACGCGGGTCGTTCGCTCTGATCTGTCTCTTGGGTATGGCGATCCACGCGGCGGATGGCGTGATCACGGTCGAGGCCGTCGATTTCGACGCCAGCAATGCCCGCGTGGTGCTGCACGGGGAGTCCTATGCCGACGGCCCCGCGTGCATCTTCAACAAGGGCGAGACTCCGAACTGGGCCGAATACGTGCTCGATGTCCCGGTCACGGCGGACTACACCGTGGCCGTGCTCTACGCCGCCGCCCAGTCGCGGCCCGTGCAGATTCTGGTGGACGGGAACGTCGTCGTCACCGGTCTGAAGGGGGTGACGGGCAAGTGGCAGACCTCCTCGGCCCAATGGGAGGACCAATGCGTGACGCGGATCACCAAGGGCAGCCACGTCGTGACGCTGCGCACAGACAGCATCTTCCCCCACATTTGCGCCCTGCGCCTGCGTTGTGCCGAGGCCTTCCCGGATGACTGGCAGTTGGTGCGGCTGACGCCCGAACAACGGGCCGAACGAGTCCGGCTACGCCAGGAGAAGGAGCGTCTGGAGGAGAAGATCGCGGAACTGACGGCCCTTGATCCAGCGGCGGTCCGCCGCGCGGTCACAGACTTGGCCGAGACCTTTCCCGGTACCTTCGACGCTGCCCGCCATCTGCCGCTGCTGGACCGGCTCGATGCGGAGCGCGCCCGCCTCCTACAGGAAGCGAAGGATGGCGGCAAGGCGGAAACAATCGACGCCATCGACGCCTTGGCGACGGAGGTCCGCACGGCCCTCCTGGCCAACCCGTTGCTCGATTTCGACCGCGTGCTGGTCGTGAAGCGCAATCTTCCCGGCGGCCGGGCGCGGTCGGCGGTCGGGGCCGATGCCGGCTTCGTGCCCACCAACTTCCAGAACCATGCCGTCCTGCGCAAGGGCAATTGGGACAACGAGATCGCGGTGCTCTCCGACCTGCGCGGGCAACCCGGTCTTGCATCGTTGTACCAGCCCCCGGCGGGACGCCTGCTGCGCGATGTGCGGCTGGAGTACGACGGCAACCGTCTGCTCTTTTCGAGCCTGGACGACCAGGGACGCTGGGCGCTCTACGAGGTGACGAGCGAGGGCAAGGACCCCCACTGTCTCACCCCCACCAACTATCCCGATCTCGACTTCTTCCAGGGCTGCTACCTGCCCGACGGGCGGATCATCCTCTGTTCCACGGCCAACTATTACGGGTTGCCTTGCCTCAACGGCGACGGGCAGATTGCCAGCCTCTATCTGCTGGACCCCAGAACCAAGAGCCTCCGCCAGTTGACCTTCGACCAGGACAGCGACAACGATCCGGTGGTGCTGAACGACGGGCGCGTGCTCTTCCAGCGCTGGGAATACAGCGACATCCCCCACTACTTCTCGCGGCGGCGGATGACCATGCTTCCCGACGGCACCGGCCAGCTTGCCCTGCACGGCAGCAACTCCTGGTTCCCGACCGCCTTCCGTTTCGCCCGGCCCGTACCGGACAGCGCGACCCGTCTAGTGGGCATCATCAGCGGGCACCACGATTTCGGCGATTGCGGGCGGCTGGTGGTGCTCGATCCGGCCCTGGCTGCCACCTACCCCTTCCGCTTTCGCCCGACGAGCAAGGAATGGGGTGAGCCGGGCGAGCATATGGCGGTCACCCCCGACATCCTCCCGGCAGAGAAGACGGGCTTCGTGCAGACCATTCCCGGCTGGGGCAAGCCGGTGGCGGGCACGGTCTGCGACGACACGGTCCGGGGACTCTTCCTCAAGGAATCTCCCTTGCTGACGACCCATCCCTATCCGTTAAGCAGCAAGTATTTCCTGGTGTCCATGAAGCCGACGGCCAAGAGCCTCTGGGGCATCTATCTGGTGGATGTCTTCGACAATCTCACCCGGATCGCGGAGTTCGAGGACATCGCCCTGTTCGAGCCGATCCCGTTCCGGCCCCGGCCCCGGCCGCCCGTGATTCCCGACCGGGTGAAGCTCGACGAGACGACCGCCGAGGTGCATGTGGCCGATATCTACCAGGGGCCAGGGCTGGCCGGGGTGCCGCGGGGGACGGTCACGGCGGTCCGCGTTTTCGCCTACCACTTCGGCTACATCGGCAAGGCGGGGCCGGGGGTGGTAGGTATCCACTCGGGTTGGGACGCCAAGCGGGTTCTGGGCACGGCGAAAGTGGAGAGCGATGGCTCGGTCCGCTTCCGGATTCCCGCCAACACGCCTGTCTCCCTGCAACCCCTGGATGCGGATGGGCGCGCCCTCCAGCTCATGCGGAGTTGGCTGGTAGGCATGCCGGGCGAGCGGGTTTCCTGCGTCGGCTGCCACGAAATGCGGGGAACCACCCTGCCGCGGCGGCGGGCCGTGGCCGACGAGCGGGAAGCGGAGGAGCTGCGCCCCTGGTTCGGAGCCCCCCGCCCCTTCCTGTTCGCCAACGAAGTGCAGCCGGTGCTGGAGAAGTACTGCGTCGGCTGCCACACGGGACCGGCCCTGGTCGGACCGCGCAGCAAGCCGTGCTTCAAGACGGCGGATGCAGCCTACGCCGGGCTTCATCCCTATATTCACCGGCCCGGTGTGGAGAGCGATATGGCGTTGCTCAACCCCATGGAGTACCACGCCTCCACCAGCCCCCTAATCCGCATGCTGGAGAAGGGGCATCACGGCGTGAAACTGGCGGCCATGGACCCCGAGGCGAAGGAACGGCTCTACTGCTGGATCGACCTGAACGCCCCGAAGAACGGCCAGTGGAAGCCTCCCGAATGGCAGGGGACCGATCCTGCGCAGCGCCGTTGCGAGTTGGCGAAGGCCTTCGCCAATCTCGACACCAACCCGGAAGCCGAGGCCCAGGCGGCCCTGGCCCAGGCCGCGGAACGTCCCGCTGTCGCCTATGTGGCCCCGCCTGCCGAGTCTCCCGTGCCGCCGGACGGGGTACAGGCCGCCGCCTTCCCCATGCCCGCCGGTTGGGCCGAACACCTCCAAAATGGACGGGAAGGTACGCTGACGGTCGCCGAGGGGGTGCAACTGACCCTGCGCTGGATTCCCGCGGGCGAGTTCGTCATGGGCAGCCTGGATGGCGCTGCCGACGAACGGCCCCGAGCCAAGGTCGGCATCGCCAAGCCCTTCTGGCTGGGCACGACCGAGGTGACCAACCGGCAGTACGCCGCCTTCGATCCCGACCACGACACGCGCTACATCGACATGCACGGCATCGACCGGGTCACCCCCGGCTACATTGCCAACCATCCCGACCAGCCCGTGGCCCGCGTCTCCTGGCAGGAAGCCACGGCCTTCTGCGCGTGGCTCGGCCTGCAGACCGGCCGCAAGGTCGCGCTGCCGACCGAGGCCCAGTGGGAATGGGCGGCGCGGGCCGGGACCGCCACCCCGTTCTTCTTCGGCGGCATGAATGCCGATTTCGGGCGGTTCGCGAACCTCGCCGACCAGTCCCTACGCTGGTTCCGGACGAGCTTCCCCGGTCCGGGCTGCCTGCAACCCCGCATGCCCTATCCGCCCGAGATGAACTTCCCGCTCCATGACGAGCGGTTCCGGGACCCGTATTTCGTGGTGGACTATGTCGGCCAGACCGAGGCCAACGCCTGGGGGCTCCGGGACATGGTCGGCAATGTGAGCGAATGGACGCGGACCCGCTACCGCGCCTATCCCTATGCCGACGATGGCCGGGACGATCCGGCGGGAAGCGAACGCCGGGTCGCTCGCGGCGGTTCCTGGGCCGACCGGCCTGTCGATGCGGGATCGTCGGTCCGCTATGCGTACGAGCCCTGGCAGAAGGTCTACGATGTCGGGTTCCGGATTGCCGTCGAGGATTGACCCCGCCCCGGAGACCCCTATCTTAGGCCCGCGACGGCCCACTGGCCGTCCTTACTGGTCACGGCTTGAGGACGAGGCATCATGAGCACGCTTGCCATTGACGGCGGTCCCAAGGTTCGGTACCAACCCATGCCCGCGCGCGGCCTGCTGGGGGAGACGGAGAAGGCGGCGGCAGTGGCCCTGTTCGACGCGGCCATCGCGTCGGGCAACGCCTTCGGCTACAACGGGCCGAGCGAGCAGCAGTACGAGAAGGACTTCGTGGAGCTGATGGGCGGCGGTTTCGCCGATGCCGTCAACTCGGGCACGAACGCCCTGTTCTGCGCGCTTGGAGCTCTGCGACTCGACGCGCTGAGCGAGGTGATCTGCCCTCCCATCACCGATCCCGGCGGCATCATGCCGGTGGTCCTGGCCGGTTGCGTGCCGGTGGTGGCCGATGCCGACGTGCGTTCCTACAACGCCTGCGCCGAGCAGATCGAGCCCCTGATCACCGAGCGGACCCGCGCCATCGTTGCCGCCCATATCGCGGGCGACGCGGTGGATCTGGCCCCTGTCATGGCCCTGGCGGAGAAGCACAATCTCTACGTAATCGAGGATTGCGCCCAGGCACTCGGGGCGTTCTACCAGGGACAGCGCCTCGGCACCATCGGGCATATCGCCGCCTTCTCCACCATGTTCGGCAAACACATGTGTACCGGTGGCCAGGGCGGCATGGTCTACACGCGGGACGAGAAGCTGCATTGGCAGGGCCGCCAGTTCGCCGACCGGGGCAAGCCCTTCGGGGTGCCCGCCGGTTCGGGTACCGTCGGCAACGTGGTCGCCGGCATCAACTGCAACCTGAACGACCTCTCCGCCGCCATCGGCAGCGCCCAACTCAGGCGCCTGCCCGCCATCGTCGCGAACCGGGTGAAGGTCGGCAACGCGGTACGCGATGCCCTCGCCGGCAACCCCGCGATCCGGGTGGGTTGGCAGGTTCCCGATAGCCAGTCCAGCTACTGGTTCCTGCGCATGCACGTAGACCTGGACGCCCTGCGCGTGGACAAGGCCACCTTCTGCGCGGCGCTTGCCGCCGAGGGCATTCCGCTGGCCGTCTCCTACCGGGCGATTCCCGCCGAATGCACCTGGTTCCGCGAGAAGCGTTGCTTCGGCAACTCGGGTTTCCCCTGGGATTGCACGGACTATCGTGGTTCCAAGGAGCCCGTGGCCCGGATCGAACAGGCGATCCGCGCCGTGGACACCCATTTCAACATCTCCATCAGCGAGAGCTACGGCGACCCGGAGGCGGCGGATATCGTCGCCGCCTGCGAGAAGGTCGCCGCCGCCTACGCCAAATAGCCTTCGGGACGAGTTCATGACCGACACCCCAATCCGCCCCCGCCACACGGGCCGCACCGTTCTTGCCGCTGGCCGCTTCCTCCATCTCGACTGCATCGACTACCAGGACCGGCACGGTCGCGCCCGCAAGTGGGAGGCGGCCATGCGCGCCAACAACCAGGGCGCGGTGCTGATGATCCCGGTCCTGCGTCCCTCCGGGCGGCTGGTGATCCTGCGCCAGTACCGGCCGCCGCTCGACGCCTATGTGCTGGAGTTCCCGGCAGGCCTGATCGATCCCGGCGAACCCGCCGCCACCACCGCCGTCCGCGAACTGCTGGAGGAAACCGGCTACAGCGGCACCCTCCGCTGGATCGGCCAGCCCGCCAGCAGCTCGGCGGGCATGACCGGCGAGACCGTCACCCTGGCCTTCCTCGACATCGACGAGACCCTGCCCGAGAACCAGAACCCCGTCCCCCGGCTGGAAGCCAGCGAGGATATCGAGGTGCTCGTGGTCGCCCCGGCCGATCTGCCCGAGTTCCTTCGCGCCCGCGAGGCCGAAGGCATGATCGTCGATAGCCGGGCGGTGGCCTATTTCATGGGCCTTGGCGTGACCTGGTAGGTCCCTTGCGCCAAGCGGCGGAACGCCCCCGTCCATAGTCCAGGTGTCGCGCCTGCCACGGCCCTGCGGGGAGGGGCGAGTTCGCAGCATCCGTATAACTCACTGCCGGACATCATGTTGTCGGCACGCGAGGCGCGCCCCATTGTGCCCCGGAAGGGAATCGAGAAAAAAATCTCCAATGGGGCTTGCGACCTGCGAGGACCCGTCTATCTTATTATCAAGAAAACATTCTCGATATAGATGGAACGAATTCTTCGCCCACCGTGGCCTGGTCGGCGAAGACAGACCAGGAGAATGCAGCCATGAAGGACAAACCACTGCGGAGCGCCCCCACTCCATCCGTTCGCCGGATGCCCCGTTACCTGCGTTGCCTGCATGCGTTGCGTTCGGACCGGGTCGAGTGGATCTCCTGCACCTTTCTGGCCGAACGGCTGAATGTGGACCCCACGCTGGTGCGCAAGGATCTGGCGCTGACCGGGATCACCGGCAAGCCAAAGGTGGGCTACTATCTGCCCGACCTGATTATGGCAGTGGAGCGGTTCATCGGCTGGGACAATCCCGAGGACGCCTTCCTGGTGGGGGCCGGCCACCTGGGCACGGCGCTGCTGGGATTCGAGGGATTTGCCAGGCACGGGCTGAACATCGTGGCCGGGTTCGACAACGACCCCACCAAGGTGGGCACCACGGTGGCGGACAAGCCCATCCTCGATGCGGCCAAACTACCCGACCTGGCGCAGCGGATGCACATCCGCATCGGCATCATCACCGTGGGTGCGCGGAACGCGCAAGCGGTTGCCGATCTGATGCTCTCCGGTGGCATTACGGCCATCTGGAATTTCGCCCCGGTCCCCCTCGACCTGCCCGAGGATGTCATCCTCGAGAACGAGGATCTGTCCGGGACCCTGGCGGTGATTTCCCGCCGCCTGGCGGCGAGTGGTATCTAGAATTTCTCCTTTGTAGTTCCCATCCCCTAACGAACGAGGGTCACTATGAGCGACAAGACGGAAAACCCGAACCTGGCAGCCGATCAGTTCGGCAAGGTCTGCGGTATCCTGGACCGGTACGGGCGCGACCCGGCCAAGCTGATCCCCATCCTGCAGGCCGTGCAGGAAGAGTACCGCTATCTGCCTCGCGAAATCCTGGCCTTCGTGGCCACGTCCCTCGATCTGCCCCCGGCCCGCGTCTACGGGGTGGCCACCTTCTACGCCCACTTCACGCTGGAGCCCAAGGGCAAGCACGTGATCCGCATCTGCGACGGCACCGCCTGCCACGTGAAGGGTTCCATGCACATCTACGACGCCCTGCGGGAGCGTCTGCAGTTGACCGGCGACACCGTGACGACGCCGGACCTGCTCTTCACCATCGAGACGGTAAGCTGCCTGGGTGCCTGCGGTCTGGCCCCGGTCATGGTCATCGACGAAAAGGTCCATGGCCAGGTCACGCCCACCAAGGCGGTAGCGGCCGTCGACGCAATCCTTGCCGAGGAGGCCTAACCCCATGGCTATCGAAGTCACCAAGAACGCCCGCCGCATCGTGATCTGCGCCGGCACCGGTTGCGTGGCCAACGGTTCGTTGGACGTCCACGACGCCTTCGTCGAAGCCGCCGAGGCCAACGGCATCACCGTGGTGGACACCGCCGACGCGGCGGCCGCCATCCCGGATGGCAACATCGGCCTCCACCTCAGCAAGAGCGGCTGCCAGGGCTTCTGCCAGATGGGCCCGCTGGTCACCGTCTATCCCGAGAACATCCTCTACACCCGCGTCCGTCCCGAGGACGCCGCCGAGATCGTCACCGAGACGCTGGTGGCCGGCAAGCTGGTGGAGCGCCTGCTCTACCGCGAGCCCAACAGCGGCCAGGTCTGCAAGGGCGTGGATGAGATCCCCTTCTACACCAAGCAGCAGCGTACCGTCCTCGGCAACTGCGGCATCATCGATCCCGAGAACCTGGACGAGTACAAGGCCTGGGGCGGCTACGAGGCGGCCCAGAAGGCCTTCACCGGCCTCACCCCGGAAGAGGTCTGCAAGGAGATGGTCGACTCCGGCCTGCGCGGCCGCGGCGGCGGTGGTTTCCCCACCGGCCTCAAGTGGCAGCTCACGCTCAAGGAGAAGAGCAACAAGAAGTACGTCATCTGCAACGGTGACGAGGGCGACCCCGGCGCGTTCATGGACCGCAGCCTGATGGAGGGCAACCCCCACCGCGTGCTCGAAGGCATGATGATCGCCGCGCGCGGCGTCGGTGCCGACGAGGGCTACGTCTACGTCCGCCTGGAATACCCCCTGGCGGTCAAGCGGATCAAGAAGGCCGTGGCGGACGCCGAGGCCGCGGGCATTCTCGGTGCCGACGTGTTCGGCAGCGGCCATGCCTTCCGGATCAACGTGATGGAAGGCGCGGGCGCCTTCGTCTGCGGCGAGGAAACCGCCCTGATCGCCTCGATCGAAGGCAAGCGCGGCATGCCGTCGCCCAAGCC
This sequence comes from Victivallales bacterium, assembly GCA_003245525.1. Taxonomy (GTDB): domain Bacteria; phylum Verrucomicrobiota; class Lentisphaeria; order Oligosphaerales; family Lenti-02; genus Lenti-02. The sequence continues at coordinate 6,129 of QKCY01000500.1, read as the reverse complement.
CCCGTTCCCGGCCCAGTCCGGTCTCTGGGGCCAGCCCACGGTCATCAACAACGTGGAAACCCTGGCCACGGTGCCCCTGATTCTCCGCCACGGCGCCGCCGAATTCCGTTCGGCGGGCACGGAGAAGTCCCCCGGCACCAAGACCTTCGCCCTCACCGGCCACGTGGCCAACACGGGCCTCATCGAAGTGCCGCTCGGCACCACTCTGCGCGAGATCGTCCACGAGATCGGCGGCGGCGTCACCAACGACGCCGGCGAACTGACCCACGGCCCGTTCAAGGCCGTCCAGATCGGCGGCCCCTCGGGCGGCTGCCTGGTGGCCGAACACCTCGACATGGCCATGGACTACGATTCGCTGCGGGCGGCCGGGGCCATGGTCGGCTCGGGCGGTCTGGTGGTGATGAACCAGGATACCTGCATGGTGCAGATCGCCCGGTTCTTCATGCAGTTCACCCAGAACGAGTCCTGCGGCAAGTGCGTGCTCTGCCGCGAGGGCACCAAGCAGATGCTGGCGCTGCTCGACAGCATCATCCACGGCGAGGCGGACGAATCCACCCTCGACCTGCTGGAGAAGCTGGGCAGGGCCGTCGCCAAGGGCTCGCTCTGCGGCCTCGGCAAGACCGCCCCGAACCCCGTGCTCTCGACCCTGCGCTACTTCCGCGACGAGTACCTCGCCCACGTCCGCGACAAGCGCTGCCCGACCAAGAACTGCCGGGCCCTGCTGATGCCCGAGATCGACCCCGAGAAGTGCAAGGGCTGCACCCTCTGCGCCCGCAAGTGCCCCGTGGGCGCGATCACCGGCGAGAAGCGCGAGGCCCATCGCATCGATCCGACTGTCTGCATCAAGTGCGGCGCCTGCGCCGAAGCGTGCAAGTTCGACGCCATTACCGGAGTGTGACCAGCATGAACCAGGAATTCCTCACCATCGACGGGCGCAAAGTCGCCATCAACGGCGAGCGCAACCTGCTCGAACTCGCCCGCAAGGTCGGCATCGACATTCCCAGCTTCTGCTACCACTCGGAGCTGAGCGTCTACGGTGCCTGCCGCCTCTGCCTGGTGGACATCGAGGGGCGCGGCATCGTCGCCTCCTGTTCGACCGCCCCCCAGCCCGGTCTCGTGGTGCGCACCGCCACCGCCGAGATCCGCGAAATGCGCAAGATCACCATCGAGCTGCTCCTGGCGGACCACCACCAGGGCTGCACCACCTGCGGCAAGAGCGCCGACTGCAAGCTGCTGGACCTCGCCCGCCGCCTCGGCGTCGAGAAGGTCCGCTTCAAGCCGGTCCGCGAGGCCATCGCCCTCGACACCAGTAACCCCTCGCTGGTGCGCGATCCCAACAAGTGCATCCTCTGCGGCGACTGCGTGCGGATGTGCAGCGAGATCCAGGGCATCGGCGCCATCGACTTCGCCCACCGCGGCTCGAACTCCGCCGTGCTCCCCGCCTTCGGCAAGGATCTCGGCCAGGTGGAATGCGTCTTCTGCGGCCAGTGCGCCCGCGTCTGCCCCACCGGCGCCATCATGCCCAAGAGCCAGATCGAAGAGGTCTTCGCCGAGCTGGCCAAGCCGGAGAAGACGGTGGTCGTGCAGATCGCCCCGGCCGTCCGCGTCGCGGTCGGCGAGGCCTTCGGGCTGGAGCCCGGCACCGACGTCAGCGGCCGCATCGTCGCCGCCCTGCGGATGCTCGGTTTCGACCAGGTCTACGACACCTGCTTCGCGGCGGACCTGACGGTCATCGAAGAGGCCGCCGAGTTCATCAAGCGCAAGCAGGCGGGCGAGAACCTGCCCCAGTTCACGAGCTGCTGCCCGGCGTGGGTCAAGTACACCGAGCAGTACCATCCCAGCCTCCTGCCCAACCTGTCGAGCTGCCGCTCGCCCCAGGCCATGTTCGGCTCGCTGGCGAAGGACCTGCTCCCCGGCAAGCTCGGGGTCGCCAAGGACAACCTCACGATCGTCTCCATCATGCCCTGCACCGCCAAGAAGTTCGAGGCCCAGCGCCCCGAGCTCGCCAAGGACGATATGGCCGATGTGGACTTCGTGCTGACCAGCCAGGAGCTGGTGCGCATGATCGAGTCCGCCGGGCTTGATTTCGCCCATCTCGAACCCGCTTCCTTCGACCTGCCCTTCGGTTTCAAGACCGGCGCGGGCGTCATCTTCGGCAACTCGGGCGGCGTCAGCGAGGCGGTTCTCCGCCACGCCTACGAAGTGCTCACCGGCGCGTCGCTCCAGAACGTGGAGTTCCAGGAAGTGCGCGGCGAGGAAGGCCTCCGCGTGGCCGAACTCGAACTCGCGGGCCTGAAGCTGAAGCTGGCCGTGGTCCACAGCCTGGCCAACGCCAAGCGCATCTGCCGCCAGATCGAGGCGGGCGAATGCGACTACGACCTGATCGAGGTCATGGCCTGCCCCGGCGGCTGCGTCGGCGGCGCCGGCCAGCCCGTCTCCTTCTCGCCCGAGGCGCGCCGCAAGCGCACCGCGGGTCTGTACGAGGTGGACCGCAAGCTCCAGGTCCACAAGTCACTCGACAACCCCTACCTGGCCCGGACCTACCAGGAGCACCTGGGCGAAGTCGGCGGCCATCGCGCCCACGAACTGCTGCACACCGAGTACCAGAGCCGGAAACGGATCGTGGACGAGGAAGTGAGCCTCATGGGCGGCGGCAAGGGCCCGGTGGATGTCACCGTCTGCGTCGGCACGAGCTGCTTCCTGCGCGGTTCCCAGGAACTGCTGAAGAGCCTGCTCGCCTACGTCGAGCGCCGCCAGTTGAGCGGCCAGGTGAACGTGAAGGCCACCTTCTGCCACGAGCGTTGCGACCGTGGCCCCACGGTGGGCATCAACGGCGCCTTCATCGAGAAATGCACCCTCGAAAAGGCCGTGGCCGCCGTGGATGCCGCCCTCAAGGGCGCCCCCATCGCCGACACCAACGGGCATAGCTGCTCGGGTTGCGGCGGCTGCAAGGCATAACCTATCCCCGCCCCGGTTCCGGGATTGTCCCCGGAGCCGGGGTTGCGGATCGGCGACCGGACTAGAGGAGTGGTGATGGTGAACATCGAAATCTGCATGGGCAGTTCCTGCTTCTCGCGCGGCAACAACCGCAATCTTGTGGTGATCCGCGAGTTCCTGGCCGAGCACGGGTTGGACGCGGATGTGCAGATGCGGGGGTGCCTTTGCCTGGACGCCTGCTCGAAGGGGCCGCACATTACCATTGCGGACACACGCTACGATCAGGTCGATCCTAACTCGTGTCTGGATATCCTGCGCAAGCACTTCGCCAAGGAGTCCTAACCCATGAATCGCCAGCATCCGATCTTCACCGAGAAGAAGGAGTGCCAGGACTGCTACAAGTGCGTGCGCAATTGTCCGGTCAAGGCGATCCGGGTGGAGAACGGCAGCGCCATGGTCATGGCCGAACGCTGCGTGGCCTGCGGGCGCTGCGTCGAGGTCTGCCCCGTCCATGCCAAGCGGGTGCGCGATGACCTGGGGCGGACCCGGCACCTTCTGCAGAGCGGCGAGAAGGTGATCGCCTCCCTGGCCCCGTCCTACGTGAGCGAGTTCCCCGACCTGCCCAGCGGCAAGCTGATTGCGGCCCTCCGCCGCCTGGGTTTCCATGCCGTCTCCGAGACCGCCTTGGGGGCGCAGGAGGTCTCGGCCACCGTGGCCGAGGCGCTGCGCGATCCCCGGCCCCGCGTCCTGCTGTCCAGCGCCTGCCCGGTGGTGGTCGAGCTGGTCAACAAGTACCTGCCGCACTACGCCGGACGGGTTACGAACCTCTGCTCGCCGCTCCTCGCCCATTGCCGCCTGCTGAAACAGCAGTTCGGCGAGAGCGCCAAGGTGGTCTTCATCGGCCCCTGCATCGCCAAGAAGATCGAGGCCGACGAGCATCCCGAACTGCTCGACATCGCGATCAGCTTCCTGGATCTGCGCCGCTGGCTCGAGGAGGAGCACCTGCATCCGGTGACCCTTACGGTGGGCGAGGACGACGTGTTCCAGCCCCAGGCCGCCCGCGAGGGCGCCCTCTACCCCGTTGACGGCGGCATGATCGCCAGCATCAAGGCCAACTGCGCGGTGGACGACGTGGGCTTCATGGCCCTCTCGGGGGTCGAGAACGTGCAGAACGCCCTGCGCGACCTGGACCAGATCGAGTTGAAGAAACCCCTCTTCCTGGAACTGCTCGCCTGCGAGGGCGGCTGCGTCAACGGCCCCCAGACCGCCGAGGCGGGCGCCACCATCCTCAAGCGCTACCAGGTCTTCGACCACGCCCACTACGATCCGGCCGAGCTGCCCCGGCAGCCGCAGGTGGATGCGGCCATGGACCGCTCCGCTCCCGCCGTCGAGGAGTTTGGCTACACCGACCGCGAGATCCGCGAGGCCCTGGCCCGGGTGGGCAAGTACCATCCCGAAGACGAACTGAACTGTAGCGGTTGCGGCTACGCCACCTGCCGCGAGTTCGCCGCCGCCCTGCTCGCGGGCAAGGCCGAGGCCACCATGTGCGTCTCCTATATGCGCAAGCTCGCCCAGAAGAAGGCCAACGCGCTGATCCAGGCCATGCCCTCCGGCGTCCTCATCGTCAATGCCGACCTCAGCGTGGTGGAGTGCAACCGGCGCTTCGCGGAGATCGTCGGCGGCGAACTGCCCGACATCTACGACGCCCGCCCCGGCCTCGAAGGCGCCGCCGCCGACCGGGTCGCGGGTTTCCTGGTTCCCCTCATCCGCAAGGTACTGAGCACGGGCGAGGATATCGTGGGCCGCGATGTGCGCCGCGAGGGCGCCGTCTACCACGCGAGTGTCTTCGCCATCGAGCCGGGGCGGATCGTCGGCGCCGTTCTCCAGGACGTGACCGCACCATCCGTCCACAAGCAGCGGGTCATCAAGAAGGCCCAGGAAGTGATCCACCGCCAGATGGAGACGGTGCAGAAGATCGCCTACCTGCTGGGCGAGAACGCCGCCGAATCCCAGGTCAGCCTGAATGCCATCATCGAGTCCTTCTCCGCCGATACCGGAACCGGGGAGGATCGCGAGGATGGCTGATCGCGACCTCTTTGTGGAAGTCGAGCACTACCAGACTCGCAAGCGGGGCGAACCCGTGCCGGGCGACGTCTTCCTCTCCCGCAAGGTGACGGCGGACGACCGCATCGTCGCCGTGCTGGCGGATGGTCTCGGCAGCGGGGTGAAGGCCAACGTGCTCGCCACCCTCACCAGCACCATGGCCCTGGAGTTCGTGGCCGAAGGCACCGATATCGAGCGCGCCGCCAAGACGGTCATGGACGTGCTGCCGGTGTGCAGCGTGCGCCAGATCGCCTATTCGACCTTCACCATTCTGGACATCGTCGGCGGCCATCAAGTGCGGGTCATCGAGCATGAGAACCCGCCCTTCTTCGTGCTGCGGGGCGACCAGGTCTACGAGCCCGCCCGCAACCGCCTCACCCTGGCGCCGGGCGCGGGCAACGTCCAGCGCGAGCGGCATCTCGACGTGGCCTGCTTCACCGCCCAGGACGGCGACCGCCTGGTCAGCTTCACCGACGGCGTGAACCAGTCCGGCATGGGCGAGCCCAGCACCCCGCTCGGCCTCGGCATCCCGGCGGTGATCGAGTTCGCCCGCCATCTGGTACGGTCGAATCCCTGCCTCTCCGCCCGCGAACTGGCCCGCCGCATCGTCGATCTGGCCACCGCCAAGGACGGCGGCTCCCCCCGCGACGACATCAGTTGCGCCGTGGTCTACTTCCGCCAGCCCCGCCACCTGCTGCTCGTTACCGGCCCCCCCTTCTCCAAGAAGAGCGACATCCAGATGGCCGAGACCGTGGCCGAGTTCGAGGGCACCCGCATCGTCAGCGGCGGCACCACCGCCGCCATCGTCTCCCGCGAGCTGAAACTGCCGGTGAGCGTGGACCTCGACATGCTCGACTCCGATGTCCCTCCCATCTCCCACATGCCGGGGGTCAACCTGGTCACCGAAGGCACCATCACCCTTGCCCGCGTGGTGGACATGCTCGAACGGAACGTGAACCCCGACCATGAGCCCCGCAACGGTGCCACCCTGGTCCTGGAATACCTGCTCAACAGCGACGTCATCCAGTTCCTCGTCGGCACCCGCATCAACGAGGCCCACCAGGACCCCAACATCCCCGTCGTCCTCGA
>QKCY01000353.1 GCA_003245525.1 Victivallales bacterium | reverse complement strand
ATCCAACGTACTGCCCTCAGCCTGGTTGTCAACAGAATCAAACAGCCGCCCATGCCTTGTACCAGGCCAAGAAGAGGCTACGCTGGGAAGCGGCGAAGAAGCCGTCGACAAGGAGAACCCCATGCCTGCCTGCCTCCTCCGTCGTTTGCTCGTCCTGCTCGTCGTCGGTGCCGGTTCCTTGCTGGCCGTACCGCCGCCCTTGGCCACGGTCCCCCGCCTGGAACTCCGGGCCGACGGCTCCCACTGGCAACAGGCGGCCGCGCTTGGCCCTCTGGTCCAGCCCGATGGCCTGGGCATGCCCCGCGCCGCCACTACAGCGCGCATCGGGCGCAGCGCCCAGGGATTGCACCTGCTGGTGGTCTGTGACGAGCCCCAGTCCGACCGTCTGGCCATGGGCCACACCGCCTATGATTCCCAGGTGTGGGAAGACGACTGCGTGGAGGTGTTCCTCGGCAATCCCCGGCTGCAACCCTATGCCCATTTCGTCGCGAATCCGGCAGGAACCCGTTTCGACGAGCTTGGTCGCGATTCCGGCTGGAATGCCGAATGGCAGACCACGGCCAAGCGCGACGCCAACGGCTGGCAGGTGGAGTTCTGGCTGCCCTGGACCGCGCTCGGCGGCGAGCCGCAAACCGGCGAGACGTGGCGGCTGAACATCTGCCGGTCGCGCCGACCGGTGAGCGAGCTGGGCTGCTGGGCTCCCACCGGCGGCGGGTTCCATGTTCCCGACCGGTTCGGTATCCTCCGTTTTGCCGACGGACCGGTGCCCACCGCGCTGGCCTGGAACCTAACCTCCCCGACCCAGGGCAAGGTCGCGGCGACTTGGTTCCCCGCCACCCCGGTTCCCGTCGTCACCGTGGACGGCAAACCGGCAGGTGACTTCCCCATCGAGCAGGAGGGGAATGTGCCTCTCTGGTTGGAGGCCAAGGTCGACCAGGAGTTGATCTACCGGAGCGTGTACGTGGCCCGGATCGTGCCGGTGCGCGGACTGGTCGGCGAGATCGGCCAGTATCTGGACACAGTTCCCGACCATCCCGCCATTGCGGCGGACCTCAAGGCCCTGCGCCAGGAGTACACCGGTCTGGCTGAACTGGCGCGCACCGCTCCTCCGGCTCTTTCGGAACAGACGGAGAACCTGTTGCGCGATCTGCGGGTGCGCGCCTCCCATCTCGGCGTCAAGGCGCGGATGCAGACGGACAAGGCTCCGGCGGACGGTATCATCTACGGCATCGAGAGTTCCTTGCACAAGCTCCTGCGCCAGGAGCCCTTCACCGGCCAGGCAGGCGGCAAGCTGGTGCTGGATGCGGCGCGCAACGAGATGGCGGCAGGACAGGTGGTGGTCTTCGCCTTTGCCGATCCGTTGCTCATGGTCCGGGCCGAGTTCGGGGAGTTCGAGAGCAAGGATGGCGGTTCCCTGCCCGCTACAGCCCTGCGTGTCAGGCGGGTCGGTTACGTGCATGTCTGCCAGCCGGTCTACCGGGTGGAGTACACCAGCAACCGGCCCGATCCGCTCTTGCAGGCCACGCCCTTCGACGTGTCGGCCGAAGGCTTCGAGAGCCTCTGGGTGGATGTGCGCGTGCCGTTGGGGACCGCGCCGGGTCTGTATCGGGGCGAACTGCGCCTGGTGGCCAAGAACGCCCGGCCAACCAACGTTCCCGTCGAAATCCGGGTGCGCAGTTTCACCATTCCTCCCCACCCCAGCCTGACCACGGCCTTCGGACTCGGCCCGAACTGGCGGGTGAAGCAGGACCCCGACGCCTACATCCGCAACTATCTCGAACACCGCATCTCCCCCTATTCCGTCGCCCCTTCCCCCACGCTGACGCATCCGCCCCTGCTTGATTGGCGACAGGCGGAAACGCTGCGCGTGACCGTGCGCGCCGCGTCGCCGGGCACCTTCACGTTCTCGGTCCTGCCGGAGACCGGGGAGGCGCTGACCCTCGGCCCGACACCCGTCGTCGCAGGCCAGGAGGTCGCTCTGTCGCTGGATCTGCACGGGTTCCACCAGCCGGTACGGCAATGGCGGGCCTCCCTGGCCGGAGCAACCGAGGGGCATCTGCGGGCGGAATTGGTCGGACCGGCGGGAACCACGCTGCTCTGCGACGGGATCGCACAGGAGAAAGTGGGGACCGACGGCTGGTTGGAGGACTGGCCCGTTTGGTCGGGCGACGGCTGGCAGCAGCCCGACATTCCCGCCGTCTGGGACTGGACCGAGTTCGACGCCGCCCTGGACCGCTACTTGCCGCTGGGCCTCACCGCCCACCGCCTGCCCCTGCGCCAGCCGCGCGGCGGCTGGGCCAAGGCGTTGCAGGACCACTTGCAGGCGAAAGGCTGGCTCGACCTCTTCTACACCTACCTCTTCGACGAACCCACCCCGGACCGCTATCCCCTGCTCAACCAGGTGCTGGGCGAGGTGAAGCGCAACGCGCCGGGCGTCAAGAACATGATGACCGCCCGCAGCTTCCCGGCGGAACTCAAGTACGTGGACATCTGGTGTCCCGAGGCCTACTCCTTCGATCCCCCCGCCGCCAAGGCGGAACAGGCGCGGGGCCGCGAGGTGTGGTGGTACGTGGCCTTCAGCACCCGCCATCCCTTCCCGAACGTTTGGATCGACTACCCGGCCCTCGACTGCCGAGTCTGGCCTTGGATGACCTGGAAACACGATATCGACGGTATGCTCTACTGGTCGGGAACCGCCTGGAACCGCAATGACCCCTGGCGCACGGGCGAGACCTTCCACGGGTCCAATGGCGACGGCTCCCTCATGTACCCCGGCGACGACGGGAACCCCATCGATTCGGTTCGCTGGGAGTGCCTGCGCGATGGCCTGGAGGACTACGAGGTGTTCTGCCTGCTCGAAGCTGGTGCCCGCGAACTAGGCCAGCGTGCTCCCGAGTTGGTCCAGGCTGCCCAACGGCTCTGCGCCATCGATGACGGCGTGGTCCGCTCCTACAAGGACTACAATCCCGATCCGACCACCCTCCTTGGGGCCCGGGCCGAGATGTCCGACGTGCTGGACCGGATCGTGGCAACGCTGGGGCACGAACCCCACATCGAGGGCCGTCCCCGGCGACGCCCCGGCGTGGATCTCAGCCAGATCCCGGCGGAAACCGTTGCGGAAACGGCGACGCCCGGCGTTCCGGTCGAGCTTCCCGTCCCGCAGCCTGAGCCTGGGTTGGTGTTGCGCTATGGGTTCGACACCACCGCTCCCTTCGCCTGCGATCTCTCCGGCCAAGGCAATCACGGGCGCGTGGTTCAGGCCAAACGCGAGGCGGGTGCCCTGGTCCTGGACGACAAGGGCAGCGTCACCCTCCCCGGTGGGGCCGAACTGCTCGGAGCCTCCGCCACCACCGGCACGGTTACCCTCTGGGCGCGGCCCGATTTCGATCCGGCCACGCTGCCGAACGAGCTCTACAAAGGCTATGCCGTGCTCTTCTACCTCATGCAGAGCGACGGCAACGGCCTGCCGGACGGCTACGACGAGATCGGTCTCTTCCTGCATGGCCCCAAGTTGGTGGGCTACTGCGGTGGCCAACCCGCCCGCTTCGCCACGGTGGACTGCCCCTTTGCCAAGGGGAAATGGACCCATGTGGCCCTGGTCTGGGACGCGGGCGAGCGCCGGGTCTACGTGGACGGCAAGCCGGTCGCCGTAGTCAAGGGGGAGTATCCCCCGGCCCGTCTCGACGGCTTCGCGGGCACCCTCGGCTGCCATTCGCCCCACCATGCCTGGAACTGGCAGGGGGCCCTGGACGAGTTCCGCATCTACCGCCGCGCCCTCGCGCCCGAGGAGATCGCCCGGCTGGCCAGCGCCCGGCAGTAGGTGTCTGTCCGCTAGCGCCAGGCTGGCGTCACGCCATCGGCAGGAAGTCGGCTACCAGATCGAGGAAGAGGTCGGGGGCGTCGGCATGGACCCAGTGAGCGGCGTCCTTGATGGTGACGAAACGGGCCTGGGGGAAGGCGGTGCGGAGCGCGGGGCGGTCCGCCAGCACGAGGTAGTCGGACCGGCCACCGGCCACGAACAGGGCGGGGCCGGGATAGGTCCCAGGGAGTTGCCGAGCCGCGACGTAGCCGGGGTAGGCGGCAAGCAGAGCAGGAAGGTCGACCCGCCAATGGAGCCCCGCCGGGCCGC
>QKCY01000570.1 GCA_003245525.1 Victivallales bacterium | reverse complement strand
AGGCAGCATCGAGCCAGTGATGGCTGAAACCCAGCTCGGCCGTGGTGGCCACCGCCGTGATTTGCCCCGCCTCGGTCGCCCAATCGGCGCGGCTCCAGGAATAGCGGTCGAAGCATTGCAGAGCGAAGGGCAGGCGGGCGGGACGGCCCTCCTGTTTTGGCATGTAGTGGAAGAGGAGCAGCCGCCGCCAGCGGTTGTGGGCGTCCTCAAGGCTGCCCTGCCAGGTCATGGCCAGGATGCGCGGGGTGCGGATACTCTCGCCGGGATGGAGCAGGAGGTGGGTTAGCTCCATGCCTGCCGCCAAACGGGTGACCCCGGCATCGTCGCGGGCGATGTTGGCCGCCCATTGGCCGGACCAACCCACCGCCACCAGCAGTCCCTGTTCCTCGAACTCCAGGTTGAAGAAGGGGAACGCGTTCGTGTTCGACGGACGCCCCCCGCTCGGGGCCAGCCGGTAGGACTGCTTGGCCTTGAGCATGGTGGAGAAGGGGGTGAAGGACTTGTCGCCGCAGGCATCGCCCTCCAACTGGTGGATGGTCAGGGGCTGCCGGGCCGCGTCGGTGCGCAGGCGCAGGTCAATGGCCTGGACCTGCTCGATGATCGGCGTGTCCGCCGTGCCGGTGTTGGTGAAGTGGAGCACCCAGTCGGTGGCGGGACAGTCCTTGAAGGTCTTCGCCTCGGCCTTCACCTCCAGCCCCGTCTGCGGATCGGTCCAGCAGACCGTGTGGCGGACCACCTCCGCATCCTCGGTGGTGGCGACGGTACGGGGCCAGGAATCCAGAAACTCGGTAGAGGGCCTGCCGCCGTAGACGAAGGAGAAAGGCGGTACCGGCGTGGGCAGCAGGTTGTCCATCCGCCCTTCGTCGAGGTATCTCTCGGTGCCGTCCGCGATCAGGAACCGGGCGTCGGCCCAATCGGCCTGGTCCCAACCAGCTCCGTCCGGCGTGGTATCCACCTTGAGGACAAGTTCGGTGGTCCCGGCGGGCAGATCGACCTGGACAGGCAGCGGCCCGTCGCTGCCGCGCAGCGTGGGGCTGTGGAAGACTTCCTTGCCGCCCACTTCGATGCTGAACTGGACACTGCCCCGCTGGCCGTTGGTGTCGTAGTTGTGGTCGATCCCGACTGCCGCCGCGAAGGCGCGGGCACCGGCGGGCACGGCGACCAGCAGCTCGCTGTTGGCGTGGGTGCCCAGACCGTGCGCGTAGTGCGCGTCCCCGATCCGCAGGGGCGTACACAGGCAGGAGCGTCCGAAATGGAGTGTACTATGGTCCTGACGGCGCACTGTGATCGGCACGGCCACCGGCGCGGCGACGCCCGCGAAGGCGGTGCCGGTCCAGCCTTGCATGGCCTGCACTTCCGTGGCGGAAGCCATGATCGAGTCCTGCGGGGCAGTCTGCGGAATGCTCGGCTTTTCCATCGTCCAACCTCCGGTCTGTGCTATCAGAACGTGAAATCCTACCAGTCTTGCGTATCGCAGGATACGGGGGCTCATCCGCTGTTCCTCCTACGGCGTCACCAGAACGGTTTCCCAGGGGCCGAGCGCGGGGAGTTCAAGAATCTCGTACGGACCGTCGTGCCCGATGGTAGCCACCTGCTCCTGCCGCCCATCCAGCCGCATGAGTTGGAACCGACCTTCCGCCCGGACATGCAGCCGCACGGCATGGACCGTATCGGCGGAGGCGTTGAGCACCGGTACGACCAGCGCGCCGTTCCGGTCGCGCCGACACCACAGGGCCACCTTGTGGAAAGAGGCCACGTAGGCAGGCAGGAGGTCGCGGGAAAGCCAGCGGCAGAGGCTTTTCAGTTGCGTGGTCTTGGCCAGGTTCTGGAGCGAGGTCCAGGGATAGTAGCCCAGCACCGCGACCCGTCCACCAAGCCGGTTCTCGCAGATGCCCATGACCGGACCCTGCGACCGCTGGTCGAAGTCGATCAGCTCGGTCAGCACCCGTGCCGAATCGTCTAGCGGGCGCAGCACGAAGGCATCGGTCCGCCAGAAGGAGGGGCGGCAATCGCGCCAGCAGCCTGCGTGACGGCCATTCAGCTCGTCGTCGGTGAAGCGCTCGATGGTGTCGCGGTCGCGGACCTCGGCGATTTCGAATCCGGCCAGGTCGGCCAGCCCTTCCTCCTGCAGGCAGCGCAGGGCCGGACCGTCGAGCAGGACGGCCTCGGCGAGCATTCGCTCCAACTCGGTGCGGGAGAAGGCGCGGACCGCGTTGCCGGAGAGAAGATGGATTCTGGCCCCCTCCGGGGCATAGGCGGGCGGCAGGCCGATTTCGGCCAGTTCGGTCAGGCAGGCCATGGGATCGACTTGGTTGCCGGTGGCCCAGAGATCCGGGGTGATGCTTGGCCAGATGCCCTCGCAGGGGCTGCGTCCGGCCAGGGCGGCCAACCGGTCGAACAGGGGTTGTGCCGCCCGGATGCGGTCGAAATAGGGCACGTATTCGTCGATCGGGTCCGGCGAGATGCCCATCAGGTTGAGGGCCACGCCCGTGCAACCAGCAGCCATCGCGGCTCCGGTTTCGGCGACGAAGATGGTCTCGCTCTTCTTGAGCTTCTGGTAGGGGAAGTTCTCGTGCTCGTACTGGACGTCGCGGTCCGTTGCCGGGATGGCTCCGGCGATGCGCCCGATCTGGTGTGCTTTGCGCAGCATGCCCAGCGGGTTGTCGTCCGTGTAGAAGCCCCCGCCGGGTCGCCATTTGACCGGCACGCGCCGCGGTCCCGCCAGAGTCTGTCCCCACCGGGCGAAGGCCATGCCTTCGTAGATCATGCCGCAGCTCATGAACCCCAGCGGCAGCTCGGCGTTCACTTCGTCCACGGCGGCGCGGATCTGGCCGAACAGATCGTCGATAATCCGGCGGTTGTGGGCCACCCACTGCCGCCGCAGATCCCGCGTAGCGACGTTGTTCGCATCGGCCATGGCGGTGGCCAACTCCGGCCGCGTCCAGGCCCTGCCGGTTTCCCCGGCGAACCGGTCCAGACAGAGTTCGCAGAAGCAGGACATCGTGGCGGGCCCGTGGTTCGCCATGCGCACGTCGTCGTCGATCCAGATGAACTCGGGACCGGCTTCGGCGAGGACCCGGTAGCAATCGCGCACATAGGTCTGGAAGCGCGGGTCCAGCGGGCAGTAGCAGGCCTTGGCCATGGTGCCGTTGAGATCCGTGATCTTCTGCCACGGTTCGGCCAACGAGCTCCCGAGGTTCTCGTCCAGGTGGCCGATGGTGGAGAGGTGGTTGATTCCGACCCGCAGCCCGAGCTCCCGGAACTGGGGCATGATGGTGCGCAGTTCCTCGGCCAGGCGGGCGACCGTGGCGTAGGGCAGGGGCGGATGGGTGAAGGAGGTGAAGAAGGCGACTTCCTGGATCGTGCCGCGCTGTTTCTCCAGCAACGCCAGCAGATCCTGCCGCCGGGCCGCGTCTCTCCACAGATACGTGCTGATCCGCAGGGAGATTCCCGCCCCCGCCAGGGATGGGCCGCTCCGTTCTGCCGTGTCCATGCTGCTGTCCTCCGCCGTGACCGGAACCGGTTGCCATGTCACCGTGACCACGGCAAGTATAGGGCCGGAGCTCCGGCTGGGCTCCACCTCTTTTGCGGCGAACCACACATTTCTTTCGACGGAAGCGCGTATTCCGCGCAATGCGGCGGTCAGCGCCTGCCAGCGTAGAGCCGGGCCGGGTTGCCTACCGTCATTTGCCGGAACTGGGCCTCGGTCACTCCCGCCGCCAGCAGGAGTTCGCGGAAGCCGGTCGCTACAAAAGTCGGATAGCGGTCGGGTTCCTGGGTATGCTGGCTGGGGCGACCGGGCATGTGGGGCACGAAGTCGTGCGAGAGGACGATACGGCTGGCGTAGTCCTTGCCCGGCGTGGCGATCAGTTGGGCGATGGCCTGGGCCGTCCAGGCGCTGTATTCGCGGGAGCGGACGCCGGTGCGGTCGAAGCTGATGGTGATGCCGGGGGCCGCTTCCAGGATGGCGAGGAAGTAGTCGATCCGGTCGGCGTTGTTCATGTGGCCGATGGCGACCCGGTCCGGATCGGCCCCGAACTCGGCGAAGACGGTGGCCTGTTCGGGGCCCATGGTCGGGCCTTCCGTATGGGTGAAGATGGGGGCTCCGGTTTCCCGCTGGGCCAGGCAGGCGGCCTTGAGGACTTGCCGTTCGTAGGGCGTGATGGTGCCCCGGCTGGTTCCCACCTTGATGACCCCGGCGCAGATGCCCGTCCGGCCGATGCCCGAAGTGAGTTCGGCAATCATCATCTCGGCGATCTCGGTCGCGATGTCGCAACCGCCGCCCTGGCGGCTTTTCCAGTACTGGGGCGCGCCCCCGCCCTCGAAGTAGAGACCGGTCGCGCAGATGATGTTCACCCCCGACTCCTCGGACAGTTCCCGGAATAGCTCGGGATCACGACCGACGCAATCGTTGGGGGTTTGATCGACTACGGTCCGTACCCCAACCGCGCGGATATCCCCCAGCCACCTCAGCCCGATCTCCCTGACCTTGGTCCGGTCGTAGGGATAGAGGGTCGCGTCGGCGTACCAACCGGGATAGTTGAAGGCGAAGTGCTCGTGGACCAGGGTGAAGCCCAGTTGGTCCACCGCCACCGGACCGGTGACCGTCCGGGCCGCAGGTTGGAGGATCGGATCGCGCATGGTTTCTCCAAGTCGTCCGCCCGCCGTTCGGGCTCCGTCCCAGTATACTGCGTGCCGCCCGAAGCAGGAACCGCCAGCGGCAAAGATCTACTTTGTTAAACAAAGTATATTATTTCATCTGAGTATATGTGGAATTATGTCCAATGCGGGGTATCCGTATCGGGCAAGGAGACCTGACCATGCCGAAATCGGACCTGCTCGAACGCTTCGAGCGCTACATCCTGGAGAGTGGGCTGCAACCGGGCGACCGGCTGCCGAAGGAGACGGAACTGGCCGAGCGGTTCGGCGCGTCGCGGGGGACGCTACGCGAGGCGATCTCTTACCTGACGGCGAAGGGGGTCCTGGAGCGCCGCACAAGCCGTGGCACCGTCCTGCGCGTCCCCGACGCCGCAGACATCGCCAACGATCTGGCGTTCCAGCTCAAGCTGCTCCACTGCGGCAAGGCCGAACTCAATTCGGCGCGCCAGATTCTGGAGATGAGCATTGTCCCCAGCCTGGTCCGCCATGCCACCCCGCGCCAGATCGACCTGTTGAGCGAAGTGAACCGGGAAATGCTCGCTTGCACGCATGACCGGCCCCGGGCCGACACGCTGGACCTGCGCTTTCATCTGGACCTGTTCGAGATCGCTGGCAACCGGCTGCTGAAGATCTTCGCCCAGATCATCACGGTCCAGTTCGAGGGCAAGCTGCGCCCGCCGTTCCGGGATGCGACCGCCGTCGAGATCTCCGGTGCCGACCACCAGGCCATGATCGCGGCCATCGCGGCCCGTGACGCCGCCGCTCTCGGCCAAGCCATCCACGACCACATCGAAGCCATGCCCATGTAGGGCATGCCCATTTCCAGCCGCCGAAGGAGTATCCCATGGACCTCAACGCACTGACCCACTTCCGTGCCAAGGTAGCCGCTGGCGAGACCGCCTTCGGCACGGTGATCACCTCCCTCGATCCCAGCGTCGCGGAGTTGGCCGCCGACTGCGGCTTCGACTTCGTCTGGATCGACATGGAGCACTCTCCCATGACCATCGTGGACGCCATGCACCACGTGCAGGCGCTCCGCGGCACGCCCTGCGCGCCATTCATCCGGGTGCCCGCGAACGTGGACTACCTGCTCAAGCCGGTGCTGGATCTCGCGCCCGCCGGGGTCATCGTGCCGATGGTCAACCATGCAGCCGCCGCCGAGTCCGCGGTCCGCGCCTGCCGCTACCCGGCCGAAGGCGGCCAGCGCGGGTTCGCCCTCCGCCGCAACAACGGTTATGGCGCCGAACCGCTGGACAGCTATCTCGAACGGGCGAAGCAGGAGCCCCTGGTCATCCTCCAGATCGAGCACCGGGAGGCCGTGCGTAACCTGGACGAGATCCTGGCGGTGCCGGGCATCGGCAGCATCTGCATCGGCCCCTTCGACCTCTCCGCGTCCTACGGCAAGACCGCCCAGTTCGACGATCCCGAGATCATCGCCGCCATCGACACGATCCGCGAGAAAACGCTGGCCGCCGGGGTGATGCTCGGCGGGTTCTGCGCCACGCCGCTCTGGCGGGACCGGTTCATGAACTGGAAGGCCATCACCGACGACACTGGTGCCATGGCCACCCAGTTCCGCACTTTGCTTCAGCAACAGCGCTCCTGACCGGAGGAGGGCAGCCATGGACCGTAAGAGCCTCGTCTACAAGGGCGCTCCGCCCGACATCTGTGTCGGCGACACCACGCTCCGCATCCTCCCTTCCGGGGAGTTCATCATTGTCTTCGAGACCGGCGGCGCCACCGAGCCGGTGCGCGAGAACCACATCCGCATCTGCCGTTCGGCCGACCGGGGCGAGACCTGGAGCGCGGCGGAGGTGGTTCAGCGCTTCGACGAGTTCGCCTGCCTGCCCAGCGAGGTCCTGGTCGACGACGGTACCGTCACCGTGTTCTATCAGCGCCACCGGGGACGTTTCGACGAGTGGACCAACTGGCTCGTCCGCAGCACCGACGGCGGTCGCACTTGGGCCACGCCCGAGCCCTTCGCCCCCTATCCCGAACGCGCCTTCGTCCGCGACCGGTTCGTGCGCAGCGACGGTGTCTGGCTGTTTCCGGTCGAGAGCTTCGTCGCGCCCGGCGGCAACCAGCCGTCGATCTTCGCCGATGGCAGCCACGCCAACCCCACCAACGGCGTGCTGCTGACCGCCGATGGCGGGCGCACCTGGCAGTGCTCCGCTTTCATCCGCGGAGCGCGGGGCTGGGCGGAGAACAACGTGGTGGAACTCGCCGACGGCACCATTGTGATGCTCTGCCGGACCGACGACGGCAGTGGCGTGCTCCTGCGCTCCGACTCGGCTGATGGAGGTCTCACGTGGAGCCCCTTCCGGGATTCGGGCATCCCCAATCCCGGCTCCAAGTTCCGCCTCCTCAAGCTGCCCGACGGCCGCATTGCCCTGATTCACAATCCCCATCCGCGCGTCCGCCATCCCCTGGCGCTCTGGATCTCCGACGACGACCTGCGGAGCTGGCGCTACCAGCGCGTGCTGACGGACTTCCCCGGCCGCCTCCAGTATCCCGACGGCCAACTCGACGAGGATGGGGCGACCATCTGTTTCGCCTTCGACTACAACCGCCACGATCTGATCTTCTGGGCCGTCGAAATCGGCTGATCCCATTGGGTCCCAGAAGAGTCACCTGCTGGGCGGGAACGTGGGCACCCGGAACCTGGCGCAGCCAGGAAACAAGGGTCACGGATTCGGGACCGTGCTCGACAGGCAGACGCTCGTCTGGGGCAGCGAGTAGTAGTCCTGGGTGCCGGTCACGACGCAAAGGCGGTAGACCGGGTCCTGCATCAAGCAGGGGCGCCGGTCGCGGGCGGGGATGCGGGTGGAGTAGATCCGCAGTTCTCCCGGGACGGTGTTGAGAATCTCCTCCCTCCAGTCCCCGGTCACGTCTGCCACGGCCAGCATGTCCCCCTCCAGAAGCGGTGGGCAGGTACCGCCCCCGTACCGACAGATCTGGTTCTTGGCGAGGATCTCCCGCTGCACATCCGCATCCCACCAGGCCGCGCGCGACGCACCGCCCCAGGTGGTTGTGCCCATGATCGCCTCGGTGGGCGTGTTCTGGGCCAGGAGTTCTCCCTGCGCAGAGAAGAGCCAATTCGGCGGCTTGCCGCCGTAGCGTTGCCCTTTGGGATCGGCCTTTGCATCCTCTCCCGCCGCGCATTCGCAGCCGGGGTGGGTGGGATCGAGATCCGCGACCAACCCGAACCCCACGTGAACGGTCTTGCTCTGGATGCCCCAGATGATCTCGCCGGTGCGCGCATCGACGAGCCCGACACCGTTGGTCTGGCGACCGGACTCCGCCGTGTAGAACATCTCCAGGCCGGGGCGCTGCGGGTCGATGTCGCCAACGAAGCACTGGTCGATATGGCCATAGCCCGTGGACCAGAGGGGCGTCCCGTTGTCGTCCACCACGGACGAGCCGATGACAACTTCATCGCGTCCGTCGCCATCCACATCGGCGGCGTGGATCGTGTGGGCGCCCTGGCCCCAGTATTCCTTGCCAGCCCCGAGGTTGTTCCAGTTCCACAGGCGCTCCAACTGGCCGTCGTGCAGTTGGTAGGCCCACAGCTTCTGCAGGTTGTAGGTACCACGCTCCAGAACCAGACAGGGGGTCTTGCCATCGAGGTAGGCCACGCAGAGCTGCATGTGCCAAGCCCAGCGCTGGGCGAAACCGTCCTGCGTCGGCCACGGTGCCCGGCAGCGCACCTTGCCGGTGAGGCCGTCCAGAACGACCACGTCGTGCGGCCCATGCTCCACATGCCCGTCGGCATTGCGCGGATCGGGTGGGCCGGCTGGGCAGAACACCTCGGCCTTTCCGTCGCCGTCCAAGTCATAGGCGCTGAAGGGCGAGCGGGAGACGGAGAGCTCGATGCCCCAGCCCATGTCGTAGCGCCAGAGGAACTCGCCGTCGGCGTTGTAGGCCTCCAGCTTGAAGGTCTCGGTGTTGCGCCGCCAGAGGTAGCGCAGCTTCCAGATGGAGTACCCCGGCTGTTTGATGATGTAGTCGTACCGCCCGTCGCCGTCGAGATCCGCGATGGCCACCTGATTGGCTTTGTAGTCTCCTTGGAACTTGATCGTCGTGCAGGGCGGTTCCGACGGTTCCGCAAGCGCGGATGGCGAGGAGACACGGTCCTCCGTTTGCCCGGCGGGGGTGACGGAGTAGCGGGACGGCGTATTCCGTGGCGCGTCGTAGTCCACGAAATCGGTGGTGCGGGAGACCGGGTGCTCGTTTACGCGTTGCGGAGCTTTGCCCTCCATGTGCCGGTAGACATCAAAGGCGATGTCGGTGGGGTCGCTCTCCAGCAGACGCCAGTTCACATAGGTTCCGCCCTCGGCCAGGTGTACGGCGTTGACGCCTCGGGAAAGCGGTTCGCGGACCCGTTCCTGCGCCCAGCCGTTGACTTTGGCAACGGTAAGCGGTTCGTAGGGAATGAAAGTCAGGCTGTCGTAGTAGGAGGGGCCGCGCTGCGCGGGGTCGATCTCCGCGTAGCGGTCGTCCACCCAGAGATCGAAGGTGCCGTCCGTGATCTCAAACACGCCAGCGCAGCGGTCGCCGTCGACACGCTTCCAGGTCGTTCCGGCATCGGACGAAACCGCCAGCGGGCGGTATCCCGAGACCGTGACGGCGTACCGTCCATTGGCAATGCCGGTGATGTGCGTGTGGAGAACCTGCGCTCCCTCTTCGGATGTAGCCCGGTCTTCGGAAACGTTTGGCGAGACAAACGCCATGCCGCCGAGGGCTGGCTTCAGACACCAGGTGTTGGCGGAGTACTGGTTCTTCAGGATCGCGCTTCCGGGGCCGGTCCAGTCTTCGGCCTCGAAGGTGAGGGTTGTGGGCTTGGTTGGCGGGGCGGCTTTCCGTTCCTCGTAGGCAGCGAGTGCGGCGCGCTCCCGTTCCCCCGCTCCGTTCGCCTCGATGATCAACCTGAGCGTTGCGGCTGCTTGCTCTCGCGTTTCGGTGGAAGAGGGATCGTCCAGAGCCGCGATCAGAGCCGGTACCCCCGCCGTATTCCTCTCGATCAGCCACAGGGCGCGGGCGGCAGCCACGCGGGCGCAGGGGGCAGGGTCGTGAAGCGCCCCAACCAGAGACGGGACGGCATCCTTGGCGAGCGGGCCAATGTCCGCCAACGCATCGGCGGCGACGCGGGTCCCGACGACGGATTGGTCCGCCAACGCTTCGACGAGCAGCGGGATACCCGTTGTGTCCTGGCCCAACTTGGCCAGGGCTGTTGCGGCGGCCACGCGGCCGAAACCGTTCTCGTCCTCCAGCGCCTTCCGCAAGGCGGGTAGCGCGGTCTTGGCGTCCTCCCCGATGGCTGCCAGAGTCAACGCGGCTTCTCGGCGAACAATGGACTGCTCGTGGGTGGAAAGGAGTTCGACGAGGACGGGGACGGCGTCCCTAGCCTGCGGCCCCATTCGGGCGAGAGCCCACGCGGCCATTGCCTGGGCATTGCCCGAGCTGTCGCGCCGCTTCGCGGCCTCGATCAGCGCCGGGATGGCCGAGGAGGCGTCCAACCCCATGGTGCCGACGGCTTCGGCGGCATTCAGCCGCACGTCCCGGGAGCTGTCCGAAAGAGCGGTCGTCAGGGCAGGGAGGGCTTGGCGCTCGTCTGGTCCAAGTTCCAGCAAGGTCTCCGTGGCCCGTCGCCTCGCCCCGGAGTTGGTGCTCCCGAGATCGGTGATGGCTTTGTCGATCTCTGCGGTTCTGTCCTGGGCCAGCATCGCCCCGGAAAGCACGCAGAAGACGAACAGGATGGCGGCTACAGGGAAACCTCGAGTCATGCGCCTGCAACAGACATACGTCATTCTTTCCTCCTGTACGTGATGACTCTGGCCCCCGGCCGGTCGGGAATGGCGATCAGCAGACCATGCGACATAAGCTCGCCCCCGGCCGCCGCCGTCTCGCCTGGCGAATCAAGATCAGTCCATATATAGGTGGCGGCGGAATCCAGCCCGTGCAAGTGGAGCCGCATGGACTCGTACTGGCTGTCCTTGCGGCGGAAGACCTGGACCATGCCCTCGCCGGACTCCGGGCAGTCGAACTGCCAGGCCAGCCATTGGGTCCGGTCGGCGCTATACGGGGTTAGGGCATAGTAGTCCCCGTAGTAGAGATGGCGGAGATCCAGGTACTGGTCGAGCGCCCGCTTGCCCCAGGCGAAGGGGAAGTCCGGGTAGAACGGTTTCTGCGGGCCGTCGCCGGAGTGCCACCAGTTGACGCAGAGCCCGCTGGAGATGCTGCTGCGGAACTCGTAGTCGTTGCCCTCCAGATCCTGGCTGGTGGCGCTGAGGGGGACCCAGGCCATCAGGCCGTAGGTGTGGCACTGGTGGGCCACCGCGTCGCGGGGGCCGTCGGTGCGCCAGAAGGGTGTGGCTCGGCCCACGGTCTCCAGGTCGAGCCGGCGACCGCCACTGGCGCAGTTGTCGATCCAGAGATCGGGATGGCGGGCAATCAGGCCGTCCCAGAAGGCGTAGAGCCCCTCGATGTAGCGGATCTCGCTGATGCCCTGGCGGTCGGGGGTGTCGGCGGCCTGCCAGAACGCCTGCGGGTCCATGTTGAAGTCCTGGCGGTAGCAGCCGAGACCGTATCGGTCGATCCGGTCCGAGATGAAGTCGGTCAGGAACTGGCGCGCCGCCGGGTTGCCGAGGTCGAACAGGCAGTTGTCCTGGCCGATGTCGATGAGCCAATCATGGTGCTCCCGGTACCATTCGCTGTCCTTGCGGACCCGCTCCGGCTCGAACCACACCATCAAGCGTCGCCCGTGCCCGCGCAGTTCCTTGGACAGCGCCTCGAACCCGCCCGGATAGAGCTTCCGGTCCAGGGTCCAGTTCCCCACTTCGGTCGCCCATGATCCGGCCACGCCGTCGCGACCGTACCAGCCCGCATCGATCCAGTAGTCAGCGATGGGCAGGTCGTGCGCGATGATCTTCTGGATGTTGTCCAGATGGACCCGTCCGCTGGTACCGCCCCAGTTGCCCCAGGTGATGGGGGCGACGAACGGCTTGCCGTCCAGGGTCGGCCGGTGGTGCGCCAGGATGAAGCGGCGGAGCAGGTTCTGCCCCCGCCAGCGGTCGCCGCGATAGGTCAGCACCAGCATGCGGGGCGAGCGGACCGATTCGCCAGGATGCAGCAGGAAGTGGGTCCGGGCCATGCCCGCCCGAACCGCAACGCCGTGGTTGGTGTTGGTGAAGTCCGTCGTCCAGTTTCCGGTCCAGCCCAGGGCCACCACCGCGCCGCCACCCGGGCGTTCCAGGTTGAAGAAGGGCAGCATCTTGCTCGACGAACGCCCCTCGTCCGCTGCCAGGCGCTGCTTGCCGCCGTCGGGGAGCGGGAACTGCAGGGGGGCGAAATCCTCGAAGGAAGCCACGCCGCCCTTGGCCGTGTGGAGCGTGGCCGCACCCACGCCGGGCAGCGGCAGCACCCCGTCCAGGGCCTGGATATCCTCCAGGATCGGCGTGTCCTGCTTCCCGGTGTTCGTGAAGTGCGCCACCCACTCGATGGCCGGGAAATCGTGGTACTCGATGCCCACGCAACGCACGGCCAGACCCGTCGCGGGGTCGGTATAGGTCAGCGTGTGCTCCGTCCGCTGTTCGTCGAGGGGACGCGAGGTGTGGTCCCGCTGCCAACCGCCGCAGAGCTCGGCGAAGGGCTTGCCGCCGTAGAGAAAGGAGACAAGGGGCTCGGGACCATAGGCCTGGCAGTCGGGATCGCGCAGGGGCAGGTCGGCCAGGAAGAGCGAACTGCCGTCCGCCAACTCCACCCGCGCCTCGGCCCAGTCCGCCTGGTCGCAGGAGATGCCGTCGCCGGCATCGCCCACCGCCAGCACAAACTCTGTGGCCCCGCCGAGGTCCACCTGCACCGTCTTGGCGGGTGTGGCCGGGCGCATCACGCCGGACGTGAAGGCCTGTTTCTCGCCAACACTCACGCTGAACACCACCGAACCGCCGCCGCCGCTCGTGTTCTCGTTCCAATCGACGCCCACCGTGGCCGCGAAGGCCTTGCCGGGCTTCGGCAACCGTACGATCACCTTGCTCACGGCATGGCAGTAGAGCCCGCGCGTGTATTCCGTATCCCCGAGCCGCATGGGCTTGCCATTGCGACTGTTCAACTGCACGGGATCGTGGTTCGCCACCACGTACAGCCCCGGCTCGCGGGGCACCGGTGCCGTGCGTCCCGCGAACTTCGCGGCTGTCCAACGGCGGACCGGGGCCATTTCTTCGGGCATGGGCAAACCGGCGGATACGAGCGATGATGCCATCATCAAACCAGCCTCCAGCAAGAGAACAAGGGTGCGGCACATGGTCGTGGTCCTATCCACAGACGTGGAGTTGGCGGTCGAGGAACTCGTCCTGCATCGCGGGCGTAAGGGCCACGAAACGGGCCGAGTAGCCGTAGAGCCGCACCACCAGATCGCGATGCTGATCCGGGTGGACACGGGCGTCGAGCAGTTCGGCCCGGTCCACGCAGTTGGGTTGCAGCATGCCCGCCCCCGAGAGGACGAAGGCCCGCACCAGATGGCCAAGCCCGGCTAGGCTCTGTCCCCCCAGAGGCGCCGACAGGGTCAGCACGGAGTTGGCCGGACACTGGCCCAGGTCGAGCGCGGCGGTGCTGCGGAAGACCGAGGTGATGCCCGGCGAAGGGCGCAGCCGCGAGGGGGTCAGGCCCTGGCTCAGGAAATCGCCCTGGCGGCGGCCGTCCGGGGTGGCGCGGGTCAGCGGTGCCCAATCGACCACGTCGCGGTAGTTGTACAGACCGGCCGCGAAGGGGCCGCCCCGTTCGTTGCGCAGGTCGGCGAGTCCGGCGCAGAGACCATCCAGCACCTGGTGCGCCAGATCGTTGGATGCATCCGAACCGTCGCCGAAACTGGGCGTAGCCAGGGCCTCGGCCCGGAGCGCGTCATGCCCTTCCCAGTTGGCCCGGACGGCAGCCAGTAGTTCGGCCAGGGAATGACGGTCCGTCGCAAAGCACAGGTGGCGGATGGCCAGCAGGGAATCCACGAAGATGGCGAAGCCCGCCAGCGGCACGGCGTGGGGATTGTAGCGACCGCTGCCCATCGTGTAGTCCCGGTGGTTCGCCAGGCAATCGGCCAGGCAGGCGGAGAAGAGGGGCGAGGGATTGACCTCGGGCCAGACCTTCCCGTGCTCGCCGATCATCCCGCACATCCGCCGGAGGGCGCGAACGGCATTGCCCACGGCGATCCGGTAGACGCTGGCGAAATCGGCGGCCCCGTCCAGCGACTCGAAGCGGTCACCGGTTGCGGTTTCCACCTCTGCGGCCGGATGGATGGAGAGGTCCATGACCCTGGCCAGGCTGAAGTAGCAGTTGGCCCCGGCGGAATGCTCGCAGCCTTCGACGATGACCTCCCAACAGCCCCCGGCCACGTAGTTCCGGGCGTCTTCCGGGCGTTTGCCCGCGCGGATCTGGGCCGGGATGATGGCGTCGTCGTTCAGGAAGGAGAGGACATTGCGTCCCGCCAGCAAGTTCTGGTTGATGGCATCGAGATAGGCTTGCGGGCTGTTCCGCGACACCCGGCAATGGAGCTTGGGGTAGAGCAGGTCCAGTTCCCGGTGGGCGCGCAGGACCATGAGGGTAACGTCGTTGCAGACCTCCGCGCCGGTCTCGTCGCAGCCGCCGAGGATCAGGGTGCCGCCCAACTCCAGGCGGTTGTAGGCGCTTTCGACCGGAGCGTCGAGATCGAGCTTGTAGTCGAGGTGGAGCAGGTAGCGGCAGAGCAGGTCGTAGGCCTCGGCGCGGGAGATGGCCCCGTCGGCCAGATCCCGTTCCAGCAGGGGGCCGAGCAAGTGATCGAGCCGACCCAGCACATAGATGCGCACGCCGTCGAGCGCGCCTTGGGTCTCGTGCAGGAACCAGAGGGCTGCCAGCCCCTCGTAGAAACTCTCCGGCGGCCGCCAGGGCACTTCCTTGGCGGCGGCGGCGACCATGGCCAGAAACCGGCGTTGAGCCGGGTCGGAGCAAGCCGCCAGTTGCCGCTCGGCGGCAGCGGAGAACCTCTCGCCGATCCGCCGCCAGGCCAGCAGGCCGCGCCGGGCGGCATCGAGGAAGTCGCGCTCCTCGGGGTCAGTGCAGACGGCCAACTCTGTCTCGGCTTGGGCATGGAAGGCGCGCAGACCCTGGCGCAGAATCGCGGCGTAGGAGCAGGTATGGTGGTCCACATCCGGGTAGTGGTAGCTCAGATGGAGACCCAGCCGGGAGGCGGCCTGGTACTGGTCGTAGTCGGCGGGGCCGGAATCGCGGAAAAGGTGAGCATTGCGCCGGAACAGCCAGCCGCCCGCGCAGGTCGAGGGCTCGCCGTCTCCCTCGGCCGCTTTGATGCCCATCTCGAAGTGGAAGGGGGAGTGACGCAGCAAGGTGGGCTCAAAACGCTCGGCGATCAACTCGTACTGGACGGCCTTGAGCTGGACGGGACTCGCCTCGGGATGGGCGGTCGCGTAGGCGTCCAGTTCGTCCCACAGAGGACTGCGGTAGCCCCCGGGCTTGCCGTGGCAGGCCCGGGCCGCGTAGTGGGCGCGCAGTTCCTGGCGCAGTGCTTCCAGACTCATATCCGAAGTCCCTATCAGTTGCCGCAGAACCCGCCGTCGACGACGAGGGTTTCGCCGTGCATG
>QKCY01000390.1 GCA_003245525.1 Victivallales bacterium | reverse complement strand
TCCCACGCTGGCGACGGTGGAGCCGCTCCGTTCGGCATCGTGCCGGTAGGCGGGCCAATCGGTGGCGATCTCCGGATCGGCCAATGGCGTCCCGTAGGCCGGACCCTGGACGAGACGAGGGGCTTGCCGGGCCGCTTCCGGCAGGGGTGTGCGCTGCTTGGCCCCAGCCAGCGCGTTGAAGCCGAAAAGCTTGGTCTCCAGGTAGCAGGCGCAGCTATGGGGCGGCGTGTAGGTCAGCCCATTGGCGGGCATGATCCCGTAGATGCAGCCGCCCCGGACCCAGTGGTTGATATCCCAGTGCTCGGCGCGGAAATCCACGAACTCGATTCCCGTCCGCGAGGGCAGGAGGAAATTGCGGGTGGCCTTGCTGCGGTAGCAGCGGTGATGGAACCAGTAGGTCTCCACATCCGGTTTGAACTCCCGCTTCACCTCGCCGGTACGCGGATCGCGGCCTCGCCAGATGCCGTCGCTGTTGGTGCCCGCGACATTGGCACACCAGACCAGGCCGTCGACCACCATCAGGTCCTCCTGGGAGCTATGCCCGCTCGGCGGATGCGGGGCTTCCCAGAGGATGGCCCCGGTCTTGGTGTCCAGCGCGCACATCTTGCGGTTGCCGCCGCTGAACAGCAGGGTGTCCTGGTAGACGATCAGATTGGGGCCGAAGCTGCGCGGGATATAGGCCCGGCGCGACACGGGTTCCGACTGCCAGGCCACGCTGCCATCGGTTCGGTTCAGAGCGACGATTCGCTCGCCATCGTGGTAGTAGGCGCGCTCCGGCCCCAGCGAC
The DNA here is from genome assembly GCA_003245525.1 of Victivallales bacterium. Lineage (GTDB taxonomy): Bacteria > Verrucomicrobiota > Lentisphaeria > Oligosphaerales > Lenti-02 > Lenti-02. The sequence continues at coordinate 3,344 of QKCY01000390.1, read as the reverse complement.
AGGGACATGGGTACGACGGCGCTCTCGTGCCGCCAGCGTTCCTGGCCGCTCTGGGCGTCGAAGGCCAGGACGAGACGGGCGGTGCCATCCCAACCCCGTTCCTTGCCCAGGAGGCGGGTATCGTTCCAGACCCCCGAACGGTCGGGGAGATAGGGATCAAGGACGGTGGGATGGGGATTGGTCACCGTGTAGACGGTACTGTCCGCCACCAGGATGCACTCCGTATTGGCCGTGTCGGGATAGGTGCAGACCGTCTCGCCGGTGGCGGCATCGAGGGCGGTGACCGGCGCATCGAGGCCGAGGGTGACATAGACCCGGTCGCCGACAGCCACCAACCGCTGGGCGAGGTCGGCAGGGCCACTCTTCAGCGGCCAGAGATGGAAGTGCCAGTTTGGGATGTCGCGCTTCCAGAGGATGGTGCCATTGAAGGCATCGCGGGCGATGAGCTTCCATTTCGGCGGCAACTGGACGATGGCGCGGGAACCCTCGTCCATGATGTAGAAGATGCGCCCGCCGGTGGTGACCAGCGCGCTCATGCTGGCCATGCGGTCGTGGTGCCGGGACCAACGGGGCGAACCCACCCATTGCAGGTGGCGGGGCGGTTGGACTTGGTCGTCCTGGGCAACAGGATTACCGTCGGGGCCGTGCAGCCAATGGGTCCACTCGTCGATATCCGTCGGCCGCGGCTTGCGGACCACCTGCCACGCGCCATCGGCCAAGGTGCAGACCGCGCCATCCGGAACCGTGATTCGGGCCAGTTCCTCGGCAGGGATGCGGTCGGCGGGAACGGTTACCAGCACGAGGTTGGCCAGGTTGTCGACGAAGGGCAGGAAGCTCTCCTGCCACTGGCGCACGGTGATCCGGCCATAGCTCCCCTGTTCGAGCAGCCGGTCCTGGATGCGGGACACGGCCCCGGCATCGTCGGTCAGGCCGATGGCCATCACATTCTCCCGTTGGCCCAGCTCCGCCAACAGGTCGCCCTCGCCGCAACCGATCTGCACCACCAGCCCGCCGGAGAAGCCGGTTTTGGCCAGCAGATCCTGGACCTGCTCCGCAGGCGTGGCCGCCCACAGACAGGAAAAGGGCAGGAGGGCAAACAGCGCGGCACGGCGCAAGGCGGCTGGCAAGGACATGGCGATGGCTCCGTTACCTGGTCGGCAGCAAGGGAATCCCCCTACTGTGTCCTGCGGTTCGGAGAAACGCCACTTGTCCGGTCGGGATTGGGCGGGTCCGTGACGGAACGGGGAAAGGGGAGTATGGTGTTCTCATTCCTTCGCGCCGTCATTCAAGAGGGGTGACACACCATGGCCGACACCGAACCTGCCCTGCTCTCCCCCATCCAGAAGCGGATCGTTGCCGCCGGGACCACCGCCTTGGCTGCCGTGGTGGTGGTTGCCGCCGTGTTCTGCCTGCTCTATCTGTTGCGCCGGTTCGTGGGGGCTTTCCAGGATGTCCTTCTGCCCTTGGCCATCGCGGCGATCCTGGCCACGCTGCTGCAACCGATCATCGGGTTCTGCGAGACCCGCCTGCACATGAGTCGCACCCAGGCGATCGTGCTGCTCTATGTGCTGGTCGTGACCACGGTCGCGGCGGGGACCATCATCCTGGTCCCGATCATCATCGAGCAGATCCGGGACTTCGTCCGCTATGCGCCCACGCTCCGGGAGAAGCTACTCCTGTTCATCCGCCAGTCGGCCCCCGCGCTCTGGGATTGGCTGCGGGAGAGCCTCGGCGAGTCTCCGGACCAGTACCTCCAGAATCTGCTGGCCAAGAACTCCGGGGTTCTGAAAAAGGCCCTGGCTGGCCTCCAGGCGACGGTGGGCTCAGTGGGCGGGTTCTTCGGCAGCCTGTTCGGCAAGGTCGCCGCCTACTCGATCATTCCGGTCTACCTGTTCTTCCTGCTCAAGGGAAAGCGGGATGTGTGGCACGACGTGGACCGGCAGCTCAGTTTCGTGCCCAAGGAACGGCGCGAGGATCTGGTTTTCCTCGCTCGCCAGTTCAGCGAGATCCTCATCTCCTTCTTCCGGGGCCAGATCATCATCGGGCTGCTCCTGGGCGTGGTTCTCGCCATCGGTTTTGCCGTGGTGGGGCTCCGCTTCGGGATTGTGTTCGGCCTCGTTCTGGGCCTGCTCAACATCATCCCCTACTTGGGGACCATCCTGGGCATCCTCACGGTTCTGCCCCTGGCCTATTTCCAGGACGGTGGCGGCGGCACGCTGATTCTGCTTTGCGCCGTCGTGTTCGTGATCGGGCAACTGCTCTGCGACTATGTCTTCACGCCCCGCGTGATGGGGGACAAGACCGGGATGAGCCCCATGCTCATCATCTTCTCCGTCTTCTTCTGGGGCACGGCCATCGGCGGCATCCTCGGTATGGTTCTGGCGATCCCGCTCACCGCCTTCTTCCTGGTCTTCTGGCGGTTGGCGCGGGAGAAGTACCTCCCCGCCCTCACCACCCGCCAAGCTCCGCCAACCGAAGAGTAGAACCGATGCCCCGACCCAACATCCTCTGGATCTGTACCGACCAACAACGCTTCGACACTCTGGGCTGCTACGGCAACCCCTTCGTCCATACGCCCCATTTGGACCGGTTGGCCCAGGAGGGGACCCGGTTCGACCTGGCGTTCAGCCAGAGCCCGGTCTGCACCCCCAGCCGGGCGGCCTTTCTCACCGGTCGCTATCCGCGTACTTGCCTGGGACGGCAAAACGGGGCGGATATCCCGGACCGCGAGGTGCTGGTGACCCGGCTCCTGGCCGAGGCCGGCTACACCTGCGGCTTGGCCGGCAAACTCCATCTGCGCGCCTGCCATCCGAGCCACCTGGGGCCGGGGGGAATCGAATCCCGAATCGACGACGGCTATGCCGTGTTCCACTGGTCGCACCACAACGGGCCCATGAGACCCGCCGCCAACGAGTACTGGGACTGGCTGGCGGAACAGGGCCTGGAGTTCCGCAACGAACCGAGCGGCGAATCCCGCTGCATCAGCCACGCCATGACCGGCGAGACCAGCCAGACGGCCTGGTGCGCGGCCAAGTTTGCCGATTTCGCCCGCGCTCAGGCGCAGACGGGGCAGCCCTGGCTGTTCTCGGTCAACCTGTTCGACCCGCATCACAGCTTCGATGCCCCGCGCGCCTACCTGGAGCGCTACCTGCCCCAGCTCGATGACATCCCCCTGCCCACGCGCCGCGAGGGCGAGTTGGCGGACAAGCCCCGTTGGCAACGCTATGACAGCGAGCGGGGCGGGTACGGGCTCGAGCGGAGGCTGGCATGGGACGCCATGACCGACCGGGACCGCCGCCTCGTCCGGGCCTCCTATTGGGCCATGTGCGACCTGATCGACGACT
>QKCY01000601.1 GCA_003245525.1 Victivallales bacterium | reverse complement strand
CTTCCAGCCCGCCTCGGCCCACAAGCCCGTGGATACCACGGCGGCGGGCGACACCTTCATCGGCTACTTCCTGGCGGCCGACCTGGCTGGAAAGACGGCTGCCGAAGCGCTTGCCTATGCCAGCGAAGCGGCGGGGCTGAGCGTGACCCGTCCTGGGGCGATGGACTCCATTCCCTGGGCGCGGGAACTGGACGTATAGCGCCACCTCTGGACTGCCACCTGTGAGTCCGAGCTCAACTCAGTGGGGTTGGCTGGGCTTCGTCCTGGGAACGCCGAGCACCAGTTCGGCGAGTGGGATGCCGCAGCGGGTCGGATACCGCCGAGCTGGTGCTCGGCGCTCCCAAAGGAAGGATGCTATTCCTCGCCGTCCTCGTCGGGCAGACCGAGGGCTTGGCGGGTGGTGCGGAAGTGGAGCTTGGCGATCTTGCCGAGACGTTCTTGGCCGCCGTCCGCCGCGAAGTCCTTGGCCAGGGCAAGGACATGGGACCCCGCGCCCTTGGGGAGGGGGTGACCGGCTGTCTTGCCCAGCATTTCGAGGCGGCGAACGAACTCGTGGCGGGCCAGAATCGAGGCGGCGGCCACGGCGATGTCGGCCTCGGCCTTGGTCCGCTGTTCGAGCTCGATGGCGCGTCCGCGTTCCTTGAGGGCGCGGATCACGGTCTCCTTGCGGCCGAACTGGTCGGAGATGGCGCGGGGGCAGGTGGGCACTTTCTCCAGGAGATTCTCCAAAGCCTGGGCATGGCCCCAAGCCAGCATGCGGTTGACGTTGCCGATCTTGGCGTACATGCGGTTGTAGGCTTCGGGACCGATGGTGATGAGGGCGAACTGGCCGCGTAGGAGGGAGATGGTCTCCTGGGCGATATCCGCGATACGGCGGTCGCTCTTGATGGCCTTGGAGTCGGTGACGCCGATCTCGAGCAGGCGGCGGGCGGTTTCCTTCTCGACGTAGGCGGCGGCGATGACCAGGGGGCCGAAGTAGTCGCCCTTGCCGCTTTCGTCGATGCCCGCATGGGGCTCGAACATCTGGGGGTTCTCCACTTCGGCGAGATCGTTCTCGTAGCCGTAACGGGCCTCGTGGAGGATGTAGGGCTCCAGCACGAACTGGATGATGTCTGGGGTTCCCCGGCCCTGCACGGTCACCTTGCCCGAGCAGTAGGCCACGATGCTGGTCTTGTCCTGCTTGGCCTGCCAGCAGGCATAGGGGGCCTCGGCGAAGCTCCAGTTCCGGTCCACCAGAGCCTGGCGGAACTGCTCGATCTGCTCCAGGGTAAGGGTGCAGACGTAGTTGGTGGAGTTCGACATGGCATGGCCTTCAACAGACAAGGGGTGCCGCAACGGAGCAGGCACCCCTTGGTGACTGGACAGGAGGAATGGGGGCGGGTGCCGGGGCTAGTTCGCCGCCTTCTCCGCCGGCGCGGGCTCCGCCGGGGCCGGAGTGGGTTCGGCAGAAACGGGTGCAGCTTCGGCCAGGGCGTAGGCGGCGAGAGCGTCCTCGGCCCCGCTTACCTCGCGGTTGAGGGCACTGAACTCGCTCGCGTCGCCCTTGTTCTTGCCCAAGGGGGCGATGAGCTTCTTGGCGGCATCCAACAGTTCCTGGCTCTTGGTGGCATCGCCGCTCTGACGGTAGCAGCGGACCTGCCCGAGCATGGCATCGACTTGGGCGCTGGTCTGGCCGAGAGTGGCGGCTTTGCCACCGGCGGTCTTGAAGAACTCGATGGCCTTGGGAAGCTGGCTCGCGTCCTGCTGGCCAAGGACCTCGCAGACGGCGGCCTGGCCGAGGGTGCCCTGGAGGGAGAGGATTTCGTTGCCACTGGCGGCGGCGGCGGCGAAACGATCGGCCGCGAGAGGATAGTTGCCCTGGGCGAAGAGGTCCTTGGCGGCGGCCAACTGGGCCTGCTGGGCGACAGTGGTCCCGGCGAAGTCCGCCGCGACCCGCTCGAAGTCCTCGAAGGTGACGGCATTGGCCAGAGCCGCATAGGCCTTGGCGGTGCTGGCGTCATGGGAGGCGCGGACCTGCCGCACGACCAGAATCACCGCCAGAACGGCGATCACCACCAGCAGAACCCGCCGGATCCAGTGGCTGATTTCGGGATGTGCGTTGTCCAACGAGGCGAGGCCAGTGGGGGCGTTTTTGCGGTTCGTGCTGTTCGTGTTCGCGGTTGCCACAGGTGTCATACTCCTACTTCGTGCGCGTCGCGCGCACTCCTAGCTCCAAGCACTTCAGAAACGGTTCCTGAGGGAAGGGAAATCGGGTCTAGTTGCCTTTGCCCTTGTCGCCGAGCAGATCCTTGAGCCGTTCGTTGGCTTCGCTGCGCTGGGCCGTCTCGGCCTCCTGCAGGCGTTTGGCCTCCTGCTCCTGGCGCTGTTCGGCGCTGGGGGGGGCGACCGGTGCCGGTTCGTCGGAACTGAGCTTCTGGAGGCGGCTGACATCCACCGCCGGAGCTTCGGCCGGGGGCTCGGGAGAGGGGGCCGGAGCCACGGGCTCCGCCCGGCTGGCGTTGAGGGCGGCCAGCAACTGGTTGGCATCGGCTGGCGCGGTCTCCTCGCCGCCCTGGAGGTAGGGGGCGATCCGGCCACCCGACTGCACGCCCGCCGTCTCGACGCTGGCCTCGCGGGCCTGCCGGACGACCTCGAGGAAGAAGTCTTCCAGATCCATCGTGGGATGGTCCACGCTGATATCGCCTTTGCCGACCCGCTCGCGGATCAGGGCCTGGACCGCGTCGAGGGTGGCGGGGTCCAGCCGGGGGCTGGTGATGCGGGTCTGCTCGGAGACGGTCAGGATATCGGAAAGGTTGCCGCTGGTGCGGACCTTGCCGCCGTAGAGCACGACCACCTCGTCGCAGACGTCCTGGACGTCGGCCAGGAGATGGCTGCACAGGATGACGGTCTTGCCGCGCTGGGCGAGGAGGCGGATGACGTCCTTCACCTCGCGGCAACCGATGGGGTCGAGGCCGCTGGTGGGCTCGTCCAGGATCACCAGGTCGGGATCGTTCACCAGAGCCTGGGCCAGGCCGATGCGGCGGGCCATGCCCTTGGAGAATTCGCCGACCGGCCGGTTGAAGGAGTTGGCCAAGCCGACCATCTCCAGCAACTGCTCGATGCGGTTCTTGCGCTCGGTGGGGGAGAGGCCGAAGAGCGCGCCGAAGAAATCGAGGGTCTCGCGGGCGGTGAGATAGCGGTAGAGGTAGGTCTCTTCGGGCAGGTAGCCGATCCGGTGCTTGGTCTGCACATCGGTGGGGGCCGAGCCGAAGACCTCGAGCTTGCCCCGGGTGGGGTAGAGCAGGCCGAGGATCATCTTCACGGTGGTGGACTTGCCCGAACCGTTGGGGCCGAGGAGGCCGAAGACCTGCCCCTGCCGGACGGTGAAGTCGATCCCGTTCACGGCGCGGGCCTTCGGGCGTCCCCAGAAATCCCGGAAGATCTTGCACAGACCGACGGCTTCGACGACTGGTTGGCCCGGCGCAACGGGGGCGGCGGTGGCGGTGCCGACGGTAGCGGTAGTCTCGGGCATAGTTTCGAACCTTATCCGTTCACATTTCTGGAAGCGGCTGCGGAATCCTGGGTCTGGAGTTCCTCGCCGGTACGGACCAGCCGGGCGCTGTTGAAGAGAATGAGCAGGGAGCCCAGACTGTGCAGCACGGCAGCCACGACCGCGTTAATATAGCCAAGTGTCGAGAAATAGAGACCGAGAACAATAAAGCCGAGGCCGATTGCCAGATTCTGGTTCATCAGCAGGCGGGTGCGGCGGGCGAGGGAGATGAAGAAGGGGATACGGCGGAGGTCGTTGTTCATGAGGGCGACGGAGGCACTCTGGACGGCCACGTCGCTGCCGATGGCTCCCATGGCGATACCGATGTCACCAGCCGCCAGGGCGGGGCCGTCGTTGACGCCGTCGCCAACGACCGCCACCAGGTCGCCCTGGGCCTTTAGGTTCTCGACGAAGGTCACCTTGTCCTGGGGCAGGCAGCTCGCCTGGATCTCGGTGACGCCGATCTTGCCGCCGACGAGCTGGGCCACGCGCTCGATATCGCCGGTAACCATGCAGCACTTGCCGACGCCGAGTTCACGCAACTGCGAAATGGCTTCCTTGGCGACGGAGCGGATGGCGTCGCGCAGACCGATCCAACCCAGCACGCGCTCGTCGCACGAGACGAAGACCACGCTCATGCCAGCGGTGTCGTCCTCTTCCAGCCCGGCGCTCACGGCGTGGGTGTCGAGTCCGCACTCCTGGAGCCAGCTCTGGCGGCCGACGCGGCAGACGCTGCCCGCATAGGTCGCTTCGACGCCCTTGCCCGCCACTTCCGTGTAGCGGTCGGGGTCTTCCCAGGCGATGCCCGCTTCCTTGGCGAGGCGCTTGAGCGCGGCGGCGGCGGGGTGGTTGCTGTGGTACTCGGTGGAGGTGGCGACCTGGAGTAGCTCGGCCAGCTCCACGCCTTCGGCGGGTTTCAGGCGGGCGACTTCGAGGTTGCCCTCAGTGAGGGTTCCCGTCTTGTCGAAGACCACGGCCCGGATCTTGGCGGCCAGCTCGATGTGGGCCACGTCCTTGATGAGGATGCCGAGGCGCGAGGCGGACGCGATGGCGGCGATGATGGCCGAGGGGGTGGCGAGCACCAGAGCGCAGGGGCAGGACATGACCAGTACGGCGATCACGCGGTTGAGGTCGCGAGTGAAGAAGAAGACCATGGCCGCAACCATCAGGATGGTGGGCGTGTAGTAGCCCACGTAGCGGTCGATCATGCGCATGACCGGGGTCTTGGAGTGCTCCGCGGCCAGGATCAGGTCCTTCACCTTGCCGAGGGTCGTGTCGGTGCCCACGCGGGTGACCCGGATGTCGATCAGGCCGGTAAGGTTGGTGGTACCGGCGTAGACCTCGTCCTTCTCGCCCTTGTCGGCGGGCAGGGACTCACCGGTGATCGAGGCCTGGTTGATGCTGCTCGTGCCGCTGACCACAACGCCGTCGGCCGGGAGGTTCTCGCCCGGGCGGACCCGGCAGATGTCGCCGACCTTGAGATCCAGCACGTCCACGTCCTCTTCCGCGCCGTCCGCGAGACGGCGGGCGCGGCGGGGAGTGAGGCGGATGAGGGACTCGATGGAGGCTTCGGCACCGACGGCGGTGCGATGCTCGATGGCGATGGTGATGACCATGAAAAAGGCCACGGCGCCAGCCGTGATATAGTCACCGGCCGAGAAGGCGGCGATGAGGGCCAGGGTCACCAGTTCGTTCATGTACACCTTGCCGCGGAGCAGGTCGCGCACGGCGGAGACGAAGATCGGCGCGCTCAGAATGATCGCCCCGATGGCGGCGCTGAGCTGGGCGGCTTCGGCGTCGATGGCGGAGGCAAAGTACTTGGTGGCGAGCCAGGAGTTGAAGACCAGAATACCCCCGAGCAGGCAGAACGCCATGCGGATGGCATCGCTCCGGCTGGACTTGCCGTCACCGTGCCTACGGGCCGTGAACGTTTCGCTGAGGTTCTCTGCAAGCATCAATGGATTCCGTAGTTCGGGCCGGGTGCCTATTGGTCGCTGCCGGTACTGGCCGTGTTTGCCGCTCTGGGCTTCTCGGGTCCGATCTGGAGGCGCAGTTCCTGCTCGCCATTGGCGCTGGTGTGCAGGATGTACTTCTTCTGGACCTGGGCCAGAATGTCGCGCAGGGCCTCCGAGTAGAGGGAGGTCAGCATCGTGTCGGGGTTCTTGCGGAACTCGACCAGCATGGCCTCGAAGTACTTGCGGTCGGCCTCCAGGGATTCGACGATGCGGGTCCGGTAGGCGATGGCCTCCTCCTCGATCCGCCGGGCCTCGCCGACGGCGCGGCTCTCTTCCTGGGCCGCATAGGCTTCCGCGCCGCGGACCAGTTCGTCGCGGGTCTGGGCCGCGCCGCTGACCTGCTGGAAGGCCGCAGCGGTGGCCAGGGGAGGCTGGCGGTCCACCAGATTCACCTGCTGGACCTCGATGCCGATGTGCAGTTCATCGACCAGCCGGATGAGTCGGTTGGTGACGTTGGATTGGAGGGTCTCCACGACCTCCTCGTCCTTCGCGTCCCGGACAGTGCGCGATCCGCGGATGACATCCTCGGCGTCCCACTGGCTGGTTTCGGCCAGCACGGCGTTCTCCAGGAGGTCTCGGATCACCGCCTCGATTCCACGCTGCATCCCGATATCGCGCTTCTTCTCGCTGACGGCGGGATCCTGGAAGAAATCGAGATAGTAGCTCTTGGCATCCTTGGGCCGGAAGGTGACCGACCACTCGGCGTGGATGATGTTGGCGTCGTAGGTCAGCAGGTAGCCGCCCTGGCCGGGCTCCAGGGTCTCGGTCTTGATGCTGGCGGTGGCGGCGTCGGTCGCGTTCCGGTTGATGGGGGGCCAGAAGTGCCCTTCCGTGCTGACCGTGATGGACTTGCGGGCGGGGATGCGCTTGACCGTGTCGATGGGGTAGGGCCAGGCCCAGTACCAGCGGCCACTGGTCAGGAGACTGGTGGGGCCCTGGGCCGGATCGATCACGCGGGAAGTGAGCTTGCCGAAGTGGAACAGCATCGCCTCTTCCTGCTCGTCGACGAAGAACACGCCGCTGAAGAGCAGCCAGACGAAGATGATGATAATCGTGATGCGGAGCAGGAAAAAGAGGACCTGGAGGGTCTTCACCAGGGACTGAAGCCCGGACCCTGCCTGCTCGCCGCTTGCGGTTCTGGCGGGGACCTCACTCATTTCGCGGCGTCCTTCTGCTCCGCCTGCTTGGCCTGTTCGGTGGCGAACTTGAGGGCGTCGGCGCTCAGCATGTCATAGGGGGGGGTGTTGGTGTCGAGCACGAGCGTCGTCTTGTCGCTCAGCGTCTTGCGCAGGGATTCGAGCTTGCGGAGGAAGCTGGCCAGTTCGGGGTTCTCGGCGAAGGCGGCAAAGGCCTTGGCGGCGGCTTCGTCACCCTCGGCCCGGATGCCCTTGGCCTTGGCCTCGGCGGTGGTGCGGATGTCCCGCGCCTTGCGATCCGCTTCCGCCTTGATCTCGACCGCGCGGCTCTCGCCCTCGGCGATGTGCTCGCGGACTTTGCGGTCGCGCTCGGCGATCATCCGGTCGAAGACCTTGCGAGTGACTTCTGCCGGGAAGCCGAGGTGCTTGATGCCCACATGGACAACGTCGATGCCAAAATCACGGAGGGCCCGGGGGCTCACGTCGTCGAGGATTTCCTTCTCCAGCTTGCCAAGTTCGTCGTTCTCGGGATTGGCGAGTTCACCCAGGTCGCGAACCTGGATAAGCTGGGAGAGGTTGTGGCGGCCGAGGACGATGTTGCGGCTGTTGCGCACGAGATCGTCGAGCTTCCGCTCGGCCTCGTTGGTGTTGGAGACCGCCCGCATGAAGAGGCCGGCATCACCCACCCGCCAGAGCACGAAGGTGGTGACGACGACCATGTAGTCGTCGTTGCTCTGGATCTGTTCCACCCGGCCCGTTTCCAGTTCGTAGGCCTGGATGCGCTTGTCGTGCCGCCACACGTCGTCGATGGGGGCGGGCCAACGGAAGTGGAGGCCCGGATCGTAGATCTTGACCGTGCCGTCGGCATTCTTGCGGGCCTCGCCAAAGGTCTTGACGATCGCGGTCTCGTACTCCTGGACCTGGAAGGTCACGCAGGCGGCCAGGAAAATGCCCAGCACCACCAGGGCCAGGACGATGATTGGCCAGTGCCGCATCAACTCACTTTTCTTCGCCATCGGTAGGGGTCTCCGGAACAAGCTGGATAGTGGCTAGTTATTCTTGTTTTCGTCGTTCTGGTTCGCCTGTCCGTTCACGGGGAGGTCGAGCAGGCCGCTGCTCAGTTTGTCGAGCAGGTCGAGAATGTAGACCTGGCGGCCGGTGTCGGCCGCCACGACGAACTTGCGGGCCTGGTTGCCCTCGTTCTCCATCACGTCGAGCAGGGAGTAGAGGATGAAGACCTGGGGGCAGTTCCGGTAGCCGAGCAGTTGCTTGGTGAACCGGTTGGCGATGGCGATGGGCTCGCTCATCTGCTGGGCCCGGTAGCTCTCGGCTTCGCCGACAATGCGGGCCTGGTCGCCCTGGGCCCGCAGGACCTTCTGGATGCTGTAGGAGTCGGCCTTGAGGATGATCTCCTCCCGCTCCTCGCTGGAAGCCGCGACCTGGTCGTACTTGGCACCGACTTCGACCGGGGGATGGATTCCCTGGAGGCCGACGAACACCACCTCGATGCCCAGGCCCTGCTGGTCGGCTTCCCGCTGGATGCGCGTCTTCAGAAACTCCGCCCCCTTCTCGCGCCCTCCGGTCAGGATGGAAAAGAAGTCCACGGCCGACAGGTAGTCGACCAGTTCGCGGGAGGCGATGTTCCGGAGTGCCTCGCTGGCACCATAGACGGGACGCTGATTGACTTCGTCGAACCCGGTCTGATAGCCATACATGTACTGGTAGAGGTTCTTCACCCGGAAATAGAGGGGGACATCGGCGCTGAGCGAATACACGCTAACCGGGGCCTTCGCGTCGTTCTGCCCGCCGCTGTCGGTCCCCTTGGCCAGTTTGCTGGCCACGATGTACTTGGTCTCCTCTTTGCGGTGCTGGACCGACCAGACGATGACTCGGTGCGCGTTGGTGGGCTGTTGCGGATCCTCGTCGTCCGTGTAGCCCAGGCCAATTTTCTGGACCTGGTGTACGGGGAAGCGGTGGATACGCTCGAAGGGGGTCGGCCATTTGAAGTAGACACCGGCCACCAGTGGCTCCCGGGCCACCTTGCCGAAGTGCTCGCGGAGGCCGTTCTCGTCCTCTTTCACCACGACCAGGCAAGTCTGGGCCCAGAGGAGGAGTAGCAGCAGCAGAACGGCCGGGACGATGGTGCGTTCCAGGAAGCGGTAGAACCGGGCCTCGGAGACCTGGAAGCCGAACTGGTAGTCCAGGCTGGCCGCGATGTTGCGGGCGACGCCGCCCGGCTCGGTGAAGAGGGCCAGCAGGCGGCTCTCGGCGATCGGCCGCTCCTGTTCACCGGGAATGCGGGGCCGGTAGAACTCGATGACGACACTGAAGAGCAGTTCCACGCCAAGAACCAGGAGGATGACGGCCGCCACCCGGGCCACGCGCAGGTCGATCACGTCCGCCCATTTCTGGAAATGCTCGCAGGCCATGACCCCGGAATTGGCCAGGAAGATGAGCCCGGCGAAGAACATCCAGGACCCGGCGGGGCGCAACCACCGGCAGCCATGCTCCCGGGACACGCCGACGAAGTAGCTGCTGGCGATGATCGAGCCGATGAAGAGGGCCATCGAGATGGCACCCATGGCCAGCGGCCGTTCCGCCAACGGGAAGACCATGAGGCGGTCCCAGGCGTACCAGCGCATCCATACGCGCAGGATGAGCAGACCCCCGACGATGACCGTCACGGTCGGCACGAAGTACTTCACGTACTGCTCGCTGGCGCGGGCGGCGAGGCGCACCGCCTCGTCGGCGTCGTCGAACAGCTCGGTCGCCCCGTGGGTGCGCCGGTATTCCTCCAGTTGCTCCGACTCGATCTGGCGCCGCTTCTCGAGGCGGGTCCGCCCCAGCGCGAAGAGGGCCATCACCATGACCATGCCAGTGGCAAGATAGCCGCAAGCCATCGTCGTCGAGTTCGCGGCGTTGCCGAGAAACACTGCCGCCAGTTCCAGACCGAACCCGATCAGGGCAGCAATCCAGCTTAGGGTGAAGGGCCGACCCGTATCTTTCATCTAGTCTCGTTCCTTCAGAACGTCGGCTTGAAACAATACTGTACAGGAGTGGCGGACGCGGGGCTGAACACGTTTGGTCACGCAAGAACGCCCGAGGTTCCCATATTGTCCGCCCGAACTATGGGGAAGCCAAATCTAGCGCCCAACTCCAGCGATGGCAAGGCTGACTAGCTCCGCTTCTCGGGGAAGGCGGCCAGGATGGTTTTCTCATCGGCAGGACGGATGATGCCGCGCTCGGTGATGAGCCCGGTGATGAGCCGGGGGGGCGTGACGTCGAAGCCGTAGTTGGCGGCGGGGCTGCCCGGCGGGGTGACGAGCACCTCTTCGATCCGGCCATCTGCCGTGACCCCGTCCATGTACTTCACCTCCTCGTTGCCGCGCTGTTCGATGGGAATCTCGCGGATGCCGTCCTGCATGGTCCAGTCGAAGGTGGACGAGGGCAGGGCGACATAGAAGGGCACGCCGTTGTCGGCGGCAGCCAAGGCCTTCAGATAGGTGCCGATCTTGTTGGCGGCGAAACCGGTGTAGGTGACCCGGTCGGCTCCCACGATCACAAGGTCTACCAGACCGTGCTGCATGAGGTGGCCGCCGGTGTTGTCGGCGATGATGGTATGGGGCACGCCGTGCTGCCCCAGCTCCCAGGCAGTGAGCCGGGCGCCCTGGTTGCGGGGCCGGGTCTCGTCCACCCACACATGGATGGGGATGCCCGCCTCGAAGGCGGCATAGATGGGGCCGGTGGCGGAACCGTGGTCGACAAAGGCAAGCCAACCCGCGTTGCAGTGGGTGAGGACATTGACCGGCTTTCCCCCCTTGCGGGCGGCGATTTCGCGGATGAGTTCGAGGCCGTGCTGGCCCAGCCGACGGCAGCATTCGGCATCCTCGTCGGCGATGGTCATGGCCAACTCGCGGGCGGCTTCGACTCGGGCCTGCTGCCCGACGATGGGTTCGAGGACGGCGAGCTGGCGGTCCACCGCCCAGGCGAGATTGACGGCGGTGGGCCGGGTGGCCTTGAGCTGGTCGCCAAAGGCGCGCAAGCCGGCGACATCGGCGGCTTCGCGGGCGGCGAGGTACATGCCCCAGCCAGCCGTGGCCCCGATCAGCCCGGCTCCGCGCACATGCATCTCGCGGATGGCGATGGCGACCTCGTTCACGGAAGCAAGGCGCTCGATGACAAAGCGGTGGGGCAGATGGCGTTGATCGATGATCTCGACCACGCCGGGATCGTCCGCCGCCGGCCAAATGGTGCGGTAGGGGATGCCGTCGACCTTCATGGGTGGCTCCTATTCGCCCTCGAACTCGACCAGATGGAAAGGCTTGTACCCCGCCTCGCGCAGTTTGTCCGCCCCGCCCAGATCGGGCAGGTCCACGACGAAAGCGCACTCGACCACCTTGCCGCCAAGCTTCTCGACGAGCTGGCAGGCGGCCAGGGCGGTGCCACCGGTCGCAATAAGGTCGTCCACGACCAGCACCCGCTGGCCCGCCTCGATGCCGTCGCGATGGACCTCGATGGCGTCGGTGGAGTACTCGGTGGTGTATTCCACCCGCTCGATGTCGGCAGGCAGCTTGCCGGGCTTGCGCAACAGGACGAACCCGACTCCGAGGGCGTGCGCCAGCACGCTGCCGAGCACGAAGCCGCGGCTCTCGATCCCCGCGACCGCGTCCACGTTCCGGTCCCGGTAGCGGTCGGCGAAGGCCTCGGTGACGAGCTTCAGGCCGCGCGGGTTCTTGATGAGGGTGGTGACGTCGCGGAACATGACCCCGGGGATGGGGAAGTTCGGTACCGTGCGGAACATGCTCTTGATCTCGTCCCGCGTGGCGTCGTCCAGGGCGGGCGGCGGGGTGCCCTTGGCGATGGCGGGAATGGCCTTGACCAGCAGGTTCTTCACGTTGGCCGCGTTCTGGTGGAAAATCTCAAGGACGGCCTCCCAGGTGACCGGTGCCTCGTCCTCCTTCCAGCAATCGTAGTCGGTGCTCATGGCTACGGCGGCGTAGGGGATGCCGGCCTCGTTGGCCAGGGCCGCCTCGGGTGCGGTGGACATGTTGATGATGTCCGCACCCCAGGCCCGGAACATGTGGGACTCGGCACGGGTGGAGAAGCGGGGTCCCTCGATGGTAACCACCGTGCCCCGGCGATGAACCTTGAGGCTCAGTTCGGCGGCGGCGGCGGCGAGATAGTCGCGGAGGGATTTGTCGAAGGGCTCGGCCATGGCCGTGTGGCGCATGCCACCGCTGAAATCGTCGTGGAAGGTCACCTGCCGGTGGCGGGTGAAATCGATGAACTGATCGATGATGACCAGATCGCCCCGGCCGATCTCCTCCTGCAGGGAGCCCACCGCCGTGGTGGCGAGAATATGGGTGCAGCCGAGGTCCTTGATGGCCTGGATGTTGGCCCGGTTGGGGACATGGGTGGGAGGCAGATGGTGGTCGCGCCCATGCCGGGAGAGGATCGCCACCTCGACGCCGCCGATGCGCCCGCAGGTGATCGGGGAGCTGGGGGGACCGTAGGGCGTGGTGACGTTGAGAACTTGGGGATCCTGCAGAATCTGCGGGTCTTCGAGACCGGAACCGCCGATGATCGCGATCTTGACCATGGGAACATCGCCTCCGTAGTGCGGAAGGAATCCTCGCATTGCCCCGGCCGGGTGGCCGGTGGCGAAGTCGGTACAATAGGGGATCGCCCCGCCGATGCCAGCGCCGACACCAGGCATTCCGTGGCCGGAGCCGCTGGCTCCGGTGGGGAAGGCCCGGAACGAGGACGTTCCGGCCACGGGGAAGGCGTGATCGGGATGGCTACTTCTCGAAGTCGATCCGGGGATCGATGAGGACGTAGCAGAAGTCGGAGAAGATGTTGCCGATCAGGCCGAGGATGGAGGTGAGGGCGACGATGCCCATGAAGACGGCGTAGTCGCGGCTGCCGATGGCGTCCAGGCTGAGTCGGCCCATGCCGGGGATGTCGAAGAGCCGTTCGATGATGACCGATCCCGCGAACATGACGGTGAAGATGCTGCCGAACCCGGTGGCGATGGGGATCAGGGCGTTGCGCAGGGCGTGGCCCCAGATGGCGCGGGCGGAGCTGCCGCCCTTGGCGTAGACGGTACGCACGTAGTCGGCACCGATCTGCTCCAGCAGCGAGTTCTTCATCATCAGGGTCAGCACGGCGAAGTTGCCGATGACGTAGCATAGCAGGGGGAGAGCCATGTGGGCCGCGATGTCATGCACCTGCTGCCAGAAGGGCAGGGTGTCGAAGTTGTCGGAATGGAATCCGCCGATGGGAAAGAGGTTCCAGAGGCCTTCCGTGGTGCCGCAGAGAAGCATCTTGAGCACCATGCCGAAGGCGAAGGCGGGAACCGCATAGCCGACGAAGACCACGGTGCTGGAAGCCATGTCGAAGGGGCTCCCGTGGCGGAGTGCCTTGGAGATGCCCAGCGGGATGCAGACCAGATAGGAGAGCAGGAACCCGGTTAGCCCAAAGACCAGCGAGACCGGCAACCGCCGCTGGATGACCTCCCAGGCGGGTTTCTTGTACTTGAAGGAGGGCATCAGCATGCCGATGCGGTCCCGTACCAGCCAGTGGTAGTAGCGGACGACCAGCGGGCGGTCGAACTCGAAATACTTGCGGATCTCCTCGCGCTGCTTCTCGGAGACGGCGGGGCCGGCGGCGGAGAGCGGCCCCGACTCGCCCGTGCCCGCTCCCCCCATCATCTGGCGGGTGAGCTGCTCCACCGGCCCGCCCGGCACCAACTGGGCAATCCCGAAGCAGAGCAGGGTGATCGCCAGAAAGGTCGGAATCGTCAGCAGCAGGCGGCGGATGAAGTAGTGAAGGCGTTCCATGACGGGTTCCGGCAGCGACGGAGTGTGGGAACAAAGATAGTCCGACCCGGGGGAACCGCCAAGGCGCCAAGGACGCCAAGAGGACAAAGAAAAAGCGGCATACGGCCCGCAGCAGGCGGGCCATACGCCGCGTTCTTGTTTCTTCTTGGTCTTTCCTTGGCGTTCTTGGCGCCTTGGCGGTTACCTAGACCCCGGCTTCCTTGCGGATCGCGTTGACTAGTGCCGACTTGAGGGGGGTGAAGCCCGCCGAGGCGGCCTTGCCGTTGATCAGGACCATGGGACTGACGACGACCCCGTAAGGGGCGGCTTCGGGGGTGCCCATGAAGACCTCGCGGAAGCTAGTCTCGACCCCGCTCTCGGCGGCGGCCTCGGTCAGAATCGCCTTGGTGGTCAGGCATTTTTTGCACGGCGGGTCGCGGTGTACCAGGACCAGCTCGACCGGCGCACTCATCGGGCGGCGGCCTTGGCCAGCTCCTGGTCGACGGCGGCCTTCAGATCCTCGACGGTCCAGTCGCCCTTGGTCAGGCCGCGGGTGAAGGCCACCGAGTCAACCTTGCCGTCGTGGTCGATTTTCAGCACGTTGTTGCCGTTGATGGTGACGCCCGCGCAGCTCAGGCCCGCCGCGTCGCGCAACTTGCGGCCTTCCTCGCGGCGCCAGTCGACGATCTGCACATGCACCTTGTCGGGATAGCTGGTGAGCAGTTCCTTGAGGACCGCGAGGGTCTCGGGGTGCTCGCCGGGATAGTAGCCAACCACTTGCACGGGGGCATTCTCGGGACCGCCGACGAAGTCGCAGTACTGGACGGGATCGGTGGCCGTCTCGGCCTGGGGCGGGGCCACATCGGCCGTCTGTTCCTTCTTGCCACAGCCTGTCACGGCGAGGCCGAGGCCGAGGGCGAGAATCCAGGCGCTAGTGGTACGGATGTTCATGGCGAAAGTCTCCTGTTGCTGACGTGGGTCACTTCGCATCCTTCCCCAGGGAAGGCAGATCGTACTTGCGGAATATGCCCTGTCCTTCGTCGGAAACGAGCAGGCCGACGAATTCCTTCGCCAGGGCGGGGTTCGGCGACTGGGTCAGGACGGCAGCTGTGGCATAGGCCGGACCATACAGATCCTGGGGGACTTCCTCCAGTACCCGTACCCGGGAGTACTCCAGCTTGTCGGGCGCGGTCTTGAGCGGGCAGGAGCGGTAGGCAAAGCTGGCATCGGCCTTGCCGCGGGAGACATGGGCGTAGGTGTCGCTGGCGCTGCCGGTGATGACGATCTTGCTCTGGAGCTTGTCCCAGAGTCCCTTCTTCACCAGGGCTTCCTTGGTGAACCGGCCGATGGAGGTCTTCTCGGGATCGGCCACGGCGATGACCTTCACCGAATCCTGCAGCAGGCTCTCCATGTCGGTGACCTTGCCCTCGTTGGCGCGGGGGGTGAAGAGCATCAGGTCGTAGACCCCGAACCGGACCGGCGCATCCTGGGCGACGAAGTTGCCGTCAATCAGCGGTTCAAGCTCGACCCCGCCAGGGGAAACTACCACGTCGGGGCGGGCCCCGTCGATCACCCGTTTGGCCATGGCATGGGCCACTTCGAGTTCGATCCGCACATCGAGGCCGGGGTGCTTCTGCTCGAAGACCGTGGCCAACTCGTCGAAGGGCCGTTCCATGCCGCAGGGGACCAGGACCAGCAGCGAGCTGGGGGCGGCGGTCTCCGCCTGTTTGCCGCAGCCGGCCAGGAAGAGAGCGGCGGCCGCGAGGGAGACACGGGAGATCAGAGCTGGCAGTTGCATATGTAGGCACCCCATTCCGAACCGAAGAACCAACCGGTAAGCGTGGCCAACAGGACGATACAGACCACATAGACGGACAGACGTTTCCAGCCGATTTCCCGGCTGACGATAATCATGCCCGGCAAACTGAGGCCGGGGGCGGTCAGGAGGAGGGCCATGCCGGGGCCGATGCCCATGCCCATGACCTTGAGCATGGTCTTGACGAAGGGGACTTCGGTGAGGATCGGGAAGTACATGAGGGAACCGAAAAGGGCCGCCACGAAGTTGCGCATGATCCCGTTCGAGCCGCTCAGCCAACGGGTGGCGGTCAGCGGCACGTGCTGGGCGGCGAAGCCGATGATGAGCACGGCGGGGATGAGAATGGGAATCACCTTCATCAGCAGCCGCCAGGTCTCCCGTGCCCAGAGTTCCACGTGGTCACGGCGCAGGCCGATGAAGCATACCACGATCAGTGCTATTACGCCGGGGGCGGCAAGCAGGAGATTCGTGGTCAGGCCAAAGTGGAAGGAATTGGCAACCAGCAGGTAGAGGAGCAGGCCGAGAATCGCGGTGGTGACCCGCCCGGAGGGTCCCATCGAGATGCTGCCCAGATCGGTGGTGGGCGGCTTGTGGTCCTGGCGTTCGCCGAAGATCCGGGCCATGAGCAGACCCACGATCAGGGAGATCACGGCGACGGCAATCACCCGGAAGAATCCGATGCCCGTCCCGATCACCCGGCAGGTGAAGGCGATGGCCACCAGGTTGATGGCCGGTCCGGCATAGAGGAAGGCGAAGGCGGGGCCGATGCCCGCGCCGCCGGCCCAGATGCTCACGAATAGCGGTACCACATTGCAGGAACAGAGGCTGAGGACCATGCCGCTGCTGATGGCTGCCCCGTAGGCCAGGGGTTTGGGGGCGGCGGGCCCCAGCCAGCGCAGCAGGGCGTGGCTGGGCACGAAGGCGGTGATGGCCGCGCCCAGCAGGAAGGCGGGCAGCATGACGGTCAGCACCGACCAGCTCAGCACGCAGCAGGAAAAGATGTCCAGCACCCCGTCCAGGGTGGAGGCGGCCAGGACGAAGTTGACCTTCAGCTCTTCGGGCATCCCCACGCCTTCCGGGAAGACTAGCGGCACCTCCTTGGTCTCGAAACCCTCGGCCAGGGCGCTCAGGGTCAGGTCGCCGGGTTTCTCGGGCAGATCGGCGAAAGGCAGCAGCAGTTCGTAGGTGCCATCCTCGCGCAGGGGGACGGTGCGGGAGGCGAAGGTGTCCTCGTGTCCCGGCAGGCGGAGTTCGATTTCGCCCTTGGCAATGGCGGACTTGGTGACAGCCTGCTGCACGTGGCCGTACAGGCGCAAAGAGGGACCGGCAGCCGGGAGCGTCCCGGCCAGCAGGCACAGCCAGAGCAGCAGGGCAAAGCGGCGCATCAGAATGTCCTCTTGGGCATGTTCTCGATACCCGGCTGTTCGGGGGGCGCAGGGAGTTGGGGAGCCTGGTCGCCCACGGCGGCGCGGGCGGCGGCATTCAGGGCGCGGACCACATCCCGGGGGTCCATGGGGCCTTCCAGGATGAACTTGCCCTCTTCGCCGCCAAGATCAAAGGTGGTCTTGCCGTTGACCATGACCGCCGCGCAGTGGATCTCGTGGGCGTCCATCAATTCCTTGGCGTCCGGGCTCTTCATGGCCAGGATGCGCACCTGGAAGACGGCGGGGAAACGCTCGGCCACTTGGGCCAGATACTCGCCGATCACGTCCTGGCAGCCGTTGTTCACGGGCAGGAAGGTCACCACCTGTACCGGGGCTTCCGGAGAGCCCAGCTGCTGGCCAACCAGGCTGGCCAGGCGGGGCGTCTTCTCGCAGGCCGTTCCCTGGTCGGCGGAGGGACCGCAGGAAACCAGGCAGACCCCAAGAGCCAGATACAGGATTGACCGCAGCAAGCAGAAGGGCATGGGGGACCTCGTGTGACCCGGCTCCGCCCGCAAGCTGCCGGCTGATTGGCCCGGGATGATTTCATACTGGCACGGTTCTACCATGGTGGAGAGGCGGGGGAACCGCCAGGAAATTGCGATTGGCGAAGGAGGCATTTCAAAGAATCTTCACACTTTTTTCGTCGTCGGCGAATCGGTGGCAAAGTATGCTCAATACGGTACGGTCGATACAACCGCATCCGCCCAGGAGCATACCTTTGGCTGAACAACGATTGCTGAACCGGGGCAACCTCGTCTCGGGCGGGGTTCTGCTCGCCCATGTGGCGGCCATTCTTCTGGGACTCTTGGATCTGGGCACGGGCGCGGTGCTCGCGTGTACGGACTCCTTCGCGGTGTGGCAGGCGTTCCGCATCCGGGAGGAGTTCGGCCAGCGGCGGCAGAACCTGTACCTGACCGGGTTCTTCGTGATCTTCCTGCTCTTCGTGCCCGTGGCCCGTTCGCCGTTGCTCTTCGCCACCTTCGGGATGCTCTATGCGGCGATGTTCCGGACGCCGTTGCTGCTGGGCTATCTGCTGATTCTCGTTGTTTCCATCGTCTTCGTCACGCCCTACTGGATTCAGACGACCCTCCTGGCTTGTCTGCTGTTCACCATTATCGCGCCGATCTGGCCCCAGCGGACGAAGCGGTTCCACCTGTTCTGTCTGGGCTTCGGTTTCCTGCTGATCTTCGCGATCATGCTGCCGTTGCTCTATCTCTGCTTCCAAGTGACCCCGCAGACCCTGCTGAACAGCATGGGTGATTCGGCTTTCCGGGGAGCGTTGCGTACGAGTCTGCTGTCGGCCACCATCTCGACGGTGGTGGTGCTGGTGTTCGGGGTGCCGCTGGCCTATGCGGTGGTGCGGCTGGACTTCAAGGGCAAGGGATTCATCGAGAGCCTGATCGATTTGCCCATCGTGATTCCCCAGTCGGTGGCGGGTATCGCCATCATGGTGCTACTGGGGCCGAAAACCCCGGTGGGTGCGTGGCTCGATCAGCGCCTCGGGATCGAGGTCTCCGGCAGCATGCTGGGGATCGTGCTCTGCCAGGTCTTCGTCAGTTCGCCTTTCCTGATCCGCAGCGCGGCCAATGCGTTCCGGGACATGGGGCCTGCCCTGGAGAACGTCAGCCGGACGCTCGGTGCGGGACCTCTCAGCACCTTCTTCCGGGTGAGTTTGCCGCTGGCGTCGGGGGGCATCTTCACGGGTTGCATCCTCTGTTGGGCGCGGGCCATTTCGGAGGTGGGCAGCCTGATGGTGATCGCCTACCATCCCTTCACGGTCTCGGTCTACACCTATGACATGTTCGTGCAGTACGGCTTGCAGGAGGCGCGTCCGGCGGCGGTGTTGCTGGTGATCGTCTGTCTGTGGGGTTTCCTGCTACTCCGTTGGCTGCAGACCGCGACGCTTGGCCCCATCTTCGGGGAGAGGAGGATCGGCCGATGATCCGCGTGGACCGACTCTCCCGTGCCTGGGGCGGCTTTTCGCTCAAGGACGTCTCGCTCGAAGTCAACGGCAGCGAGTATTTCGTGATCCTCGGCCCCTGCGGCTCGGGGAAGACCCTCCTGCTCGAAACCATCGCCGGTCTCTATGCGGTGAAGCGGGGGCGCATCTCCATCCGGGAACGCGACGTGACCCAACTGCCGCCCGAACGGCGGCGGGTGGGGCTGGTCTACCAGCAATACGCGCTTTTCCCCCATCTCTCGGTCCGCACCAACATCGGCTTTGGCCTGCGCTACACCAAGCTCGCCAAGGCGGAACGGGAACAGCGGATCGACGAGATGATCGCGCTCTTCGGCATCGAGGACTTGGCCGGGCGGCGGACGCCGTCCTCCCTGAGCGGTGGCGAGGCCCAGAAGGTGGCATTGGCCCGTGCTCTGGCGATTCGTCCCGAGGTGCTCCTGCTGGACGAACCCCTGTCCTCGCTGGATCAGCGGGCGCGGGAGAAGGTGATCGCGGTCCTGCCTCGCATTACCGAGGAGCTCGGCGTGCCCGTGATCCACGTGACCCACCACTATTCCGAGGCGACGGCCCTGGCTGACCGGGTGGGCGTCATGCGCGAAGGCCGCCTGGAACAGGTCGGCTCCGTGGGCGAGGTCTTCCGCCATCCCGCCAATGCCTTTGTCGCCGACTTCCTCGGCGTCTCGAACGTGAAACAGGCTACGGTCGCCGGCGATCAGGTGACTCTGGCCGAAGGCGTCGTTCTGGCCGCCGCCAATCCGCAGGGGTTGGGCGGTCCCGTGGCCTTCTGCGTACGCCCCGACGATATCCTGCTGACCCGGAGCACCGAGGATGCGCCGAACACGCTGACGGGTCGTCTGGCCGGTCTGCGCGATCTGGGCTTCAATACCTTGCTCGACGTGGACACGGCGGCGGGGCGTTTCGAGGTGAATCTGCCGGAGAGCGTGGTCGCGGGACTGCGTCTCACCCTGGGCGAGACGGTCCGGCTGTCCTTGCCCGCCGACCGCCTCCATCTGATGGCTCTCGACAAGGACCCGTCTGCATGAGAATCGACGTTCCTCTCTTCAAGATCACCAAACAGGCCCTGTTGCCGATCCAGGGATTCTGGATCGACGCCGCGCCGTTCGTGATCTTCTTCGGCATTCTGATTGCCGCCCACGTGCTGCTGCATCGCGGCAAGCACGTGCAGCTCTGGCGGCGGGCCTGCCAGATCACCGCAGCCTTCGTCTTCATCCTCTTCCTGCACCGCTGCCTCTGCATGTTGCGGGGCTGGATCTTCGCGCTGAACAAGGTGGGGCGGAACGATATCGTGGCCTTTGGCCATCTCTGCATGTTCGTCCTGCTCGTTTCGCTGACCCTGGCCTTCGGCCGATTATTCTGCGGTTGGCTCTGTCCCTTGGGACTCTTCAGTGAACTTTTGAGTATACCGGCCCGCCTGCGCCAGCGATTGCCCAAGGGGCGCCGGCTGATCGCGGGCTATTTGATGCTGGCGGGCGTGCTGGTGGTCGTGACCTGGTTTGCCTGGCTGGTGCGGCCCGGCACGCAGTTCTTCTCGGAGAACATCGCGGCCATGTGGGGCGCGTCCCTGCTGCTTTTCCTGGCGGCGGTGCTGCCCTTCGAGCTGCACGACCGGCGGTTCAAGGGGGTGAAGTACGTCTCCGTCGTCCTTTGGCTGGGGCTCTCGGTGATTGGGGTCTTCGTGACCAGCCCCTGGTGTACGTTCTTCGGGGACGAGATCGACTATTCCAGCGCCGTCTCCCTGGCGGCGGTGCTGGCCGGGGCGCTGATCGTGCCCATGGCCTGGTGCCGCTATCTCTGTCCCATGGGCGGCGCGCTGGGTTGGCTGACCAAGTTCAGCCCCATCCGGGTGCGCAAGACGACGCCCTGCACGAACTGCGGCACCTGCGACACCACCTGCCCAATGGGGGCGCTGGACCGGGGCGAGGTGGATGGATCGAGCTGCATCTACTGCGGCCAGTGCAACCGGGTCTGCGACTACCGCTTCGTGCGGGAGGAACGAAAGAGCGAGGAGGACGAAGCATGAGGCACCTGGCTCTGATTCTCCTGCTCGTTGCGGCCTGGGTTCCGGCCCAGGAGGACAAGCCGCGTCCCGAATGGCCCATGTTCCGGGGCGATCCCAGCCGGAGCGGCCAGTCCGGGCTTCAGCTCAAGACCCCGCCCTATCGCCACCTGTGGACCTTCGACCTCGGCAGTCACACCTGGAAGTACTGCCAGGGGGCCAGCGTCTGGACCAGCAACGCCATCGGCGCGGTGGTGGATGGGAAGCTGCGCATCTTCGTCGGCTCCTACGACCACAACATCTACTGCCTCGATCCCGAAAACGGGCGGGAGATCTGGCGGTTCACCACCGGCTGCCTGGTGAAGGCGTCTCCTGCTTTTGCCTGGATCAAGGGCCAGCCCATGCTGTTCGTCGCTTCGAGTGACCGCTGCTTCTACGGCCTCGACGCCCGTACTGGCAAGAAGCTCTGGAACTACGAAACCTACAACTGGACCTACACCGTGGGCGAGAGCGTGGCCGGATCGCCGCTGGTGGTGGATCTCGACGGTCGGGACGTTCTGTTCTCCACCATGTGGAATGGCGACCGGCGGCCCCTGCGCACCACCCAGAACGGCGACCTCTATGCCATCGAGGCGGCGACCGGGAATCTGATCTGGAAGGAACGCATCTCCAGCGGACACCTCACCACGCCCACCTTCTACCGGATCAAGAAGAACTCCCAGGACTGCGGCGAGCCTCGGCTCTACTTCGGCTCCGAGGACGGCAGGCTGTACTGTTGCGACGCCCGTACCGGCAAGGAGGTGTGGACCTATCTCACCGATCACCGGATCGATGCCGCCCCGCTGGTGGCCGAGATCGCCAACGTGCCGGTCGTGGTCGCCGCCAACGCCTGGGGCATGGTCCGCTGTCTGAATGCCGCCACGGGTGCCTCGCTCTGGCACTACAAGGCGGGTCACGAGATCCTTTCCACGCCGGTGCTCTACAAGGCGGGCGACTTGCTGCTCCTGGCCATCGGTTCCTCCGACCGCTGCGTCCACGCCATCGAGGCCAAGGCGGGCGACGAGGTCTGGAAGTTCCAGACGGGCAAGTACGTGGTGTCCTCGCCGGCCTTGGGCCATATCAAGGGACGCCCCACCGTCTTCATCTGTTCGTTGGACAACCGGCTCTATGCGCTCGACGGCGAGACGGGTTGTGCGCTCATGGACTTTTCCTCGGGCGATATGCTGTGGTCCTACGAGACCCGCGGTGCCTCCCTGTGGTCCTCCCCTTCGCTCCTCCAGCGCGATGGTGGCGAGGCCCTCCTGCTCTATCCCGGGCACGACGGCAAACTCTACGCCTTCACCGAAGGCGGGGCGGACCTGCCCCGCGCCGACGACGCCCGGCTGACCGGGTGGAGCCCACAGACTACCCGCGAACTGGAGACCGCCCGCAGCCCGGTCTCCCAGACGGGGAAAGTGGCCGCTCCCGCCGTGGGGCTGGGACTCTTCCTCGTGGGCATGGTGCTCACCGTGCTCCCCCGCCGCCGGAACGCCTAGAACCGGCGGTTGGCGCTTCCGTTTCTTGGGGCAGACAAAAGGTTGGATTGCCCCTTGACGGGGTGTCGGGAGAAAATAAAGTCTATTAAAACTCTATTCGGTGCATATGGAGAGTGCCTGTGGCGGTCGAGCGGACCCGTGAAACGCCCCTGTATGTCCAGATCCGGGAGGAACTGCGGCAACGGATCGAGGCTGGCACGTATCCGGCCTGGGAGGCGCTGCCTGCGGTGGACGAGCTGGCGGTGCACTATGGGGTGGGCCGGATCACCGTGACCCATGCCCTGCGCGACCTGGCCCAGGAAGGTCTGGTCACCCGCATTCAGCGCAAAGGGACCTTCGCGACGCCATCGGTGCCGAGCCGCAGCCGGACGCTGGCCTTCATCGTCCCAGACATCGAGGATCTGTTCGTCTGCGAGATTCACCGGGGATTGGCGGCGGCGGCCCGGCGGTCCGGGTGCCGGGTGTCGGTCTACAGTTCGGAGCGCGACGCGGCGCTGGAAGCGGAACATATCCGGGCGCTGGTCGGAGGCCGGGAGGATGGCGCGATCATCTTTCCCACCTGGGGCAGAGCCAATGCCCCCGCCATTGCCGAACTGAAGGACTCGGGCTTCCCCTTTGTCCTCGTCAACCGCTTCTTCCGGGACATCCCCACGGATTGGGTGGTGACCGACAACCGGGCCGGAGCCGAGATCGCGGTGGGCCACCTGACCGGGTTGGGGCACCGCCGGATTGGCTGTCTGGGCTGGCTGATGTCCACCGCCATCGAGGACCGGCTGGCGGGCTATCGCCGGGCGCTGGAGCGTCACGGTATTGCCTACGACGAAACGCTGGTCGCCAGCATCATGGACACTGGCCCGGAGCGCGGGTCCGGTTACGAACCGAGCAGCGGCGGCTACGACGAGATGAAACGCCTGCTGGCTCTGCCGTCGCCGCCCACGGCGGTGTTTGCGGTTAGCGACCGGCTCGCGGTCGGGGCCTTGCGCGCGCTGGGAGAGGCTGGGAGAACCGTGCCGGATGATATGGCGCTGGTGGGATTCGACAATGTCCGGTACGCGGCGGATCTGGGCCTGACCACCATGGCCCAGCCCGCCCGGGAAACTGGCGAAATGGCGGCCCGCATCCTGTTGGGCAGGATCGAGGGCCAGAATGTGGCGGTCGCCGGGGAGTATCGGCAGGTAGTTCTGCCCGCCCGGCTCATCGTCCGGCGCACCTGCGGCGACCGGAATCCAACGGGAGAGTGAGACCATGCAGATCGGATGCGGTACCGTGACATTTCGCGAGCACTCGCTCGAACAGGCCATGGCCTGGATTGCGGAGGCTGGCTACGAGTACGTGGAGCCCCAGGCTACCGCGCCCTGGTGTCCCCATGTGGACCCCTGGCACGACGATCCGGATGTCTTCCGCCAGAAGGTGAAGGACTTCGGTTTCGCGGGGGCCACGGCCCTATGGGCGCCCCATGGGGCAATGATCCCCGATCCGGCCTGCGTCGAGGGAATCAGCCAGACGATCCGCTGGGCCGGGGCGGCAGGCATTCCCGTGGTCAACGCCGGCGACGGCCAGAAACCGGCGGGAATGACCGAAGAGTCGGCCCTCGATCTTCTCCGCCAGCGGCTCGATGCCATCCTGCCCGTGGCCGAGGAATGCGGCGTCTATCTAGCTATCGAACCCCACGGCACCTTCTCCCTCACCGCCGACGGCCTGCGTCGGATTCTCGGGCTCACTGCCTCGCCCTGGCTGGGCATCAACTACGACACGGCCAACGTGCATCGCGCCCAATATGTCGAGACCGTCCAAGGTGCCTATTCCTGGACGCCCTTCGGCGAGAAGCAGGACGAGGTGCCCACTCTAGACGCGGTGGTCGATCGCGTGGTCCATGTCCACGTGAAGGACGTGGCCGGGAGCGAGTGCGTGGCCCTCGGCAAGGGTACGGTGAACCTGGCCGGGTGTATCGCCGTCCTGGCCAGATACGGTTACGACAGCGTGCTCTCCCTCGAATCCGAAGGCGGCTTTTCCCCCGAACAGGGACGGCGGATGATCGCCGAGAGCCGCGCATACCTCGTCAATGCTCTCCGGGAAATCCAGTAGCCAGGAGTCTACGACCATGGACAGACTACGCATTGGCGCCATTGGCACGGGCAGCATCTTCTATGGCTGGGGCGGCGGTTCGGGGCATCTGCACGCCTATCGCAACGTGCGCGAGGCGAAACTCGCCGCCGTCTGCGAGACGAATCCCGACCGTCTCGCCCGGGCCGTTGCTGCCGTGAAGGCCGCTTTCGAGGACGAGGCCCGGCAGCAGGAGGCAGCCGGGGACACCGCCCGTGCCGCCGAATTGCGCAGCGATGCGGCCGAGCTCAAGGGCTATGCGGACGCCGCGACCATGTGCCGCGCGGGTGGGCTCGACATGGTGGATATCATCGCGCCGCCCAAGGCCCACGCATCGCTCTCCGTGTTGGCTCTGGAGGCGGGCTTGCACGTCTTCTGCGAGAAGCCTATGACCCGGACCTGGCTGGAATGCCTGCCGGTGCTGGAGGCGGTCCAGGCCAGCGGCAAGCAGTTCTGCTGCGCCGAGAACCTCATGTTCGAGTCGCCGTGGTACGACGCCAAGAAGCAGCTTGATTCCGGTACCATCGGCCAGCCGTTGCTGATGAACATCTCCTTCGGTATCCGGGAGGTACTGCCGGTACGCTGGAGTCCCGAACTGAGCGGCGGCGGGGCGCTGACCGATATGGGCGTCCACGCGATTGCCACCGCCTGGTTCATCTGCGGGTTCGGGCAGAAACCGGTCCGTGCCCAGGCGGTGCGGCCGATCGGCGTGGCGCTGCGCATGCCGGAACGTTTGGTCAACGGCGCGCTGGAGAAGGTGGCCGTAGAGGACGATGCCCATGTGGTGTTCGATCTCGAATGCCCCACGACGGGCAGCCGGACCATGGTCCACATCGAGGCCTCCTGGAGCGGCCAGGATCGCCCTGGCAACCGGATTGTGGGCAGCGCGGGCGAGCTGGTGTTGGGCAGTCCGCTGAAGGTGCTCGATGCCTGGGGCAACGCCCATGAGGTGCCGACCCAGAATCCCCTGACCGGCTACAACATCGCCGAGGGCAAAGAGCCCGCCTACTCCGGTTTCATGGCGATGATCCGCGAGGCCTGCCGTTGCATCCAACAGGGCCGCCGCCCGCTCTACGATGCGGAACGCGCCGCCGAGGCGATGGCCGTGATCGGGGCCAGCTACCTATCGGAACTCCGGCACGGTGCCAGCGTGTCCCTGGACGAGTTCAAAGGCTACTGCCTCGACCTGCGCCAACGCCACGGAGACGCAGCGGCGGACATCTTCATCCGGCAAGTCAGCGAGCATCTTCAGTCGCGCCCGTAGCGTAGCGGACATGCCAGACAGGTAGTCGCGCGGTCGCTGACCGCGCGCGGCAGGCGAGGACGCCTGCGCTACGGCTACATATGGGCGCGGCGGCGGATGACGTCGTCTTGGACTTCGGGCGAGAGCTGGGTGAAGTAGGCCGAGAAGCCGCTGACGCGCACCACCAGATTCCGGTACCGTTCGGGGTTTTGGCGGGCGTCGCGGAGGATGGCGTTGCCGGTGAAGTTCACCTGGAGTTCCTGGATGCGGCGCTCGACAAACAGGCGGGTGAAGGCCCCGAAACGCCGGACCCCTTCCTCGCCCGCAAAATGCTCGGGTTCGAATTTCAGGTTGGCCACGCGGCCGCCGAGAACCTGGCGGCAGGCGGTCCGCCCCATGGAGTTCAGGATAGCGGTCGGGCCTTGCCGGTCGCGCCCGAAGAAGGGACTGGTGGCGTCCGCGAGCGGTTCGCCCGCCCGCCTGCCATCCGGTGTGGCCCCGACCTGCTTTCCCCGCACGATGTTGTGGACGTTGCCTGCCGCGCAGGCCACGAAGCGGCCACCGCCATGGACCGGCGGTAGAGCCATGACCTCTTCGGTAACCAGTTCCAGCATCGCCGCCGCGATCTTGTCCACATACGGATCGTCGTTGCCGTATTTGGGCGCGGCGTTGAGCAGGAGATTGCGCAGGGGCTCCAAACCCGCGAAATCCGCATCGAGCGAGGCGACCAGGTCGGCGAGGGTGAGCTGGCGCTCGTCGAACACCAGCTTCTTCACCGCCGCGAGGGAGTCCGCCAGACTGGCCAGGTTCTCCCCGCCCGCGCATTTGTAGAAACGGGGTACCATCGCCCCGCCGTCGTTGATATCCCGCGCCCGGCCGATGCAGTCTTGGGTCAGAGCCGAGAGGAAGGGGTCGGGGAACCGCTCCGGGGGGAAGCGGGCGACGTACTCGTTCACCCGATCGGCGCACTGCCGGAAGAAGGCGCGCAACTCCAGGCGGAACCGGTCCACCAGTTTTTCATAGGTGGGACTCGGTTCCGTGGCGATGGCGCGCAAGGCGCGGTCGAGGCACTGCTGGTTGCTCTCGCCCCGGAAGCCGGGCACGCCGTCGCCCCAGGCGGGTTGTCGTCCGGCGAAGTAGGTCTCGATGCAACCCACCATGGAGTAGTCGCGGGCGGTCTCCAGGGGAATGCCCAGTTCCACCAGGCCGGGGATCAGGGCGTGGTCGTTGAACAGGGCCGGGAAACCTACGCCGGTCCGCAGACACTCGAAACAGGCCCGGTGGTAGCGTTCCGGCGAGCCGTCGTGGAAGCGGGCCGAGAGATTGGTGCGCGGGGATTGCACCAGCCGGGTGGCCTCGATGACCAGGTAGCTCAACTCGTTGGTGGCGTCCTCGCCCTTTGGCGTGAGCCCCCCGACGCAGATGTTGGTGATCTCGCCCAATTCCTCGATCTTGGCCCACGTGTGGCAGAGCAAATCCAACGCCGTCTCCGGAGAGAGACGTCCGGCCGCCACATCAGCCCGGTAGAAGGGCCAGAGGTACTGGTCGATCCGACCCAGGGCCATGGCGTAGCGTCCTTCGCTCACGAAGGCGAGATGGACCAGCCAGACGAGTTGGAGCGCCTCGTGGAAGGTTCGGGGCGACTGATGGGCAAGGTGGCGCAAGTCCACGGGGGCCGGACTGATGGCGGCGTAGCGTTCCGCCAGGGCCCCCAGACCCTCCAAGCAGATCGCGACGGCAGCGAGAAACGCCTGTTCGGCGGCCTGCGCATGGCGTTCCCGGCTTGCCTGCGCCCGCCGGATTAGGCCATCAATCCCCGCGGCCAGCAGGGCAGGGTAGTCGGGGGTGGCATGGTCGAAGCCAGCCTGGAAGGTGCGCTGGCCGCGGGCGTCGTGTTCGGCGAGGGCCTGCTGATAGTCTGCCTCGCAGATACTGGCGGGGAGCTCGTTCACGACAAACTCTGCCCGGCTTCCCGCGATCGCTTCGCCGGGATATGCATGCAGGCCAATGTGGCGCAGCACATGGGCAAACGCCTGGGCGCGGACCACCGGCTCCGGTTCGCCCCGATGCTCCCGGTAGGCGAGAGCCCGCCAGTACTTCCGCAGGTCGTACCGTCCGTCTCGCGGATGCTGTCGGCTGGCGGAGAGGACCTCGCGCCAACGGGTTGCGTTGTCTACTGCTAGGGTGTCTGCCATCGCCGGAGCCCTGTCCTTCACCGGGAGCCATGGCCAATATGGCTCGTCCATGGCTGGGGCGCGAACTGGAATGGCTGGCGCCGCCATGGTTTCCAGACCGGAGCGGAAGGAGGATCGTTCACCGGCTCCTGCCTCGGGAGCGGTTGCACATGGCGACGGGCGGGAATACAGTGTCTGTTCAGTCGGGCCGTGTGCCTGTGGCGTGCGGTTGATCCTAGCGTCTGTTGGGTAGTTAGCACCTTCATGAAATACGCGATCATCGGAGATATCCACGCCAACCTGGAAGCCCTCTTGGCCGTGCTTGCCAAAGCCGAAGAGGAGGGGGTGGAAAGGTTCATGTGCATCGGGGACATCGTCGGCTACAACGCCAACCCCCGCGAGTGTGTGGACATCGTCCGCCAACTCGACATGGAAGTGTGCGTCAAGGGCAACCACGACGAGCAGGCCAGCACGGAGAGCGACCTTCTGGGGTTCAACCCCCAGGCGGCGAAGGCGATCCAGTGGACCCGTCGGCAGCTCGACGACGACCAGCGCGACTGGCTGGCCGCGCTCCCCTACAAGGAGCGCGTCGGGGTAAAGCTGACCCTGGTCCATGCGACCCTCGACATGCCCCACATGTGGGGCTACATCTTCGACAAGTTCAGCGCGGAAGTCTGTCTCGAATACCAGTTCTCGCCGGTATGCCTGTTCGGGCACACCCATGTGCCCCTGGCCTTCGACAAGTTCGGCGGCACCGTCTCGGGCGGACGCTACGACCAGATCCGCATCGAGCCGAACCACAAATACCTGATCAACGTGGGCAGCGTGGGGCAACCGCGGGATGGGGATCCTCGGGCTGCCTTTGTCACCTACTCCACCGACGACCGCCTCGTCACCCTGCACCGGGTCGAATACGACGTCGCCACCAGCCAGGCCAAGATCATCGCGGCCGGGTTGCCCGAGCGACTGGCCGAACGCTTGACGTTCGGTCGCTGAAGCCTGCCG
Organism: Victivallales bacterium; assembly: GCA_003245525.1. Taxonomy (GTDB): domain Bacteria; phylum Verrucomicrobiota; class Lentisphaeria; order Oligosphaerales; family Lenti-02; genus Lenti-02. The sequence continues at coordinate 20,198 of QKCY01000601.1, read as the reverse complement.
CGGCGGTCCCGGCAACGAATTGCATTCCGTGAATATCCTGGTGGTCAAACCCAGCAGTTTCGGGGACATTATCCATACGTTCCCCGCGGTTGATTTGCTGCGCCGCGAATACCCGGATGCGACCATCACCTGGCTGGTGAACGACTCTTTCTCCGGGCTGATTGATCTGTTGCCGGGCATCGACGACGTGATCCCCTTTCCCCGGCGGCGGTTCGGCAAGCTGCGCCATTGCCCCGAGATTCTGCCCTTCGCCCGCGACTTGCGCCAGCGGGGATTCGACGTGGTGATCGACTTCCAGGGGCTGTTCCGCAGCGGCCTCCTGACCTGGCTGACCGGGGCACCGACCCGCATCGGGTTCCGTTCGGCGCGGGAGGGGGCCCGGATGTTCTATACCGAGAAGGTCATGGTGCCGGCCAACCTCACCCATGCGGTGGACAAGAACGTGTTCCTCGTGCGCAGCGCCCTGCGGCTGACCGGCGAGGTGCGCCAGCCGCCCCTGCGCCAGCACCACGACTTCGTCAAGCTCGCCCGCCAACTCCTCCACCAACACCGTCTCGACCAAGGGCAGGGACTGCTGGCGGTTGCGCCCGGAACCCGCTGGGAGAGCAAGCGCTGGCCGGCGGCGTTCTTTGGCAAGGTGCTCGACCAGCTCGCCCAGGAACGGCCCGGGACGGCCATGTGGCTGCTGGGCTCCCGCGATGAGCAGTCCGTGGCGGAAGAGGTCCGGACCGCCTGCCGGGTGGCATCGCCCGTCAATCTGGCCGGTCAGACCAATCTGGGCGCGCTTTGTGAACTGTTGCGGGCTTCCGATGCCCTCCTGGCCCACGACACGGGGCCGATGCACCTGGGGGCGGCCTTGGGCGTGCCCACCGTAGCCCTGTTTGGCAGCACCTCGCCCGACTTGACCGGCCCCTATGGTCCCGGCCACCAAGTCTTCGTGGGCCAGTGCCCGATTGGCCCCTGCTTCCGCCAAGTCTGTCCCCGCGAGGAGCAGGAGTGCGTCGAGTCGGTCCAGACCAAACGCGTTGTCGATGCCCTCGTGGGCATGATGTCGAGAGAAGCGAACCCCGTGCCTGCCGCTGGAAAGGAGACTGCCCCATGAGACGCCCCGCCCCGCGAATTCTCCCGTTGTTGCTGGTTGCCTTCCTCTTCCTCGCCGCCCTGCCGACCTGGGCCCAGCTTGGCATCGCCCTGACCGCGAGCTACAACAAGTTCCTGCGCTACGAGCCGATCGAGGTGACGGTGACCCTGCGGAACTACAGCGGCAATACGCTGACGTTCAGCAAGGAAGGGCCGAACCGGGGCTATCTTTTCTTCCTGGTGGATACCCACAACGGGCGGATGGTGAAATCCCTCAAGGCCAAGGACAACCCGGCCGACGGGCTGGTTCTGAACGCGGGCGAGACCAAGGCGTTGAGCCTTTCCCTGAACACCTTCTTCGACCTGCAGTCACCGGGGTCCTACACCGTGAAGGCCCAGGTCGGGCATGCCCGACTGAGCAACGACTACCAGAGCGATGAGGTCACCTTCGAGGTGCGCGACGGGCTCATGGTCACTTCCCGCAACGTGGGGTTGCCCGGCGACGACGCCAACGGCAAGATCAAGGCGCTGAAGGTGAGCCTGCTGCTGTTCCAGGACGACGACCAAGGCATCTACTGTCTGCGTGTCGAGGACGATGATCTCGTCTACAGCACCATCCGCCTGGGGCGGCAGATCAACTCCTCCGAGCCGGAGATGGACGCCGACGCCACCAGCGATGTGCATCTGCTGCTACAGGTGGCCTCCCGGCTCTACTCCTACCAGGTGTACAGCCTGGCTGGGGCGCGGGTCAAGCTTCGGCAGCAGAGTTATTACTCGCCCGATGGCACCGTCCCCCACCTCAGCCGGAGCCCCGGCTACATCAAGGTGGTCAATGGACGCCTGGCCGTCGAAGGGGTCGACTACATCATCGACGAGAACGGCCAGTTCCGCTCGAAGGGCCAGTGATCCGGTTCGGGCCCGCAACGCCGGGTTACCGTTGCCAGTCCCGGAAGCCGGGAGCACGCAGAGTGGAAGACACCGGCGTGGTCGCTGATGGATAGTCGCGGGCTCGCCGAGCCCGCGACAGGGGCGTCCTGGCCGGGGAGCCGATGGTCGGCACCCCTGTCCAAACCAGCCTGATACTCCAGGGATGAGTTCTCCACCCCGACCCGAGCGACGGCAGGGAACAGCCTGGACGCCGGACGGGCCTGTTGGCTATTCCTGCGGAGCCCGCTATGGCTGGATGACGAGGGCGGCCACGGCTTGGGTCCAGCGGTCGCGCTGATCGGCGGGGCAGAGGAGGAGGAAGGCGGTGGAGCGGAGTTCGCTGATGGCCACGTCCTGGCTGGAGGGCAAGGTCTCGTAGGTCTGCCAAGTACCGTCCACGACCTCGCCGATGGCGACCGGCAGATCGCGGGCGAGCTTGAGTTCGCCTTCGCCCAGAGGCAGGACCAAGAGGGCTGCCGCCTTGTTCACGTCCTGCCCGTCGAGAGAGAGAACGAGCTGGCGACCACTGCCACTGGCGAAGGGCGTGCCCCCCACCGTCGCGGTGCCATCCATGGCCAGGGCGGTTACGGCACCGGCCTTGGTGACATGGACCGCGACTTGGGAACCGGCGACAACAGGAAGCGCAACCCGCGGCAGGGCGAGGGTCCGTTGTTCCTCGCTTTCGTTGAGCAGGAGGCGGAGCTCGCCGTCCTGGGTGGGGAGATGGTAGGCCAGCACGCTGGCGTCTTTGGTTAGGGGCGGCACGGGCAGTAGGTGGGCGTAGACCTTGCGGAGGGTCTCGCGGCTAGCGTGCAACTCGATGGGGTCGTTCAGGAAGAGAATCTGGCCGCGGGCAAGGGAGTGGCGGACGAGCACGTCGGTGCGATCGGCCAATTCCAGGGCCGGATAGGCGTCGTAGCGGATTTCGGGCAGGTCGGCGAAGGCCGGGACCGGATCACCGGCCCGGCGGATGTCGGGATAGCGACGGCCGGCCAGCTTTGTGCCGGTGAGAATCTCGATGATCTGGGGCCGGGTGGGCTGCCGGTCGCTGTCGTAGCTGGCGTCGCCGGAGAGATAGACGGTGCCGCCCTGGAGCGCGAAGCCGACCAGCAGAGCCACTTCGCTGTCGCTGAGTACATAGGGCAACGGGAAGACGATGGCCTTGGGGGACGCGGTCTGCAGGCTCGGCAGTTCGTACTGGCGGATGACGGAGAAGGGGATGTTGGTGTCGGACATGGCATCGAGGGAGATCTGGATGCGCCGTTCGAGTTCGCTCTGCCGACCGCCCAGCAGGAACTGGTCGGGGATGACGTACCACACGTCCTCGGGCCGGTGTACGGGGCGGAAGGAACGGAAGAAGACGGCCAGATTGCGGAAATCGCGGGACACCTGCTTGGGGACCAGCTCGTTGGGATAGTTGATGCCCCAGGGGAAGACGCACCCGCGCATATCCTTCCAGTCCCAGTTGCTCATGCTGGCCATGCCGCAGCCCACGCCCATGAAGGTGGCGCGGCGGAAGAAGTTGCGGACCTCGGGCTCGGGCAGCCAGCTCCAGCCGCCGCTCCTCATGCTCGGGTGATGGCGGCGACCGAACTCGCCGACCACGAAGCCGCGGCCCTGCGTCCGGCGGTCGTAGTAGCGCAGCGCGCCGGGAGTCCAGTCGGGATAACGGTGGATGTTGGCGAAGGTCATGGTGTCCCGCGCGCCGAAGGCGTCGCCGCCCGGCAGCAGGTAGTACTCGTCGGAGACCGGATGGGTGTCGCCGGTCTCGCGCATGGCGCTGACATTGCCCCGCAACCAGCGGCTGGCCACCTCCACACGGAAGAGTTCGATGTCGCGGGCCCGGCGGCTGTCCCAGGACTGGGGCGGTTTCTCGTACCTTGCCGTGGCGAAGGTGATGGCCGGATCTCCCCAGGCGGCCCGGAGGGCGGCATCGGTGCCGTACTTCTGTTTGAGGAATCCGCCGAGCAGGCGGTTGAGGTCGTCGATGGGCGTGTAGCCAGTCGCCGCTTCGTTGGAAACATCCCAGAGCATGGCGGACAGGTGCTTGTAGCGTTCGCCATAGACCTTCACGAAGGCCTGTTGCTGGCGCAGGTTCTCGTCCGACACCGCCGTGCCGCCGGTCCAGTCGTGCCAGCAGGGGAAGGGGGCGAGTTGGTAGCGCTGGGCGAGGAGGAAGACCGCGTCCATCCGGCGCAGGAGCCATTCCGGGGGATTGTCCAGAATCTGGTAGCCGCGTTTGCGGAAGTCGGGATCGGCGTAGGGCGAGATGTGCAGCAGCCGCCAGACCGTGAGACCGTAGTCGCGGCAGCGCCCGTAGTCCTCCATCCAGGTGAGCACGTTCTCGTAGTCGGGGCCGAACATGACGCCGGTCTGATTGGTGCCGAAGAGGATGGCGGGATGCCCGTCGGCGGTGAAGTAGTTGTCCTGGTAGCCGAGGGCCAGGCCCTGGCTGTCGCTGGCAAGGGGGATCAGGAAGCCGGTGCGGAGCAGGTCGATGGCGCGCCCGTTGTCCAGCAGTTCGAAGCGGACCTCAACCGTGCCGGTGGCGGGTTCCGGGCAGGTGAAAGTCAGCCTGGCGGGCTCGTCGCCGCCGGGAGTGACCGTGACCGTGGTCTGTTGTTCGGCCACGGACTGGCCCGAGACGAGAAGCCGGCAACGGACCGTATAGGTGCCCGCCTCCTTGCCCGCGTTGGCAAGCTGGGCCGTGGCCTGGATGGTCTCGCCGGGATGGTAGAGCATGTACTCGGTGGCGGGACTGTGCAGAAAGACGCCCCGCCGCAGGTGGTCGCGGACCTCGCGCAGGGCGGTGGCGAAGGCGGGATCGGCGGTCAGGTCCTGGTTCTCCACCCCGCAGTAGGCCCACAGGGAGTGCTTGAAGGTGCCGGTGAAGTTGTGGGAGATGCCGAGGACCGTACCAGTCAACCGCCCATAGTCGTCGAAGGCCTGGACCAGGGAGGTCCAGCGGGCGCGGGGCTTGGGCGAGACGGCGTTGTTGGGGCTGGTCATACCCACCGCCACGTAGCCCTTCAGTTCGGCCTTGAGGGCCACCGTCGCGGGGACGATGTGCTGGAGCGGGGCGGACTCGGTGTGGGTGGTGCGCTCGAAGACGTAGGAGGGATCGAACACGCCGATCTGGTCGTCGCGCAGCCCGAGGGCGTCGCCCGCCTTGCCGTGCCGGGTGTTGAGCTGGACGGAAGCGTTCTCCTTCAGCTCGAAGGCGTCGAACCAAGCCGTTCCGAAGCCGTAGAGATGGCCGTGGACGGTGGCGTAGACGGTGCCTTTTGGTACGGTGAAGGCAACCTTCTGCTCGGTCCAGGGCGTGGTGCCCTCGGCTTTGATGGTAGCGGTGGCATGGACGAAGGAGATGCGCTTGTCCTCCTTGTCGTAGAACCCGACGGCCATGTAGGCAAAGCCGTCGTGTACGTTCTGGGTGCGCAACTGACAGGTGGCCAGATAGCTATGACCGGGGAGGACGGTCTCCACCTTCTGGGTGACGTTGTACCAGGCCTTCGGCACGCCGTCCGGCACGGTGATCTCGAAGCACGCGGCCCCGGCCTGGGGCTGGTCGGTCGAGGGCCGACGGACGACTTGGCTGGGATCTCCCTCCTGCATGCTGGCCTTGTCCAGGCCCCACATGGTGGTATCCGCGTCCTCGAAACCCGGATTCCGGATGAGGTTCGGCGGTGGCCCCGCTTCCTGGAGCGCATAGGGCTCGTCGAAGGCGTAGCCGCCCAGGGAGAGGAAGTCTCCCCCCTGCTTGCAGAAGGTGCGGATGGATTCCTCCGCTTCGGCGGGGAAGCTGGGACCGTAGGGCAGGACCAACAGGTCGAACCGGCTGGCGTCAAGCACCGCTGGATTGCTCAGGCCGGTCGCATCGAGCCGGGTGATACCGATGCCGTCGCCGCCGAGGATGGCGGCGAGCCGCTCGGGCGAACTGGCGACGGTGGGGGTGGGAACCTTAGGATCGTCGAACAGGGCAATCCGGTACGTGGTGCCCTCCCGGTAGCCGCCCTTGGCCAGGACCGCTTGTACGGCGGCTTGCTTGCCCTCCTGTTCCGCCTTGATCCGCGCCATGGTGGCGGCGTCGAACTCGAAGGCCAGGCGCTTCAGTACCACGGTCTGGTCGCCGTAGTTGAAGCCGATCAGCAGCCGGTTACTGGCAAACAACTCCTTGGTCTGCTTGCCGCGTGGCTGGAAAGCGAGCTTGTCCAACGGCACCTCGAAGGAGTAGTCGCCGGGGCCGAGCGCCCCTGTGGACTTGCCGTCGATGCCGAGTTGGATCAGCCACATGTCCTGATCTGGCTCCACCAACCAGAGGTGCATGGCCGCCTTGGGCTGAGCGCTGACCACCTGCACGTCCAGCCGGACCAGCGTTTCCTTGCCAGTCAGTCGCAGGTCGCGGACGATATTGCCCCAGCCGGGCTTCGCCTCCTGGTAGACCGCTTGCATTCCTCCCGCGACGGCGGACAGGGCGGGCGCATTGCCGCCATCGTCGGCAGCATGCCAATCCGCAGGGTTGCCGAACGTGTCCACCAATTGGGCGTGGACCGAAAGCGCGAGCAGAGTGGCGGCAAGAGAGGCAAAGCGGATCATCGTCATCTCCTGGCAAAGGGGGAAGACCATACCTTGCTACCGCCAACGCGCCAATGCAACAGGTAGTCGGCTACTCCACACCCACAAGCCAGAGGACGACCGGACTCCCGCTGTTGCCCCCGCCGCCGCCCAGGAGGGCGTAGTGCCCGCATTTCAGGGTCGCCTGGGTCTCGATGGTGTTGGCCGGGTGGCCAGAACCAGCGTAGTCTGCCTGGATACCCAGACTCACCAACCCGGCCAGCTCCCTCAACAGCCGTCTCACGGTCACCGTTTGTCCGTTGGGGTTGTGAATGGAGACAGTTCCCAGGGAACGAACCGAGACGCTGCTCGTCGCCAGCACGACCGGCGACTCGTTCTGTCCGCTTCCATCCAGAAGGTTGCGGACCTCCTCGCGGCTGAGTTGGCGGTCTGGTGCGTTCTCGCCGGTGAGCTCCACCCACTTCTCCGGGCTCACTTGGAGCGTAGTAACGTGGCAGAACGTAGCGGAATGGTCCAGCTTCATGATTTCGGCAAAGAGACGGTCAACGCGCCGGATCGCCTTCTCGAACGGGCCGAAACACACCACGACGGTCTCGGACTCGTCGAAGGACTGCCCCGGTCCCACCAAGATGGGGATAAGCTTCCCGGACTGGCTGAAGTCGATGCCGAAATTCTGGAGAAACTGATGAGTCCCGGCAGTGACCTGTTCCCTCGCCTTCTCGTCCGCGTCTTCTTCGCTTTCGTCCTCGTCGCCCCAGTCGATGCGGGGGCGGGAGTGCCTGCGGGGATACAGGATATCGATGAGCCAGGTGAAACGGAAAGCGAGGAACTGGTATCCCTGAGGTCCGCAGTCGGCAAAGGCGAGGAGGCTCGGCATCGGCTCCAACCAGCGGAGGGTGAGAAAGACGAGACGGCAGGAATGCCCCGTCTGCCCAGCCATGCTTCCCAGGAAGGTGGTTTGCCCCATGGTGCAGTCTGTCCTTGTGCGCAGAACCAGGCTCGGACTGCTGTCGGGTTGCGTCTGGCCTGCGGTCTTCCCGTCGGCAATCTCCAGTCTCACTTCGACGTTGCTTGCCCAGCCGTCGGCCTGGGCTTTGCCGGGAGTGACGGCAAACAGCAGGCCCGGTTCGGAGGCGGCGAGGGAGGGCGGGGTTTCGAGAGGGTTTTCGTCCTCGTTGTCTGGGGCCTCGGGTTCCGGTGCGGGAATGGCCGGAGCCTGGCGGACCACGGCGGTCTCCCCCGGTCGGGCCACGGCGCTGGCGACGGCGAGGATGCTCGTCCCGGGCTGGTCCAGAAGCAACGAACGAAACTCGGCGAAGGTCTCGTCCCCCATTGACTCGGGGATTCCGTCCTTGAGGAGCGGCGGCGGTTCTCCGGCGGCAGGCAGGCCGTCCAGCCCCCAACCCCGGGCGAGCTTGCCAGGGACATCGAGCACGAGCAGGTCCACGGTCGCCTGGCGGGGTTCCACCATCGGTGCCAGCAGGCGGCAGAGCTCCTGGAGACGCATGTGGGCCGGGGTTCCGGGCAGTACCTGGACCCTATGCCCGTATATGGTATCCTCCAGCGGCAAGGACGGTTCACCGGCGGCCAGAATGCCGACATCGAGGCAGAACCGGTGGAAACGGTTCTGGAACTCGCCCTCACTCGCCGTTACGTCTTCGGGCTGGTCGGGCATGGTGCCGGAGGGGGAGTCCCAGCGCCGGACCAGTTCAGCCAATCCGTAAGGCAGCCGGATGGTCGCCGGTTCTGGTGGAGAAGCCGTCGAGTTGGGGGGCGGCGTTTCCAGGGGAGAGGGCGTCAGGCGGCAACCGACGAGCAGTAGGCCGAGAAGAGCAGAGAGAAGGCGGACACAGGGCATGGTCTCTTCCCCACTGAACAAAGGAGTTCCTTTGCAGTCACCATACCGCCAAACGCCTGGATTTGCATCTGTCGGGGAAGGGCCTACGCTTTGCCTGGATTGTCCATCGCCCACGTTTCGAGGAGATTGCCATGCGTCGGATTCGCCATGCCTTGGGTCTGCTGTTGGTCGGGGTGCTTTCGCTGGGTGCCCAGGAGGCCCTGCGCGATCTACGGACGGAAGGGTTTCGGGTGACGCTGGACCCGGGCGGCACGTTGCGGGTGTGGTATCTGGATTTGCCCCTGGTGACTGCGTCCTCCTTCGAGATGGCGAGCACGGATTGGCAGAACGTGGTTCCCGGTCGCACGCCCAAACTGCGGGTGACCGAGGCCCGCGATGGCGAGGCGCGGGTCCTCAAGGTCGCGGCGGGAGTGGCGGGCAAAGGGACTTGCGCGACGACGGTCAGCCTGGCGAAGAACGAGTTGCGGATCGCCTACGAGTTCACGCTCACGGCGGACGCCGGAGGCGGCTACTGCTACTCGGAGTGCTTCCTTGCCCGTGACACTCTGGCGAATCGTGGCTTTTCCACTGACAATGGAACGACAGGCACCTTCGCCGTGGGGGCGGCGACGACCTACGGGAAGGGCTTCCAGCGGGTGGAGTTCCCCACCGACTTGGGCGGCGTCGCCATCGCGGTGACGGACTCCTACACGGGGCCGCAAGGGACGGCCGGGCAGGCCTGGGAACTGCGCAGCGTCTGCGACCGGACATGGGGGGCGGACGACCGGCGCACGTTCACTCTGATGAACGTCCATCCCTTCGAGTCCGGCGCGGTGACCGAGGGAAAGACCGAATACCGGTTCACCTTCACGCCGAGCCCCGACCTCGACGAGAAACTGGCGGCCCTGCAGGCCCGCAAGGAAGAGGACCGCGACCGGAAGATGGCGGAACTGGCGGCCCAGACGGCAGCGCGCCAGGCCCGGATCGCGGCGGCGGGGGGAGTGGTGCTCTACCCCACCCCGCAACACTATGAACGGTTGCCGGGGGAGTTCGTGGTCTCGTCCCAGACGGTCATCGTGGTTCCCGATACCGCTTCCGAGGCGGAGAGGCGGGGACCGGAGCGCCTGCGGGACGAACTGGCCGAATACCAGGGGGTATCGCTTCGGGTCGTCGCCGAAAGTGCCTGGTCGGGGCAGGGATCGGCCATTCTGATCGATACTGCCGAGGCCAAGAAACTCCTGGCACGGTTGGATACGGCGCGCCAGGAGGCGTTCTGTCTGTCGCTGACCCCGGAACGGGTGCTGCTGGCGGGTGCGGATGCGGCCGGGACGTGGTATGGCGTGCAGGCTCTGCTCCAGTTGCCGGGCTGGCGGGGAACCGAGCTGGTCATGCCCTGCGTGCGGGTGGAGGATTGGCCGGATTTCGCCGTGCGGGCGATGACTCTCACCCTGGGTAGCCCGAGCCAGATGGATTTCCTGCGCCAGACCCTGCGGCGAGTGCTGCCGCGCCAACGGGTGAACATGGTCTTCATCGGCGGCGCCAGCCTGGGCAAGGTCCGCTGGCCCAGCCACCCCGAGGTGGCCAGCGACAACCCCTTCACCCCGGAACAGATCCGCGAACTGGCGGACTTGGCGCGGGCGAACTTCATCGAACCGGTACCCCACGTGCAGGGATTCGGCCACACCGGACCGTTGGCGGGTAGTCGCCCTGATCTGCTCGCCCCGAAGGCGGCAGGCCGGGCCCCCTGTTTCGACATTACCCGCCAGGACGTGCGGGATTTCATCTTCGACATCTATGCCGACGCCATCGATGCCTTCCAGGCGAAGGGCTACTTCCATGTGGGGTTCGACGAGGCCCAGGGGCTGGAACTCATCTGCGGTGACCGGACGCCCGCCGAGGTGGTGGCCGAGCATATCACGGCGGTCGATGCCTGGTTGCGGCAGCGGGGGCTGCAGATGATCATGTGGGCCGACATGCTGCTGGACCACGGCACCTTCTCCGCGAGTTCCGCCGCCAACAGCAAGGCCGCCCACTATGGCAACGTGGATACCGCGCCGGCCCTGGCCCTGATCCCCAAGGATATCCTGCTGGCCAACTGGTACTACGGGGCCGCCGAGGAGCATCCGCAACTGGCCTATCTCCAGCAGGCCGGTTTCGCGGTCTTCCCGACCACCTGGTACAGCCCCAGAAACAACTTCTACTTCCTGCGCAATGCACACCAGGCTGGAGCGACCTGGGCGGCGGGCAGCAGTTGGATGTACTGCTCCGCCACCAATCCCACCATGATGGGATCGCTGCTCGGGGAGTACGCCTGGACCGCAGGCCGTCCCACGCTGGAGGAACTCAACTACGATGAGTTGGACCTATTCCATGCCCTCTTGCAGCCGCCCCGGGTCTCGGACCGTCCCTACCAGCAACAGACCATCGACCTGACCCCCGTCGCCAACCGCGATCTGGGCGATCCGCTTCCCGGCGATGGCCAGGGTTGGCTGGATTTCGGCCCATCCCGCGACCTCTCGGCTCTGAAGCCAGGACTGCTCCAAACCACCGCCTACGACCGTTCCTTCTCCTTCGCCATTCCGGGCAAGGAGGGCGGTCGCTGCGTGCTGGTTGGCGGCGAGAAGGCCGATTTGGCAGGGGTGCCGCCGACGGCCACGGTTCCTGTGGGATCGCGGGCCGCCGCCCTCGTCTTCCTCCATGCCGACACGGCCGACAACTCCGCAACCCGTCCGGCAGGCACCTACCAGATCGTCTACGCGGATGGCAGCACCGTGGACTTCGCGCTTCGCAATACCATCGACGTGGCGGGCTGGCTCAAACCGGTGTCCTACGGTTCCTGGCAGACCGCCCGCCAGCAGACCTACTGCTGCAACGCCACTCTCGGCTGGCGCGGGCTCACGCTAGACGGTCGTACCGTGGAACTCTCCCTCACCGAATGGCGCAATCCCAAGCCGGAACAGGGCATCCGCGAAATCCGGCTGACCGCTCCGGCCGATGGAGGATTGGCCCTCGTCGGGCTGACTGCCCTGGTGGTCATTCCCTAGCCCATTGGGTTCATGCGCTCCGATTCCGCCTTCTCGGCCGGTGGGGGCGCGGGCCGAGTGTGAACGGCATTGGGGAATAAGCCCCAAGGGGGCTGCGTCCGATAGCCCAGGGTTGGCCTGCGGTACGCGGGCCTACCCTGGGTAGGGTCGGTCATTTCCGTCAACCCCACTGGGGTTGTGTCAGGCAACGGGACAACGCAACCCCGGTTGGGGTTGGAGATCAGGAGGGGCACTCGATCCCAGGGTAGTCCCGCAGTGGCGGGACAACCCTGGGCTAGGGGACCCAATCCCGTTGGGATTACCGAAGCAGTAGCAAGCCGATCCGCAACGCACTGCGAAGCGCATGAATAATGCGGGACAAAACCCAATGCCCTCAGCAGGCGAGGGCGCCTGCGTCACGGATGCTGCGGCTCTATGCAGATGGCACCGGGCTAGAGTTGGTCGGCGTTGGCGAGGACCCTGTGGAAGGCCTCGGCCACGTAGCGGACCAGTTCGGTGCCGTTCGGGGGACGCAGGGGGAAGGTCATGCCGGTGTGGCAGTCGGCGTGCTTCTGGGCGACCGGGAAGCTACTGAGCCGGTAGTCGGGCTTGCTCGCGGTCTGGCAGGCCCAGGGGCAGCCCTTGCCGTAGCCGTTCTTGGCCTGGAAGACGGTCATCTTGGGGACGGGCCAGCCTTGCCAGACACCGGTCTGGACCCCTTCGGCGCGGAGGGCGTCCACGATCTTGTTGCGGAAGGCGGCGGGGTTGTCGGCGTGGCCGAGGGCCTCCATGTCGAAGCGGACGGTGTAGTTGTACCAGTTCATCACCGTGTCTTCCGGCACGTAGGGGCGGATGAGGTGGGGGCAGTCGGCCAGGAGTTCGTGCAGGCAGATCGCGTTCTGGGCGATCCGGGCGATGTAGCCGTCGAGCTTGGCAAGCTGGGCGCGGGCGAAGCTGGCCACCAGCTCGGAACTGCGGTACATCCAGCCCATGCCGTAGGTGTGGAAGTCGCCATCCTCCACTGGCGGACGGTTCTCGCCGAAGTACCAGAGGGTCTTCCCCAGGCCGAGCAGTTGCTCGTTGGCGGCGACGAAGAAGCCGCCTTCGCCCGCGCACATGAGCTTGTTGTGGTTGCAGCTAAAGGCGGCGCAGTCGCCGAAGGTCCCCACCTTGCGGCCCTTGAAGGTGGCACCGTGAGCCTGGCAGCAGTCCTCGATGACCTTCAGGTTGTGTTTCTTGGCGATGCTCCCGACCGCATCCATGTTCACCGGCAGGCCGTGCAGGTGGACGGCGATGATCGCCTTGGTGCGGGGCGTGATGGCGGCCTCGATCTGGTCCACGTCGATGTTCATGGTGGCCCAGTCGATGTCCACGAAGACCGGGATGACATTGTGGTGCAGGCAGCAGGTGACCGAGGAGGGCCAGGTGTAGGCGGGGGCGATCACCTCGTCGCCCACGCCGCAGCCGCAGGCGACCACGGCCATGTGCAGGGCGGCGGTGCCGGAATTGCAGAACACGGTGGGCACGGAGATGCCCAGCCACTCGGCGAACTCCCGTTCCAGGGCCTTGTAGTTCGTGCCGTAGGTGTATTCCTGGCGGTCGAGGGAGCCCAGGATGAGATCCCGGTCCGTCTGGTCCACCGGCGGCCAACTCTTCATGAGCCCGTCCGGAACCGTCTTGACACCACCGTGGATCGCCAGCTTCGTGCGTGCCATCGTCGCATTCTCCGTGACCTGTATACCCGGAACCGGAGCCCGGTTCCACCCGCCCACACGTTACTGCGTCCGGTGGGGCGCGCAAGGGGAGTGATGGCGAAAGCCGTAGCGGCTAGGTCCGGTGGACGAAACGCAGGCGCCCGATCCGGTGCCGGTCCATGCTCAGGACGGTGATGTCGTAGTCGTCGAGGGGGAAGGTCTCCCCCTCCTGGGGGATCCGCCCGGCCAGTTTGAGGACAAGCCCGGCTGCCGTCTCGAAGCCGTTTGGCTCCAGTTGGATGGCGAGATGGTCGGCGAGTTCGCGCACGTCCAGGCGTCCGTCGCACTCCAGGGTCTGGCCGCCGATCCGTTCCACGGCGTTGCCGGGACGGTCCCGCTCGTCCTGTAGTTCGCCCACGATCTCTTCGAGCAGGTCGCGCATGGTGACGATGCCCGTCACCCCGCCATGCTCGTCCACCACGATCACCATGGGGGTCTTGCGGTAGCGCAGGTCGGCCAGCAGGTCAACGACCGACTTGGATTCGGGGACGAAGGCCGCATGGCGGTCCACGAAGGGGGCGATGCGGGTCTCGGGTTTCACCTGCGGATCGTGGTTGCGGCGGAAGAGCAGCGCCCGCATGTCCAGCGTGCCCACGATCTCGTCCACCCGCGTGTCGTAGACGGGGAAACGGGCATGGCCCGACTGGGCCACGAGCGCCTCGCCGTCCGCGATGGTTGCGGTGAGGGGCAACGACTGTACGTCCACCAGCGGGGTCATCATGGCGGCGACGGGGCGCTGGTCGAGGTGGAAAACCGTCTTCAGCATGGTGCCAGCCTGTTCCGGCACGAGGCCCTGTTCGGCTGCCATGTCGGCCAGGGCGCGCAGGTCCTCGCGGGTGACATGGGGGGTGAGCAGCCCACTGGGCTCGCCGCCTAGCAGGCGCACCAACCGACGGGCGATCCAGCCGATGAAGATCACTCCCGGCCGCAGAATCCAGCCTGCCCACTGCAAGGGACGGGCTAGGCGGGGAGCCAGGGAGTCGGCATGGGCTCGGGCCAGGGACTTGGGCACCAACTCGCCGAACAGCAGGATGACGGGGGTCATCACCAGGGTGTTGATCAGGGTTTCCCAGTTGCAGGGAATGGGGATGCGCTGCAGGGATTCCAGCACGTGCGGGTTGGCGAACAGCGACCGGGCCAGGAGAATCTGGCAGAGGGTGGTGGAGGAGGCCACCGCCAGGTTCGTGCCCAGCAGGGTCGTGCCCAGGAACCGCTCGATCTTCGCCAACATGCGCAGGATGAGCCGGGCCTTGGGGTCGCCCTTCTCGGCCAAGTCATGGACAAAGGCCTTGCTGGTGGAGGTGAAAACGGTCTCGGAACCGCTGAAGAACCCTTCCAGCAGAACCAGGAGGAACACCGCGCCAGCCATGAGTAGGAGGGGCATCATGCGTCGGCCTCCTCCTCGTGGTTCGTGTCAACCCGGCGGATGCGGACCATGCCGATGCGGCGGCCGGACATGCGGACCACCTGGAAGACATAGCGGCCGTCGGGGACCTCGTCGCCTGCCCGGGCCAGGCGGCCGAGGCGTTCGTGGATGTAGCCGCCGAGGGTATCCGCCTCCTCGGTCTGGAGGTTGAGGTCGTGGGCCTCGTTGAGTTGCCGCAACGGGGTGCGCCCGTCGGCGAAGATGGCACCCTCTTCGGACGGTTCGCTGGTGGCACCCTCGATTCCGGGAGGCAGATGGCCCAGCAGCTCCCCCAGGATATCGTCGAGGGTCAGAATGCCGCTGGTGCCGCCGTATTCGCCCACCAGCACCACAAAATGGGTACGCAGCTCACGCATGTTTGCCAGCAGCCGCTCGACCGGCACCGTTTCGGGGGCCATATGGGCCTGGTAGACCGGCAGGCCACGTTCGCCTGCCTGGACCCGCGCGCGCAGCTCGGCCAATGGCATGTCGCGCAGTTCGGAGCCCTGCCACCGGGGCAGGTCGACGGCGGAGATGATACCCCAGATGTCGTCCAGGTCCTCGTGGTAGACCGGCAGCCGGGAACGCCGCATGGTGCAGGCCCGGGCATAGGCCTGTTCCACGGTAAGGCCGTCCTGGATGCCTACCACGTCCATGCGGTGGACCATGATCTCGCGGGCTTGCACGGTGCCCAATTGCAGGATGTGTTCGACCAACTCGCGCTCATGGGCATCGGTGGCCCCGGCCGCCTCGCCAGCCGCCAGGGTGGCGGCCAGTTCCTCGCGGGTCAGCGCGCCCCAGCCGGGCACATTGGCCTGGCCCAGCAGATGGAGCAGGCCGGTGGTCACCACCCGCAGGACCCAGCGGATCGGAGCGATCAGGCGGCTGAACAGCAGCAAGGGACGCGAGATAGTCAGGGAGAAGGGCAGGGCGTGATGCACGGCCAGGGTTTTCGGGGTCAGTTCCCCGAACACCATGAGGAGCAGCGTGCTGACCGCGATGGCACCGGCGGCGGCCCAGGAGCCTGCATCCTCCGGCAACAGCCGTTCAGTCATGCTGGCGACCACGCTGGCCAGCATGATGTTCACCACCATGTTGCCCACCAGCAGCGAACTGAGCAGACGGTGGGGTGCCCGCAGCAATTCGCTCGCCGCCCGTTCGCCGCCCTGGCCTTCGCGCAAGCGGCGGACCTGGGAGCGGGTCAGGGAGAACAGTGCCGTTTCCGACCCCGAGAAAAAGGCGGACAACGAAAGCAGTATGCCCAGCCCCAAGAGGCTGGGAATCATCGCCAGGAACTCCTTCATCCCCGGCGACCTCGCGGCGGGGACTTGAGCAGACCGACCAGCCCGCGCGGTCTTCGCGAGTCGTCGTCTTCGTCGGCGGAGAGAGCAGGATCGCTGGGCCCCTGGGGCCCGCGCCTAGGCGGAGGTTCGTCGGCGGATGTCAGTTCGTCGTTCATTCATCAACTACCATAGGACAAAAGGAGGACTAAGCGCAAAGTATAGCGCAGGCAAGCGATTCTGGCAACGAATGTTGCGCATTTGCCTGGAAATGATTGACAGGAACCAACCGAGTCGATGGTACAAGACGGGCCGCGAACGCATTGTCTTTTCCCACAGTCAGCCGGTTCTGCTGGCCCCGGAATCCGCACGTTCGCCGACCACATGCCCACCATCCGGGGCCGCAACGTGGAAGCCGCCTCCGTGCGGCGAGGAGCGCGTTGCATCCGGTTCTCGCCTCCGCCTGGTCCGAGCGGATTGCGGCGGCTCCCGCACTCCGGACGCAGAGCGCGGAGTGGGGATCAGTACACCAGTTCGCGGAACCGGGGGATGCGGTGGAAGGTAACGATGTTCCCGTTGTGGGCATCTTTGGCCTCCCGGTCGCCGGAGCGGCTGAGGATGACGAGGTCGTCCCCCGCGATGGCCATGCTGGCGTAGTGGCGGGACGAACGCTCCGTTTCCCCGACCGCCACAAGCCCGGCGAAGCACCAGTCCACCGCGTTGCGCGAGAAATGCAGTTGCAGTCGGCGCCGCTCGTTGTTGGGCAGGTTGAAGCGGTCGGCGGGCAGGCGGTCGGGGCGGACCATGGAATCCGTGGCCTGGGTGCTCAGAAGCCAGAAGAGCTTGGTCACGGCATCGTACAGAATATGGAACTTCATCTGGCCGCCGGGGCAGGGGAGATAGACCATGGGTTCGCCGCTGGGGGCGTGTTCCAGGCCCACGGTGATGCTGCCGTCCTCCCCCTCCACCGCTTTGGCCAGGCAGGCCAGGTTGGTGGTTCCGGTATGGGCCCGGCCGATGAGGTGGAAGGTGCGTCCCGTCGGATCGTACCACACGTGGTCGGGGTCCTGGAACTGGATGAGATGGGTTTCCAGCCAGCCCAGCGGAGCCATGTTGCGTTTGTCGCCGGGATTGCCCGGGGCGGTGCTGCCGGGGGTGAAGAAGGGAACGCCGAGGAAGGGGACCCGCTCCCCGACCAGCTCGCGGAACGTGGTCTGGTTGGAGAAGGTCCAGGACTCCCGCCGGGTGAGGTCCGCCGTGACCGGGGCGCTCATCACGACCGGGGCGCAGTGGGCCCAGGCGAACTGGAGATAGCGTTCCATGACCAGATAGACCCTGTCCCGCGTGTACCACACGTTGGTGGGAGCCTGGTGCCAGGTCTCTCCCTGGGTGAACTTCACCCGCTCGCCCCAGGTGGTGCCCTGGTCGTCGCTCCGCACGATGCCCAGATCGCGCCCGTGTCCGACGATGTAGACCGCGTCACCTGCCACGAACGGGGTGGCGTGCATCAGAGGCAGAGTGGCCCGCTCGGTCCAGGTCTTGCCGCCATCGTCGCTGGTTGCCACCCGGCCCTGGTTCGGTCGACCGAAATCCCCCGCGTCGGTCTTGATCCCCGGCAGGTCGATGGCTCCCGGGCCGCCGAAATCGCAGGTGGCGATCAGGCGGCCATTGGGCAGGGCCAGGATTCCCGGACTGTAGCCAAACACCCGTTGCGGGTCGGGCGAGCGGAAGACCACGGTGTAGCCGGGGGCGAGGGGACGGATGCGGCGGTGCGGCATGGAGAGCACTCCGGAGCTAGTAGGCGAGCTGGCGGAAGTCGCGGACCCGATGGAAGGTGATCAGATTCCCGTTGTGGGCGGTGGCGGCGCGGGCGTCGCCCGACCGGCTGAGGACGACCAGATCCTCCCCGTCGATGGCCATGCTGGCGTAGTGCCGCGAGGCCCGTTCCACTTCCCCGACGGCCACCAGGCCGGCAAAGCACCAGTCCACGCAGTTGCGGGAGAAGTGCAGTTGCAGGCGGCGCCGTTCGTTGTTCGGCAGATTGTAGCGGTCCGGCGGCAGGAGCGTGGCGCGGGTCATGCTGTCCGTCGCCTGCGTGCTGAGCAACCAGAACAGGCCGGTCTGCCCGTCGTGCAGAATGTGGAACTTCATCTGGCCGCCGGGGCAGGGCACGAACAGGGCATGCCGACCCGACGGCACGGTCTCCAGCTCGGTCCGGATCTCTCCCGTGCCCGGCTCGTCCCCCAACTCCACCGCTTTGGCGACGCAGGCCAGGCCTGCGCCGCCGGTATGGGACCGCATCCAGAGATGGAACGTCCGGCCGGTGGGGTCGTACCAGTAGTGCTTCGGATCGGCGAATTGCACCACGTTGGTTTCCAGCCAGCCCATCGGCGCGCAGTCCCGGCCCTTCACGCCATCCGCGTCCGCCCCGGTCGGGTACGGACACGGGTAGAAGGGAGCGCCGAACCAGTCCAGTTTCTCCTGGTCCACCACGTCGAGAAAGGCCAGTTCGCTGGCGAAGGTCCAGTTCTCCCGCCGGGTGAGGTCCGCATCGAGCCGGGCGCGCATTAGGACCGGTGCCAGTTCGCCCACTCCCCAGGCCCGAATGCCGCGCGGCAGGCGGCGCTCCATCACCAGATAGACGCAGCCGTTGGCATACCACACGTTGCAGGGGGCCTGATGCCAGTTCTGTCCGTCGGTCAGTTGGACGGTCTCGCTCCAGCTTTCCCCGTCGTCGTCGCTCCGGCAGACGCGGAGGTCCCCGCGGTGGCCGAGAACATAGACCCTGCCGCCCGCCACGAAGGGACGGGCATGCAGGAGCGGGCGGACCGCCCGCAACTGCCAGGTCGCTCCCCCGTCGTCGCTGGTGAAGAAGCGGCTCTGGTGGTCCCGTTGCCAGGGCGCGCCATCGGGACCGGGCAGGTCCTTTGCTCCGGGTCCGCCGAAGTCCATCGTCGCCACGAGGCGCCCCGAAGGCAGGCGGCAGATCCCCGGGCTGTAGCAGAACACCCGGGCCGGGTCCGGGGACTCGCAGACTACGGTGGATTCCTGCGCCAGGGGGCGGACATGCCACCCGGAAACGGCGGGTTCTTCGGTCATGGCGGACCTCTTTGCCAGACTGGGTATGGAGCACGGCGAAGGCATAATGTATACAATATTCCGTCGGGCTCAACCTTTCGTTCGACATGGGTTGCGTTTGGGTGAGGCGGTCCTATATTCTCAGTCTGTCCGCAGAGACGTCATCCCCTGTTTGGGGCCGGGGATCGCGCGATGTCGCACCGGCTGGGCAGGAGAACATGGATTCGGCTGGAGGCTAGGCTTCTATGGATATTGTGATCACTCTTCTGGTCGTCGTGCAACTGTTGTCGGCTTTCCTGCTGATCGGCATCATCCTCATCCAGCAGAGCAAGGCTGGTGGCGGTTTGGGCGCGGTCGGCGGTGGCACCACCGAGACGGTGTTCGGAGCCACGGCGGGCAATGTGCTGACCAAAGGCACTGTCATTCTCGCCAGCATCTTCCTGACTGCGGCTCTGCTGATCCAGGTGCTGAGCGTCCACAACCCCGCCAAGAAGAGCCTGACCGAGTCCATCCAGACCGAAGCCAAGGCGGCGGACAGCAAGGATGCCGACAAGGCGGTCACTCCGACCGAGCAGACCGAGCAGACTGTGCCGGCTGCGGACACCGACGGAGCCAAGGCTCCCGAAACCGCTCCTGCCGAGGCTCCGGCGACGGAGACCGCTCCCGAGGCCAAGCCTGCGGAAGCGCCCAAGCCCGCCGAGGCCCCGGCCGCCCAGTAGGCTCTCTCTCCTACCCGATACCCAACGGCAGCACCTTCCCGGTGCTGCCGTTTTGCTTTCTCCGGGTATTGCCTGCGCCAGACTGACGTGGGTAGTCACGGGGGGGCTCGGTGCAGGCGATGTTCCCCGCGCCCGAGGCCGGGCGCTTCTCCAGCACGTTGGTTTTGTGCCAGGTTCTGGAGAAGCGGCGGGCCTCCGCCGCGGGCCGTGCCTCCAGCACTCTGTGGTTGGTGCCATCGGGGGCCGTGGAAGGAGGGCGGTTCTCGCGCAGGCAACGCCCTCCGCGCCCGAGGCCGGGCGCTTCTCCAGCACACTGGTTCGTTGCCAGGCTCTGGAGAAGCGGCGGGCCTCCGCCGCGGACCGTGCTGCCAGGATCCTGATTCGGCCCCCGTGGATGCAGGGAGCCTGAGAGCACGGGTTGGGGTCAGGGCACCCGTACGGCGATCCGGGCGGTGCCGCCGGTCCCGCCGCGCACGTGCAGTTCGCAGAGCAGATCGCCGGTCCCTTCCCGGCGTACAAA
>QKCY01000329.1 GCA_003245525.1 Victivallales bacterium | reverse complement strand
GACGTCTCGGTGCGGGTCAGGACCAACTCGTTCCCTGCCGGTTGGATGCCGAACAGTTCGGCCAAGGGTTGGGTTGGCCACGGCCGACCGTGCGAGTCCTCGATGGCAGGCGGGAAATCCGCCAGCAAGGCTCCGCCCTGCGCGTAGAACGCCCGCACCGCAGCGACTTCCGCCTCGGTCATCGCTTCGGCCATGGGCAAGACCAGCAGGCGATAGCCACCCTTGGCGAAGCTGCCATCGACCAACTGGGCGTAGGAAACGTAGTCGTACTGCAACCCCAGATCGTTGAGCAACTGGGCGATGCCGTGGAACTCCTGTTCGGCGCTCGGGGACCGGTTGTAGAAGGTGTTGGCGTGGATGGCCAGCGGCGAGTAGTAGACCGCGATCCCATCGTTCTGGCGGACACTGTCCAGCAACAGCTGATCGAAACCGCTCTTGATCTCGTCGCAGGCCGCCGCCGTGGCCACGAAATGGGGCAAGGGCCGCAGGTCGGCGGCAAACCCCACCTCGTGGGCCATGTTGGCGTGTCCCACCGTGTTGAAGTACCAGGCCGAGTTGAACCCCTGGAACAGGCTGTACCAGGGGAAGTAGCGCATAGTTGTCAGCCGACGCCCGCCGCACCCGTAGGTGTAGGCCCCGTACCAGTAGCTCGCCATGGTGCCCGGATTACGGAAACTGCGGACCAGATTGCCGCCTGACGGCTGGCCGGGATAGGGGACGAACATGTCCAGGTCGCGCAGCATGCTCCACCAGTCGAAGGCTCCGAAACTGCTCAGGCTGCCGCTGCCTTCGTGACCGATCACGCCGCCTGCATCCTCGGTGCGGATCTCCTTCGCCAGGAGGGAGAAGATGTCGGTCCAGCTCTGCTCCATCGCCAACCGGAAGTCGATCCACGGAGCCGGATCGCCTTGTTCCCGCGCCTGCACCAGCAGGACTGGCTCGGCCTGGGAGAAATCAGTGAACGCGCGGTGCCAAGCGGCATTGAGGGCCGCCACCGTGCCATACTTCTGCTTCAGCCAGTTCTGGAAGTAGGCGACGCTGGTGGGCGCGGTACACAGCTCGTTCCCGGCACTGCCGCCGAAGTAGTTCTCATCGCCCAGACTGTAGCCGGACGGACACAGGGGCCGGAAGCCGTGGGCCGTGATCTTCGCTTGGTCAACCAGCTCGGTCTGGTAGGCAGGATCGGTGACCGCCGGGACCCGCTGATGCGGCGGGGCCTGGCCATCGCGGGGCAGGCGCACCGCGCAGATATAGGGCAGGACGCTCAACCCGGCCCGGACGCTCTCCATGCACCGCTGGTAGGCGGTCTCGCCCCAGGTGTGGCTGGCATAGACGGTATCGATTCCCGCCCCGCGAAAGGCCTGGTTCACCAACCGGTCGTAGTAGCCCGCGTTGCTCGGACCGTACCAGGCCACCAGCGAGAACTGGTCGTAGGGACGCCGCCACTCGCGGAAGACCTCGGCGCGAGCTACCGACACCACCGGTTCGCCAATCCGCAAGCTAGCCGTGAGCTCATGCCAGACGCAGAG
Organism: Victivallales bacterium; assembly: GCA_003245525.1. Lineage (GTDB taxonomy): Bacteria > Verrucomicrobiota > Lentisphaeria > Oligosphaerales > Lenti-02 > Lenti-02. The sequence continues at coordinate 2,651 of QKCY01000329.1, read as the reverse complement.
GGGCGGCGGCAATGGCAGGGACACCGCCACGCTGGTGGCCCCCGCCGTCACCGGCAGAGACTGCTTCCCCACTTGGTAGCCGAAGGCATTGGTCACCACCAGATCCAGAGCCGCATTCCCAGGGGCGGCAGCGGTCAGGTCCACAGTTGCGGTCAAGGGAACAGAAGCGGCATAGAGCTCCTGATCCCACCGAATGGCGACAATGGCCACCTCGCTCTGCACGTCCACGGGCAAGCAACCAAACCCCGCCACCTTGCCGTCCACCAGAACCCGGATCGTGGCATAGACCCGTCCCGCTGGCAGAGACGGAACCGGTACTTGGACCTCGCCCAAACCCGCCGACGCCCGCTGCGTTAGCTCGGTCCGACCGAGAACACGCCCTTCGCGATCACGCCAGGTCACCTCGACCTGGGCACGCCAAAGGGGCTTGTCCGACTCCAGCGTGATAGCTACCTGTTCGGGCGGCTGGAGCGCTGACCAGGAGGCCGGATTCACGGCCCCCAGGCGAAGGGGAGCTTCGTGTCGCGCGGTCCACAACAGGGCACGGATCACAAGGGCCTGGTAGATGTCGTAGTCCAGTTCGTTCGCCGGCGTCGCTTCCGACGGCGTGATGCACTCGCGACTGCTCCCGCCCACCGTGTGGTTGAGCATGGCCACCCTGCCCTCGCCAAATTCACCCAACGCCGCCGGGGGATGCTCCCGGTCGAAGCCCGTGAGATTGGCGAATTCGTTCCAGGGGACCCCAGCCCAGAGATTCTGATCGGCGACCGAGGCCACCGCCAACATCCGGTCCAGATAGGGGCTTTTCTGCCGATAGCCGATCAGCAGGCCCGCCCCCGCATTGACCGCCTTGGCCACCTCGTACTGGGCCCAAAGCGGCAAGGCCGACCAGTCGCTCCCCACCACAATCGCGTCCCAGTTCCCGGGCAACACCCGGTGCAGCGCCGCCTCGCGCTCCTCCTGGAACAGCCCCTCGACCCAGGCCCAGGACCGCACGCTCTCCTCCAGGTACCCCAACCCGGACCGGCGAGTGGTGAAGAACACCTCGTAGTCCATATCCAGTCGCTCGGCCAGCTCGACCACATGGCGCTGGCACCCCCACGGCACAATCAGCAGCACGCGCGGACGCTCGCCCGCCACCGGTTTGGCCCAGGCCGTGTGCGGCGTCTGCACCGCCTCCGACAACTGGTAGAACTCCGGCTCGTAGGGCACCAGTCGCGCCGGTTTCGCCGCCAGAGCGAGACCCACGGCGAGAGCGACCAAGGAAAGACGAAGAGCGGACAAGGTACGCATAGCCCTCTCCAGAGCAAGGGGTAGGGATTCCTCCCTTTACCATGCTCCGTTCCCGAGCTATGGCAATCCGTTGCGTAGGCGGTGGCTTAGGTGGCCAACCCAAACGTGGTCAGGCGCTCGCTCAGCTTCTTGCCCGCCGAACGGGCAGCAGCCACTGCCTCGGGCTGCTTCTCCAGACTGGGGACCATGCTGGGAGTGATCTTTGTCCCCGCCCCGAAGAACATGTGGATCGCGCCAACCTTGCAGTCCTCGCCATATCCACAGGTGAAACAGCACGCCGGGCCTTGGGCCACGACCTCGGCCACACACTCGATCTGGTTGTAGCGGAGGAACCCTTTGATGTTCTCCACAGGCGGCGCAGGCATGCCACCACCCACTCCCACCACCACCGCCAGTTTCCCGGCTACCGCTTTGCCCTCCCGGTGTCGGAACTGGTACCAGCGCTCCAGAAAACAGTGGGTCAACCCGTTGAGCAGGTTGTAGTAGTTGGCCGCCCCAATCACATAGGCGTCGGCGGAGACGATGGCGTTCCGCAGATCAGCCATGTCATCCTTGACCACGCAGATGTTGTCCTGCACGCAACCCAGACAGGCGACGCAAGCGCCGATCCGCTTGCCTGCCAAGCTGATGTACTCGGTCTCGCATTCCGCTTCCGCCCCTGCCAGTACTTCCTGAACCAGCTGGGCCGTAACCGAGTCTTCCCGCGGACTGCCTGAGATTCCGAGCACCTTCATGGATCGTCTCCGGTTCAGAAAAAGCACAACCACCCCTTTCCCCTCGATCATCGCTTCGCTTGAGGAAGACAGCATACGACGCCACGGGTTCCGTGAGTCGCACGCTCGGCGGAGACGTGTATCTTGTTCGCATTGCGGGGTAGAGGGTTCTGTCTTCCAGGGAGTTGCCATGAACCGACGCGACATGCTCAAGGAAACCGCCGTGGCCATCCTGGTCAGCCAACTGCCCGGTCTGGCCGTCGCCGAACCGGGGACCCGAACCCCTGCCCTTGATCCCCTGCCCGGCTACCTGGCCAGCTACCGGCTACCCTCGGGCGAACCCAACGATCCGCGGCGGCCCCAGACGCTCACCTTCGATCTGGTCGAGTGGCGGGTCGGCCCCAAACGGGTCAACGTCACCAATGCGGTGATCGGTAGCCTGACCGTCAAACGCCAACCGGAACCGGAACGGACCGTCTACCAGATCGAGCGGACCATCACCGGAGTGGAAACGCTCACCGGCGAGTTCGTCTGCGCCAACGACCCCTGGTGCCGTCTCCGCGAATGGCATCTTCAGCATGCGTTGCACCGAGCCAGCACCCCCAACCAACGGAAACTCGTGGCCACCCGGCAAACCGGCAAAGC
>QKCY01000138.1 GCA_003245525.1 Victivallales bacterium | reverse complement strand
TGCCCCTTCATGTTGGTGTCCTGGCAGGACTCCCCCTCGATCCAGATGGCGTCCTCGGGCGGGGCGGGTTCCGTGGCCGCCACGCTCCCCCCCGGCTTGGTGGTGCCGGAGGGCACGAAGCCATCGTTGGAGAGGCAGAAACAGTCGATGGCCCCGTGGTTCTGGGCGTCGCCATGAATCCGGAAGCGGAGTTCGTGATTGCCGGCGGTCAGAGCGAGGGTGCCGACCTTGATCCAGGCGATGAAGCGGAGATCGGGCTTGTTGTCCGCCGCGATGTTCATCTGGCCGCGCACATCGCTTTGCAGGTCCACCGCCGTCCAGGCTCCACCGTCCAACTGGTAGTCCAGCTTGGCCTTCACCGGGTTGGCGCGGAGCCAGAAGACGTAGTCGCCCGCCGCCGGCACGGCAACCGTGTAGGCGGCCTCGCCGGGTCCGGCCTCGCTGAAGTGGGAGAGCCAGGCCCCGCCCGAGAGCACATCCGTCTTCACCTGGTCGTACCACCAGGGGTGGGCTTTGGTGGTCTTGCTGGTCGCCGCCTCCCCCTCCACCCAGACGCTCGCGGCCTGGGCACAAACGCAAGCGACCATCCCGAGGGCGATACCAAAGACACGTCTCATGGGCGATTCTCCGGTTGGTCCAGGCTGCGGCTTCAGCCCGGTGCGGACACCAGCCGTGGGAGGCCCGCACCATGGGCGAGAAAACCTGTAGCCATTTGCCGATGAAGTCAAGGGGCAGCGACCGGAGGGGAGCCGCGGCACGGACACGTGCCGCCGGGCGTTTGAGGGGCTATCCTTACCCGTTACCAACAGCATGCAGAGGCGACATGATGCGGACTGTGTTGGCTGCCCTAGTGGGAGGTCTGGCTATGGCAATGGCGCAAGATGGGTTCAGGCCCCCGGTTCGCCATATGTGGGAGTGCGGGACGCCCCAGGCCGGGGTCCCGGGAGCTGGCTTCCCCGTGCTGGCGCAGGCCGAGCACTGCCAGCTCTACCTGGCGACCCGGGAGACCGGGGCCTACAACCACCACTCGCGCCTCTTCCTCCACCGTGGCCGTTTCTACGCCATGTGGAGCAACCACCGTTATGGCGAGGATGGGCCGGGCCAGCGCGTGCTCTGGTCCTGGTCCGACGACGGCATAGCCTGGCAGCCGTGGGCCGAGCTGTATCCGTCGCCAGTCCCCATGCGGCCCAGCGACGAGCCGGGCTTCGTGCTGACTGCGGGAGGCTGGTATGTGGTCGGCGACCGCTTGTTCGCCCTGGCCTCGGCGAACGTCGTCACGGGGTTCGAGAACAGCGACCGGACCGAGTTCCAGCCGCTGCCGGACCGCGCCCACCCGTTCCGCCGTCGGGAAGGGCGCAGCCGACTGGCGCGCGAGGTCCTGTCCGACGGCAGCCTGGGAAACGTCTTCTGTCTCGGTTCCCTGCCGCCCGAGGCGGCGGAACTGGCCTTCCCGGTGGCACCCCAGGATGACGTTCGGTTCGCGGCCTTCGCCGAGGGTATCCGCGACCAGTTTCCCCGGCGACGGCTGCCCCAAGGAATCGACAGCAACCGGCTTTGCGAAGCAACCTTCTACCAGGCGAAGGACGGACGGCAGGTTGTGCTCCTGCGGGACGACTGCTACAGCCATCGCCTCTATATGAGCGTGTCCGATGACGGACGGGAATGGCCCGTGGCCTACCCCACCGACATTCCCGATTCGCCCAGCCTGTCGGCCACCGTGGCCCTGGACAACGGCACGGTGCTGCTGATCGGCAACCAGATGGCCCCCGCTTTCGACAATCCGGGCAAGCCGAGCCACTATGGGCGCGATCCCTTGATGGTCTCGGTGAGCGAGGACGGGTACCGGTTCACCCGGGCCTATGCCCTGCGTTGCGGCCAGCAGGAATGGCATGTTCCCAGAACCGAGGTGCTGGGCCGTGGTGGCGGCGGCCAGTACCCCAGCGTTCTCGTCCGGGATGGGTACCTCTACGTGCTCTACTCCATGGGCAAGGAGGACATCTGGCTCTCCCGGGTGCCCCTGGCAGCTCTGGGCCTCTGACTGGCGTTGGCGTTCGCAGCCTAAAGCACGACCGACCCGCCGTCCGTCAGGGCGTCGCGCAGTTCCGTCGGAGCGACCGCCGTCACCCGGCCATCCTTCGCCAGAGCGAGATGGGCGGCTTCGCCTGCCGCCTCGCCGATCTGGTTCAGGTTGACCATGACGCGGACGGCCCCGAAGGCCCCCCGGTCGGTGCCGATCATGCGCCCGGCCAGCAGGAGGTTGGGGCAATGGCCACTGGTCATGGTCCGGTAGGGGACTTGGTAGAAGGTGGGGTTCGTGGGCGTTTCGGGCCGCCAGCGGCCAGTCACCCGCTGGCCGCCGTTGCAGAAGTCCACCTGGCTGCCGTCGAGGTATTTGAAGAGGAAACCGCCCCCCGAGGGATGGTGCACGTCCACCCGGTAGCTGCCGTTGGCGATGGCGTCGGGGAAGCGGACCCCGTGCAGCACCTCGTCCTCGGTGAGGATGTGGTCGGTGTGGAACCGCCGGGTTTCGCGGATGCCGATGTAGGAGGGCAGGCCGACCAAGGCCAGATCCTGCCGGTCGCCATGCTTGCGGAGCAGGTCGATGATCGCGCGCATTTGGCGACGGCCCTCGATCTCGGCGGCGGTCAGTTCGCAGGCCGACGCGCAGTTCGCGCCGAAGACGTGGGTCTGGGCCACCATGGCCACGTTCGGCACGCCCGGAATGCCGCCCTGCCAGCCGGAATCCTCCTCCAGGCCGAATTCCTCGCGGTGGGCGTTGTAGAGCTCGCGGAAGCCCTTGCCGGGGAAGTTGAGGACCTTGGCGCAGGCCGTGGGCGGCTGGAGATGCTCGGCCACGCCGAAGGGCACGCCCACCTGGGCCGCCAGATCGCCGTCGCCGGTGGCATCCACGAACACCTTGGCCCGGATCGCGCCGCGCCCGTTCTTGTTCTCGACAAACACCGCCGCAATGCGCCCGTTCACCACCTGGGCCGCGCAGTAGCTGGTGTGCAGGAAGGCTTGGATGCCATGCTCAAGCACCAGTTCGTCGAGCTCGATCTTGAGCTCTTCCGTGTTCAGCATGTAGGCCGAACTGGGGTTGTTCGGACGGATGGTCACCGCCTCGCGCCGGAGCAACCGATCGATGGTCTCCTGCGTCAGCCCGCCGATGATGCGTTCGCGGTATTCGGTATCGTGCAGGGAGTGCCAAATGTTCACGAAACCGCTGGTGGCCACGCCGCCGAAAGCGTTCTGCCGCTCGACCAGGGCGACACTGGCCCCTCGCCGGGCCGCGCGCACGGCGGCAAACACCCCCGTGCAACTGCCGCCCAGCACACACACGTCCACCTCGGCCACCACCGGCACGTCACGGGCCGGTTCGCGAATCATATCGCTCATGCTCGGGAACCTCGCTATGCTTGGGTCTACATCCGGCGACAAACTTGGCCGCTGATCCCCTGCCATGCAAACGATCGCCGACGCACCCCTAGCGGTTGGCATCCCGGAAACGCAGCCAAACATAGGAGAAGGGCGGCAGGGCCAGCCGAATTTGCGCGCCATCCGTCGCACAGTCCACCGGATGCACCGTATACGCGGGGGAATCCAGGTTCTCGGCGACGATGGCCTGGCACTCCTGGACCCGCAGATCTGGGATGCCTGCAAGGGAGAACTGGGCGGGGCGTGCCTCGGGCAGAGGGTTACCGACGGTCAACAGGAAGCCATCGGGGTTCCGGGACAGGGCGGCCAAGTCGTAGACATCGTGCCAGACCGGCGCATTCAGCGCATGTTCTCCGGCTATCTGCATCACCGCGCCGTCGGTGGGCAGGGAATAGCGCTGTCCCGGCGGGGCGTCGGGGTTGTAGAAGACCCGGCAGAACCACGTGTCGCGGTCGCTGCGCACCAGATCGTGGTGGACCACCATGCTGTATGCCCGGATGCGCTCGGGGAAGATGGCCGCCTCGGCCAGGGCGCGGCCCATGCCGTGTTCGTAGGGCTTGCCGATGATGGGCGTGCCGGGCCCCACCATATTGCCCTCGGTGAGGGCGATCCGGACATCCGACCGCCCCAGACCCTCCAGTTGCCGCCGCAGGCCGTGATGCAAGAAGCGCAGTTCGTACCAACTGCCAAGCAGGCCCCGGAACGCGCTCTCGCCGTCCAGCGGCTTCACCCGGCAACCGCCGGTCAT
>QKCY01000549.1 GCA_003245525.1 Victivallales bacterium | reverse complement strand
GGCATCCTGGACGGCGGCTCGCGCGGCCTGTTCCAGCCCGCCGGGGGAATCCCGGGGTTCCTGCCCCTGACCACCGTGGATGGCGGCATCATCATTCGGCAGGCCTGGGCGAAGCGTTTCGCCGAAGGCGTGCCCGTCCTCATCACCTCGGCACATGGGGACGGCGTGGCCGTCTATCTGAACTTCAGTCTGGCGGACTACCCGTACACCGGTGGCACCCGCGCCACTTCTCTCCACGAATGGTTGCGCCGCCTCCTGGACCGGGAAGGGATGCCCAAGCCGATACCGGTCAAGGGGCAGTGGGGTGCTCCCCTGCGGGTCCAGACCTGTCGGTGGCGGACCGATGGCCTGACCGTGATCGGTCTGCTCAAGCATCCCGACACTCCCCAGGTGGGCGAGGATCTGGTGCTGGCGCTGCCGGGCGACCAGTATGCCTACGACATGCTGGCCGGGAAGGCCCTCGGCAAGGCGGATGAGGTACCGTTCCATCTCGGTCCGGGCGAAGTGAAGCTGATCTCCCTGAGCCCCGAACGGGTCAAGGGTGTTGCGTTCGAGCGCCTGAAGGGCGACGAATACGTGACACCGGCCTACCGCATCTCCGTCAAGACCTCGTCGCGCAAGGAGAGCACTGCCGAGCGAGTGGTGCATGTGCGCGTGTTCGATCCGGTCGGTTTCCCCTATCCGGCGGGCAGCGTGACGCTGGCTGCGCCCGGAGGCGTCTGCGAGTACGATGTCCCCTTCGGCCTTGCCCCACCCCAACCCGGGCGTTGGCGGATTCTGGCCATCGATGCCGCCACCGGCATCCGGGAGGACGTGACTTTTACCATGCGTTCCCCCGAACCCTAGCGCTTGGAAACGGAGTCCCCTTGATCCCCACGAAATCCATTGTCGTCCCCGGCTCGCCGCCGGTGGACATCGCCGACTATCAGGCCCTCATCGACCACCCCCTGTTCCAGGCCTTGCGCGAACGCAAGCAACTGGGCATCAACTACCTGATCTTCCCGGGGGCGGTCCATACCCGGTTCGAGCACGTGGTGGGAACCCTGGCACTGACCGAACGGCTCTGCCGCATCCACGGCATCCAGGGGGAGCGGCGGCGGACGCTGGGGGCCTTCGCCCTGCTGCACGACATCGGCCACGGCCCCTTCTCGCACCAGACCGAACCCATGCTGCCCGGCGACCACCATCAGCGGGGGCTCGTCTGCCTTGCCCAGATGGAGGGCGAACTCGCCGCCTGTGGCATCGACCGCGACGCTCTGGCCGCGATGGTCGCCGGCGACCATCCCGATGCGGGGCTGGTCGGCGACCGCAACCTGGGCACCGACAAGCTCGACTACCTGATGCGGGACGCTCTCCATATCGGCTTTGCGGGGGTGCCCGACCTGGAACGCCTCCAGTTCTACACCGTCCTCGACCAAGGGCCGCTGGCCATCGAGGAGAAGTACATGGAGGACATCAAACGCCTCCAGAAGTTCTATTCCTACCTGCACCAGCATGGCTACCTCAACAAGACGGCGCTGACCGCCCAGCGGATGCTCCAGCGGGCCATGCACGAGGCCGTTGGCACCGGCGGACTAGCCGCTGAACAGGTCTGGGGGATGACCGACCGCCAGCTGCTCGACGCGGTGGAGCAATCCTCCTCGCCTCTGGCCCGGAAGCTGGCGGAACGGCTGTCCCGGCGGTGCCTGCTGTCCTCGGCTGTGGTGCTCAAACCAACTGGCTACGGCTACGTGGAGCGCTGCTCGGACAAGCCGGTGGCCGTGGTCGAATGGCAGTTGGCCCAGTTGCGGCGTTTCGCCACCGTGGTGGCGGACAACGAGCGGTTGCGCCAGATCGAGGATGGGGTGGCCAGCGAGCTGGGGCTCGCCCCTGGCGAGGCGCTCTTCGCCGCCATGCCCTATTTCCGCAAGCTGCTGCCGCAGGATGTGCGGATCGCCTCGCGCGGTTCGGGTGGTGGCTTCAACCTGTTCGAGAAGGACCGGGAGCACTTCCGGTCGCTCGAAAGCGACTATCTACGGACCTTCGCTGTCCGGCTGGTCGTGCCGCGCGAACACCGCGAACGGATCGTGGCCCGCTGCGAATGGCTGAACGGCTGGCTCGAAACCTGCCTGTAGACACGTGGCCGGAGCCGCTGGCTCCGGCGGGGAATCCGGAGCGGGCCGCTCCGGCCACATGGCCTGGGACTTGTCCCTTACCGCCGCCGGGATGGATTCCGTGGCCGGAGCCGCTGGCTCCGGTAGGGATTCCGGAGCGGGCCGCTCCGGCCACATGGCCTGGGACTCGTCCCTTGCTTCCGGCCGGATGGATTCCGTGGCCGGAGCCGCTGGCTCCGGCGGGGATTCCGGAGCGGGCCGCTCCGGCCACGCGAAGCGGCTCTCTGGGAGCGGGCTATTCCCCGGCGCTGGGAAAGGCCAGGGCGCGGACGGCTTGGGGGACCCGTTCGGCGATGGCGGTCTCGCAGGCGGGCAGGTCCTTGGCCAGGGCTTCCTCGGCTGCCTGCAGGGCTTGCCGTTTCTCTTCCTGGGCCTGGGCCACGCGCTGGGTGACGAGCTCGTCCACCAGTTTCGCGGTATCGGCCCGGAACTGCCGGACGAACTCCGCCGTGTCGCGCCGGGCCTGCTCCTCGATCTGCTTGGCCGCTTCGTCGGCCTCGCGGATCTGGGCTTCCGCTTCCTTCTCCACCGCCAACATACGCTGTAGAACGTCGTCCATCGGCCCTACTCCTCCGACCGGATAAGTTCCAGCGCCGCTTCCGGGCTCTTGGCCTCGCACAAACGTTCGGTGAAACCGGGAACCGAGAAGAGACGGGAGACTTCGGCCAGGGCCTCGATGTGGGCACCCGGGTTGTCCTCCTCGGCCAGGACCATCAGGACCACCCGGACGGGCTTGTGGTCCATCGCGTCGTATTCGATGCCCTTGCGGGAGACGCCGAGGGCCAGCACCAGCTCTTCCAGGCCTTCCACCTTGCCGTGGGGCAGGGCGATCCCTTGCCCGATCCCGGTCGTCATCTTGGACTCGCGCTCGAACAGAGCTTCCAGCACTGCGCTGCGGTCCTTGATGCGCCCCGCGTCGATCAGCAGTTGCACCATCTCCTCGAAGAGCTCTTCCTTGTCTTCGCTCTGCAACCCGATTTTGATCACTGCGGGAGTCAGTTGGTCGGTCAATCGCATGGGAGGGTCCGCTCGGTTCGGCACGGAGGGCCGCGCGTTGTCGTATGCTGAACAAGGCACTATAGCGTCAGGGACGCGCGAGGGCAACGCTAGCTTGCCGTACTCGTCAGCAGCCGGGGACAACGCCCACCCGCAGGTAGTCCCCGCTGTCGGCGGCGGCGATGGCGTCCTGGATGCGGACGAGGGGGAAGACATCGCCCACGGACTCGGCGAAGAGCCGGGCATGGTCCTGGCGGGCAAGGAAACGGAGGGCCTCCGCCAGATGCCGGGGAGCGTAGTTGTGGATGCCGCGCACGGTCAGGCAACGGCGGGTGAGCTGGTTGCCTTCGACCGCGAACCCGGTACCGGGCATGACCATGCCCGCCACCAGCAGGCGGCCGCCGATATCGAGGGTGTCCAGCGCCCAACTGGCCAAGTGGGGTTGCCCGCAGACCTCGAAGACCACTTGGGGACCGTGTCCGTCGGTCAGGGAACGCAGGCATTCCGTGGCCGCTGGCAGATCCAGCTTGCCGAGATCGAGGGTGGCGGTGGCTCCGAAGCGCCGGGCTTGGGCCAACCGTTCCGCGCGCACGTCCGCCACGATGACGGCCGCCGCTCCGCGTTCGCGGACGAGGGCGGCGAGCGAGGCCCCGAACAGCCCGGCACCCAGAATCAGTACGCTCTCGCCCGGTTGCGGATCGACCTCCTCGACGGCATGGACGGCGGTGGCTAAGGCACAGTTGGCGGGGGCCACGGCGGGGATGGGCAGATTGCCCGGCAGCCGGAAGACGGTGGTGCCGGGCCACAGCACCACATGCCCCGCGTAGCCGCCGGTGAGCGGCTGGCCGTCGTGCAGGCAGTTGTGGCCGTACTTGCGCAGCGCCGCGCATTTCTGGGGATAGCCGCGCTGGCAGTTCCGGCAACGGCCGCAGGCGGCGGCGATGGTCCAAGTGACCCGGTCGCCGACCGCCAGGGGATCGCCAAAGCCATCCCTGGTGAGATCATCGCCCAGAGCCACGACCTCGCCGACGATCTCGTGCCCGAGGATCAGTGGCGCGGGTTCCTGGCGGCGACCGGCGATGGTGTGCAGGTCCGATCCGCAGATGGTGGCCATGAGGACCCGGCAGAGCGCGCCGCCCGGCGGCAGGGCCTGGGGGAGGGCGAAGTCGGTGAGGGTCAGGGGGTCGCCAGAGCGATGGAAGACGGCAGCAAGGGTGCGTTCCGCCATGGTCAGGCCTGTTCCGCCGCGCGCTGGTTGTGCGCCTCGACCCAGGCGGGCAGTTCCGCGATCGAGTCGAGCACGGCATGGGCACCGGCCGCGTGCAGACGTTGACGGGCGGCGGCTAGCCGCTGGGCCCGTTCGACGGGGGCGAGGGTCTGTTCGGCCTCCTGGGAGAGCCCCATCAGATTGCCGGTGGCGGCAATGCCGAGGCTCCACATGCCGGCATTCAGGCCTGCCTCCACGTCCACGACCGTATCGCCCGCCTTCACGACTGAGGTCATGGGGTAGATACCCAACTCGCGGGCGCAGGTCTGGGCCAGCCAGGGCGCGGGCCGTCCCTCGGGCACATCGGACCCGCTGACGGCCACGTCGGGGGCAAAGCCCCGGCGGGCGGCCTCGCGCAGGACCACGTCGGTCATGTCCCACGAATAGCCGGTGGTGACCCCGATCCGGCAGCCCAGGGCGCGGAGTTCGCTCGCGGCCTTCTTCGCGCCGGGGATCAGGTTGGCGTACTCGCTCTGCGAAAGGAGGGCGAGTTGGATGGGCTGGAACTCCTCGTAGAGCTGCTGCACATCGGTCGGTCCCGGCTCGTTGCCGTGACGGTCGCACCAGAGCTGGTGGACGCGGGGCAGGGCGAGGAGCGCCTCGATATGTTTCCGTTTGTGCGTGCCCATGGGCCCGCGCGCCTCCTCCTCGGCGAGCTCGACGCCATGCCGCCGAAAGAGCTCCAGGAAGGCGGCCAGCGGGGCCCGGCTGCCGTAGTCCACGGTGGTGCCCGCCAAGTCGAGAACCACCAGGCGGATCGGGTCGACGCAGGGAGTGGGATAGGCGATGGACATGGCTGGATTCCCGGGCTAGATGAAACGGGCGCGCAGTTTGCCGCAGAAGAAGTCGATGAGGCCCACCGTGGCGATGACCAGGATCATCATGGTGCAGACTTCCCGGAAGCAGTAGCCGCGGATCTTGTCGGTCAGGAGGAAGCCGATGCCGCCCGCGCCGACGAAGCCCAGCACGGTGGCGCTGCGCACGTTGGACTCGAAGCGGAGCAGGCTGTAGCTGACGAAGGCGGGCATGACCTGCGGCACGACGGCGAAGGCGATAGCCTGCAGGGGACGGGCCCCCGTGCTGGCCAGGGCCTCCACCTGGTGGGGATCGATGGCCTCGATGGCCTCGCTCACCACCTTGGCCAGGATGCCGGTGGTATGAATCCACAGGGCCAGGATGCCGGCGAAGGGTCCCAGGCCGATGATCGCCACCAGAATCAGGGCCATGACGTACTCGTTGAAGCCCCGGCAGGAGTCGAGGAAGCGGCGCATAAGGAAGACGATCCCGGCCCGCAGGCCCCGTTTGCCGCGGCCCTCGCCTGGCAGCATCAGGGACAGGGTGTTGCGGGCGGTGAAGAGGGCCAGAGGAATGGCGGAGACCACCGCCAGGAGGCTGCCCCAGATGGCCATGGCCATGGTTTCGAGCAGGGCCTTGCCGTACTGCGCCAACTGTTTGGGCGAGGTCTCGGGGGGAAAGTACCCGCCCCGCCGGTCGAACTCGATGCGGCGTACTTCCTTCGCGATCATGGCCTCCTTCTCGGCGGGACCCATTTCGGCCAGGATCTGCTGCTTGAGCTTGGCGGTCTCGGCCATCAGTTGGAAAGCCTTGGGCTTCTGGTCGGCCGGAAGGTTGGCATACTTCTCGGTCAGGCGGCGTTCGGCCTCGCCCTGGGCCATGTAGCCCGGCGCGCGCTCGGCCTCGGCCCGGATGGCGGCCAAGTCGGCCTCCGAGAAGGTGCGTCCGAAGAGGTACTCGACGGCGTTGCCCCGGCTGTGCCAGAGGGAAACGGGGTCGATGCCGCACCAGCGGTAAGTGGCGATGAGAATCACCCCGCAGACGAACCAGAAGAGCGCCCGGAAGATCCGGCGGGAGCGGGACACCCGGGGCTCGGCGGCAGTCAGACGGCTGGCAGTGGTGCCGGCGTCGCTCACTGGGCCCGCTCCAACTGGCGCTGGAGCTGCTTGAGGTAGCGGGCTATGTCGTAGTCGGCGTCCTTCGCCACCGTGTAGCCGCCGTTCTTGGTCTTGGCCATGATCTCGGGGTGCTGCTGGACGGTAAGGAGAGCGCCGAGATAGGCGGCCTTGAGACTGGCGGGCAGGTCCTTGCGGCAGGCCATGGCGGCGCCCGGCAGGGGCGTTCCCCGGTGGATGATGACGATGTCGTCCTGGCCCACCGCTCCCTTCTCGATCATCCGGCCCAAGTCCATGTCGTTGGTGGCGGCTACGTCGATGCTGCCGTTCTTGACCGCGAGGATGCTGGCCCCGTGGGAACCGGAAAAGGAGACTTGGCCGAAATAGGTCTGCGGCTCGATCTTGAGATCGCGGCTGAACAGGACCGTGGGCACCAGGCAACCGGAGGTGGAGTTGGGATCGGTGAAGGCGAAGGTCTTGCCCTTGGCAGCGTCCAGGTTCTGGATGCCAGCCCCCTTCCGGGCGATGATGAGTGGCGTGTAGCCGGGATTCCCCTGCTCGTCCAGCTCCATGGCCAGCACCTCGGCATTGGCGCGTTCGGAGGCCTCGACGTAGCTCTTGGGGCCAAAGAAGGCGAACTCGATATGTTGGTGGGCCATGGCGGTGATGACGCCGGCATAGTCGCCGGCGCTGAACACCTCGACCTTGATGCCGAGGGTCTTCTCCAGGTGGTCCCGCAGGGGCTCGAAGCGGAGCTTGGAGTCGGCCCCGCCCTCGGTGGGGATCACGCCCAGGCGCACGACCTTGGGCCAGGCTTCGGGGCCATCGCCGCCGCCCGGTACGAACAGGGGCAGGAGAAGGGCCAGGGAAAGGAGAATGGCGCGGGAGTTCATGGTCTACCTGGGGTTAGGCGCGGGCGGTTTCGAGAGCGGCAACGACAGTGGGAACAGGGACAGCCGGGCTGGCTTTCCCCGGACGGGGCGGGGTACCGTAGATCCGCTGGACGGCGTCTTGGTCGAGCGCGTCCGGGGGGCCGTCGAAGACCATCCGGCCCCGGGCCATGCCGATGATCCGCTGGCCGTAGGTGCGGCCCAGATCGACCTGGTGGAGGTTGACGACGACCGGAATCCCCTGGGTCTGGTGGATCTGGGCGAGGGTATCCATGACCAGCCGGGCGCTGGCCGGGTCCAGGCTGGCCACCGGCTCGTCGGCCAGGATCAGGTCCGGCTCCTGGGCCAGAGCGCGGGCGATGGCCACCCGCTGCTGCTGGCCGCCCGAGAGGGCATCCGCCCGCTTGAAGGCCAGTTCGGCGATGCCGATCCGTTCCAGGCAGCCGTAGGCGATCTCCCGTTCGGAGCGGGGGAAGCGGCGCAGGATGGAAGCGAGAATCCACCAGGGCCGACGGGCGAAACGGAGCCGCCCCGCCAACACGTTGTCGAGCACGCTGAGGCGGGGAGAGAGGTGGAACTGCTGGAAGATCATCCCCACCCGGCCCCGGACCCGTTGCAGGGCTCGGCCGGAGACATGGGTGATGTCCTCGCCCTGCAGCTCGATCCGCCCGCCAGTGGGTTCGATCAGGCGGTTGATGCAGCGGAGGAAGGTGGATTTCCCCGCCCCCGACGGCCCCAGGATGACGGCGAACTCGTCGCCGCCGATGGTGCAGTCGAGTCGGTCGAGCGCCAAGACGCCCCCTGGATAGGCTTTCGCCAGACCACTGGCGCGTACGGCGATATCGGTTCTGTGGGGTCGGTCCATGCGTGGTTCCCGCATTGTCTGGGTACTGGCAACCAGACTATTGCGGGAACCTTAGCGACCGGCGATGGACCGGTGCGGATTGCGTTAGGGCGAGACGGTGCAGAAATGAAACGGGGGCGGTGTGTGCCGCCCCCGATGCCATCTTGCTTTCCGCCGCCGCCTATTCGTCGTCGTCCGAGAGGCCGCCCGCCCGCCGGGCCTTGGTCTGGCGACCCGGCAGGATGCCCTTGTTGGTGCCCTCGATGAAGGCGGCGAACTCCTCGACCTCCGCGATGCCACCGTAGGCCGCGCGGATCTCCGCCAGGGCGTTCGAGCGGTTCAGACCGCCGAAGAAGTAGGTCTTGATGGCCGCGCGGATCGCCTTGCGGGCCACGGGAGAGATGCTGGCCCGCTTCAGCCCCACCACGTTCGCGCCCTGGATCTGCTCGAACTGGAGCAGGCAGAAGGGGGGGATGTCCTGGGCGAACTTGTTGCCGCCGCCCACCATGGCCAGCCGACCGATGCGGACGAACTGGTGGATGAGGCAGGCCGCGCTGACAAAGGCCCGGGGGCCGATCTCCACGTGTCCGCCGACCATGGTCATGTTCGCGATCACCACGCCGTCGCCGATATGGCAGTTGTGCCCGAGATGGGCGAAGGCCATCAGCAGCACGCCGTTGCCCACGACCGTCTTGCTCCCCTCGGCCGTGCCGCGGTGGATGGTGACGTACTCGCGCAGCACGCAGTTGCTGCCGACCTCGGTGCGGGTGGGGGCACCGCTGTAGTGCAGGTCCTGCGGGGCATCGCCGATGTTGGCGCCCGTGTGGATCAAGGTGCCCGAACCGATGCTGGTGTTGCCCGAGACGTGGGCGTGGGGACCGATCTTGCAACGGTCCCCGATCTGCACGTCGTCCCCGATCACCGCGTAGGGGCCGATCTCGACGTCGACGCCGAGTTGGGCCTTGGGGGAGACGATGGCGGTGGGATGAATGGTCATGATCCGACTCCGTGTCCTGCTCGTTGGCGTCCGTTCCCCCACCGGGGACACAAATCTAGCCGACGACGATTCGCCGCCGGTTCTTCTTTCCTGCCCGGATCGTGAGCTGCCCGTCCTGGAGGTGGTCCAGGGTGACGGTCAGCGTGTCGTCCGTGATCCGGTCGTCGTTAAGATAGCACCCTCCGCCCTTGATGAGACGGCGCACTTCGCCATTTGATTTGGCGAGGCCCGCATCGACGAAGAGTTTGGCCACCCAGAGACCGGCCGCCAGCTCGGCCTGCGGCACCGCAACGGTGGGCAGGTCGCTGTCGGTCTTGGCCACCTGCACCTCGGTGATGCGGCTGCTGGTCTCGATGCTGCCTTCGGGGTCGGCGAAACCGAACTCGCTGCCTGCCGCGACGTAGGCCTTGGTGGCCTCCTCGATGCCGTGGGCCAGCAAGGTCGCCTCGAAGGCGAGGATTTCCTTGGCCCGGTTGATGGCCGGCGCGGGGAGGGCACCCAGGCGTTTGGCCTCGTCCATGGGCAGACCGGTGAAGAAGCCCAGCAGACGGGTCACTTCGCTGTCGTCCACGTTGCGCCAGAACTGGTAGTAGTCGAACGGCGAGGTGCGGTTGGCGTCCAGCCAGACCGCGCCCGAGGCGGTCTTGCCGAACTTCTGGCCGTCGCTCTTCAGCAGCAGCGGGAACGTGGCCCCGAAGGACTCGGCCCCCAGCATCCGGCGCACCAGGTCGCAGCCCGCGACGATGTTGCCCCATTGGTCCTGGCCGCCCAACTGGAGGTCGCAGCCCCGGTCCCGCTTCAGCACGTAGAAGTCGTAGGACTGGAGCAGCATGTAGTTGAATTCAAGGAAGGAGAGCCCCGTCTCCAGCCGCATCTTGACCGACTCGGCGGCGAGCATGCGGTTGATGCTGAAATGGCGGCCGACGTCGCGCAGGAACTCGATGTAGTTGAGGTCGCGCAGCCAGTCCGCATTGTTCACCAGCTCGGCCCGGTCGTCGCTGAAATCGAGGAAGCGGGAGAGCTGGCCCTTGATGGCCTCCGCGTTGGCGTCGATCTCGGCGGCGGTGAGAATGGGGCGGGCCTCGGTTTTGCCCGAGGGATCGCCCACCATGGCGGTGCCGCCGCCCACCAGGGCCAGAGCCCGGTGCCCGCACTTCTGGAGCCAGCGCATGGCCATCACCGGCAGCAGGTGCCCGATGTGCAGGCTATTGCCGGTGGGGTCGAAACCCACGTAGAAGGTCAGCGACTTTTCGCCAAGCTGCCGACGGAGCCCGTCGGCATCGGTGAGCTGGTAGAGAAAGCCGCGTTCCTCGAGAATGTCGAATGCGTTGCGCATGGTTCCTGTCTCCCCCGGTCGGTGCGGGTGCGGTTCCGGGACCAAAAACAAAGCCTGCCTGCACCCGTGGTCAACTCGGGCGCTGGCAGGCTTTCGGTGGACGCGAATGCGGTCCGGCCGAGAGGCCGTGCTCAGCCAAGATTGATGTTCTTGACTGCGACGCGCGTCAGTTCCTGCCGGTGACCTTGCTTCACCCGGTACCGCTTGCGGCGCTTCATCTTGAAGACGACGAGCTTCTCGCCGCGCAGGTGCTCGACCACTTCCAGCTCGACGGTGGCACCGGCCACGGAGGGCGTGCCGACCTTGAGTTCCTGGCCGTCGTTCACCAGCAGCACATCCTCGTCGAGGACGATGCTGTCGCCCTGGTCGCCCACGAGGCGATCAGTCTCGAAGACCATGCCGGGCTCGACCTTGTATTGCTTTCCAGAAAGCTTGATGACTGCGTACATCGTACGTCTCCGTGTCTATAGGCACCCAGTACCCCGGGCGTGTTTGCATCCACAAATGGGAAAGTCGCACAAGTTAGTGTTTCTACAGGGAATTGCAACCACGTCTCCGTCGAATCCGTCGCCGGACAACCATGCCGTCGCTTTGACAGGGGCCGCGGCCCCCGCATATTGGGGTGGTTGTTGCCACCGGAGTTCCCCGTGAACGAAACCCTCCCCGAATCCGCTCCCGTCCCCGTCTGGACGGTGTCCGAACTGAACCGCCTGGTCAAGGATGTCCTGGAGCAGAGCGTGCGTCCCTTCTGGCTGCGGGGCGAGGTCAGCGACCTCACCATCCACCGCTCGGGCCATGTCTATCTGACTCTGAAGGACGCCTCCTGCCAGGTCTCCGCCGTGTTCTTCCGGGGGGCCGAGGCCGCCCGTAGCGCGGGCCTGCAGGCGGGGATGGAAGTGGAAGTGTTTGGGCGGTTGAGCGTGTACGAGCCGCGCGGGCAGTACCAGGTACTGGTCCAGAGCCTGCGCGCAGGCGGGGTCGGCGCCCTGCAACGGCAGTTCGAGGAACTGAAGGAGCGGCTGCGGGCCGAAGGGCTCTTCGATGCCGACCGCAAGCGCCCGATCCCCGAACTGCCCCGTTGCGTCGGCGTGGTGACCAGCCCCCAGGGCGCGGCCATCCGTGATTTCCTGCGGGTGGTGGAACGGCGGTTTGGCAATCTCCATGTCCGTATCGCCCCGGTGGCGGTCCAGGGCAAGGATGCCTCGCGCCAGATCGCCGCCGCGATCCGCGCGCTCAACGAGATGCAGGCGTGCGACGTGATCGTGCTCACCCGCGGTGGCGGCAGCCTGGAAGACCTCTGGCCCTTCAACGAGGAAGTGGTGGCCCGCGCTATCGCCGCCTCGGAACTGCCCGTCATCAGCGCCGTAGGCCACGAGCGGGACGTGACCATCAGCGATTTCGTAGCCGACCTGCGGGTCGCCACTCCGTCCGCCGCCGCCGAACTGGTGATCCGGGCCAAGGCCGAGCTAGCCGAGACCCTGAACGCCCAGGTGCGCCATCTCCAGGCAGCCCTCAAACTCCGGCTCGCCAACCTGCGCCGTCGGCTGGAGCGGGCGGCGGGGCACCCGATCCTGCGCGAGCCCTTGGGCGTGGTACGCCGCTACCAGCAACGGGTGGACGAGTTGGGTGTGCGCCTCGGCAATGCCCAGAGCCGCATCCTCGCCCTTCGCCAGGCCCAACTGGACCGGAACGTGGACCGGCTCCGGGCCCTGAATCCCAAGGCCGTGCTCGACCGGGGCTACGCCATTCTCTTCGACGCCGACGGACGGGCCGTGCGCGATGCCGCCACCGTTCCCCCCGCTGCCACCTTGCAGGGCGTTCTCGCCCGTGGCGAACTCGATGTGCAGGTTCTGGCCAGCCGTCCGGCGGCCTCCCCAGGAGAAACCGATGCCTGAAGCTACCGATCTCAACACATTGTCCTTCGAGGAGGCCCTCAAGCGCCTGGAAGGCATTGTCGCCGCCATGGAGCGGGGCGAACTGGGCCTGGAGGAGGGCATCGGCAAGTTCGAGGAGGGCATGGCCCTGGCCAAGCACTGCGCCGACCGCCTCAACGAGGTGGAAAAGAAGGTGGAGATCCTGGTCCGCAAGGCCGACCGCACCCTCGACTGGAAGCCGGTCGAACTCGGCGGCGACGGCGAGAATCCGTAGCCGGTAGGTAGGGAGGAGAGCGGTGGAGCTGGGGTTCGGCAAGCAGCGGGCGGCCCATCTGCGCCTGGGCGAACGGGGCGAACGTCTCGCGGCCTGCCTGTTGCGCGAGCTTGGGCTGGACATCCTGGCCCGCAACTACCGCACCAGCCGGGGCGAGGTGGACATCGTGGCCCGCGACGGTACCACCCTCTGTTTCGTCGAGGTCAAGACCCGGCACCACAGCGTCCATTCCCGTCCCGCCGATGCGGTTGGGTTCGCCAAGCGCGAGCGCATCGTCCGCGCCGCCCGGCAATACCTGCGCGAATTGGGATTCCCCCCGTTGGTCTACCGGTTCGATATCGTCGAAGTCGTCCTTGTCGGCCCCCGCGTCACCGATATACGCTATTGGCGCAACGCCTTCCAGGAAGGCCGCGACGATGCCGCCAGCCGCTTCCCCAGCACGTTGGTGTGAGCGCTTGCCGCAGTATCCTGGGGCGTCGCTCCGCTCTGCCCCAGGCTTTGTTCCGGTGGCCCTCCGGGCCGTCGGACCGGGCCGGGATACTGTTATGGCCGGGACCGTTGGGGGAAGCCGCAGGCCGTTGGCCTGCATGACCTCGGTGCGGCGTGTTCCTGGGGCGTCGCTCCGCTTTGCCCCAGGCTTTGTTCCGCTGGCCCTTCGGGCCGCCGAAGCGGGTTGGGATGATGCCGCAGCCGGGACCATTCCGGAGGGCCTCAGGCCCCTGGCCCTTCGGGCCGCCGGACTGTCGCTGGCCTTCTCTCGATGATGCCGTCAGCCCAGGAGGTGGCGGCGGACGGCTTCGAAGAGGAGGATGGTGGCGGCTTGGGCGGCGTTGAGGGATTCGGCGTCGCCGGGCATGGGGATGCTGACGGGCTGGCCGGCTGCCAGGTCCTCGATGCCGTTGGCTTCGTTGCCGATGACGAGGGCGCTACCGGGGAGGTGGAAGACCTCGCTGTAGCAGTCTGCCCCGGCGCGGGGGACGGCGAGCCAGAGGGGGGCGTAGCCGATTGCCGCGAGTTGGTCCCGGGCCTCGGCGAGGCGGGGGAGGGGATGGAGGCCGAGGGCGAACTGGGCGCCCATGCCGGCGCGGATGGCCTTGGGGGCGTAGGGGTCGGTGGTGCCTTCGGTGAGCCAGACGGCGGTGAGGCCGATGGCGCAGGCGGTGCGGAGAATGGTGCCGAGGTTGCCGGGTTCCTGGATGCGGTCCAGAACCAGGGCGAAGGGATCGCGCGCGGCGGGAGCCGGTGGTTCGGGCCGCTGGCAGACGCAGAGGATGCCCTGGGGGTTCTCGGTGACGGCGTAGGCGGCGAACTGGGCGTCGTCCACGACCTCCAGCCGACTGCCGAGCACGGCGAAGGCCGCCGCGTCGGGCGAGTCCGCGAAGCTGCGGGAGGCTACGGCGAACTCGATCCCGGCAGACAGGCGGGCGAGGGCCTCGCGGCAGCAGCGGAGGCCCTCCACCAAAAAGAAGCCGGCTTTGCGTCGCCCGTGGCGAGTGCGCAGCCGGCTCAGCAATTGCTCCTGACGATGGGTCAGCGGGGGAGCCTCCCTACTTGCCCATGGCCTTGACGGCCTTGAGGCAGCGGTCGACGGCCTCAAGGGCGGGGTACTTGTCGCTCTCGTACTCGACGATGTACCATTCGGTGGCGCCCTTGGTCTCGCAGAACTTGAAGACCTCCTGCCACGGCACGGTGTCTTCGCCGATCATGGTGGCGAACCCGGCACGCAGGTCGGTGGAGCCGATGCCGGAGTGGTAGGGCTTGAGGTGGACGGTGCGGGACCGACCGGGATACTTCTCGAAGAAGGGGATCGGGTTGGCCCCGCCGTGGAGGGCGTTGCCGGTGTCGATCTGCATGATGAACTCGTGCTTGGTGTCCCCGAAGATGATATCCCAGGGCAGTTCGCCCTCGACCGGGCTGAACTCCCAGTTGTGGTTGTGGTAGCCGGTGGCCATGCCGCTGGCACCCAGCCGGTCGGAGAGGTCGTTGAAGATGCCCGCCAAGCGGTGCAGGGCGGCCGCACTCTCGCGGAATTCACCGCCCACGCCCGGGACGATGACGAACTTGTTGCCCACAGCCTTGTTCAGGGCGATGGTTTCCTCGATCGTGTTGTACTGCACCCGGTGGAAACCAGTGTGCCAGCCGCAGCAGACCAGACCGGCCTCCTTCAGCATGGCGGCATACTCCGCGGGCGTGTGCTTCGGATCGCCGGCGAACTCGACGCCCTCGTACCCCATGGCCTTGACGGCTTTCAAGGTGCCAAGGGGGTCCTTTGCCATCTCGTTGCGGACGGAATACAGCTCCAAGGCGATGGGGATACGGGACATAGACTTGCTCTCCTGGGGAGTTCGGTCATGACGCATACGGGGAGGCGTGGCCACCGGGCCATGCCGTCCCGCCGACCGACGGATCGGTCGGCGGTGTACTTTATCCCTGCAACGCCTGAATCAAGGCCTCTTTTTGCTGCAGTCCCACGAACTGCTGGGCCACCTTGCCGTCCTTGAAGACGATGAGGGTGGGGATGGACATGACGCGGAACTTGGCGGCGAGCGCAGGGCTGGCGTCCACGTCCACTTTGCCGATCTTGGCGGCGCCGCCCACGGCGGTGGCGACCTCTTCCAGAATCGGGGTCTGTTTCCGGCAGGGGCCGCACCAGGTGGCCCAGAAATCCACCAGGACGGTGCCGGTGGCGACGGTGCTGTCGAAGTTCGTTTCAGTCAGTTCAAGCAGGTTGGCCGACATGGCTGCTTTCCTTTGCTGTGTCCGGTTCTTCTTGCGGAGCGACAAAATCGATGGCCAGTACGGTCTGGTCGTCGTATTGGTCGACCTGACCGACAAAATGGCGGACTTGTTGCAGGACGGAGTCCACGAATTCCTTGGCGGCCTGCGGCTGCTCCTGCCAGATGCCGAAGAGGCGCTCGAAGCCGAACTCCTCCTTGTCCTCGTTGCAGGCCTCGGTG
>QKCY01000592.1 GCA_003245525.1 Victivallales bacterium | reverse complement strand
GCCATCTGCCGGCTCCGCCGGGAAACCCTCGCGCAGATGCGTGGAGACTGCAGAGAGAAAACCGGAAAAAACCTCCGGCAGTCCAGTCTCTCTCCCCGCCTTTCCTCAGCGCCTCGGTGCCTCTGCGGGAGTAGCCCCCTTGGGTCGCGGCCAACGACTGCTCCAGGGGTTTCGTGCCCAAAGCACTCCTAGGCATTTGCCCGAAGACCCCAAAAAAGGCAGGATTGGCCCGACTGCTTCCAGTCTGCATTCCTTCCGGGGGAGGCTATGTTGGGCGGTGTCGCCGCCCGCAACCAGCCCCCAGGTCCGCCATGCACGATCCCGTCGCCATCCTCCAGCAACTCGTCCCCATCGACAGCCGCAACTCCCTGCCCATCGACCAACCCGGCGAGCGGGCCAGCGACGAGATGAACATGTGCGCCTGGCTGGTCGAGTACCTGGAGGGGTTGGGACTGGCCACCCAGGTCACCTACGCCGCCCCCCGGCGCCCCAACCTTGTCGCCTTTCCGTCGCAGCCAAACCCCGCCTGGCCCACTCTGGCGTTCCAGGCCCATATGGACACGGTGGGAACCGACGGCATGACCCATGATCCCTTCGATCCCCGGATCGTGGACGGCAAGCTCTACGGTCGGGGTGCCTGCGACACCAAGGGCGGCATGGCCGCCATGCTCGTCGCGCTCGCCGACCTCCTGGGAGAAGGGGTCCAGGCCAACCTCATGTTCGTCGCCACCTGTTCCGAGGAAACCGGTTGCCAGGGCGCGCCCCGCCTCGACCTCTCCCCATGGCAGATCGACGGCATGATCGTGGGCGAACCCACCGTGAACCGCGCCATCGTGGCGCACAAGGCCAACGCCTGCGTCGAACTCGTCTGCACCGGCAAGGCCGCCCATGGCTCCCGCCCCGACGCCGGGGTGAACGCCATCTACCGCATGGCCGAGCTGATCGGCTTCCTCCGCAACACCATCATCCCCGAACTGGCCGCCCAAACAGCGCCGGGCTTCGCGGTGGGCTCCACCCTTTCGGTCGGCACCATCCAGGGCGGCACCAAGAGCAACATCATTCCTGATCGCTGCGCCCTCGTGGCCGACCTCCGGTTGGTTCCCGGCGGCGACCCGCCGGAAACCGTGGTCCAGGACCTGGCCCAGCGGGCGACCGAGACCCTCGGCTTCCCCGTCGAGCTCGGCTGGTGCCACATCTCGCCCGGCTTCGCCACCCCGCCCGGCAGCCCCGTGCTCCTGGCCGTCCAACGGGCCTTGCAGCACTGCGGCCAGGACGCCGCACCGGACACCGTCGCCTACTGCACCGATGGCGGGGTCTTCGCCGCCAAGGGCATCCCCTGCGTCATCCTCGGCCCCGGCGACATCCTCAACGCCCATGGGGCCGTGGAGTACGTGCCACTGGACGAACTGCACCAAGCAGCGGCCATCTACCGCCAAACGGCCAAGGAAATGGCGCGCGGGCACGCGGAAGGCTGGTAACCGCACATATCGATAATAATGTAGCGGTATACTGCCACCCATCTCCCGGACACGAACGTCCGTAGCTGCCCGAGACTTGGAGCGAACCATGCCACAGCATCTGCGTCGCGTCGCCAAACAGCCGTCGGTGCAACGTCTTCCCGCCTACCTGCGCCTCATCAAGGAACTGCGCGACCTGGGAGAGGAGGCCGTCTCCACCACCTATCTGGCCGAACTGCTCGACCTCCAGCCCATCATCGTCCGCAAGGACCTCTCGGTCACCGGCATCGTCGGACGTCCCCGCATCGGCTACGACGTGGGCGAGCTCGTCGCCGCCATCGAGACCTACCTCGGCTGGGACCAGGTGCGCGACGCCATCCTCGTGGGCGTCGGCCACCTCGGCACCGCCCTCCTCGGCTACCACGGCCTCGACGACTACCGCCTGCGCGTGCGCGCCGCCTTCGACACCAACCCCGCCCTGGCTGGCCAAAGCGTCCACAACTGCCCCGTCTACCCGTGGGACACCGCCCCCTCCTTCGTCAGCGCCCACGGCATCCAGCTCGCCATCCTCACCGTCCCCGCCAGTGCCGCCCAGGCCGTGGCCGACACCCTCGCCGCCGCCGGCATCCGCGCCTTCTGGAACTTCAGCCCCGTCAAGCTCCACCTCCCCCCGAGCGTCGTCGCCCACCAGGAAGACCTCACCGCCGGCCTCGGCGTCCTCTCCCTCAAACTCCGCCTCCTCCTCGCCTCCGAACCCGGGGAATAGGAGAGCCTGGAGAGCGAACAGGCCACAGCCCAGTGCCTAAGGGGCACCAGAGACCATGGTGTTTCCCGAATGGGTTATCCCTGAGTCGTTCCGGGAAAGGGAACGGCGTCCACCGGTGACAGTGGACGCCGTTCAGGTAGAAACTTGGTGGAGCTGAGGGGGCTCGAACCCCTGGCCTGTACGTTGCGAACGTACAGTATTAAGCACGAAATATCGCCAGATAGTAGCAATACGGTAGCAATCCGCCAAAAAACCGCCTACATTGTGGACAACGACGGACCCACGGAAGCCGACACGGACACAAGGAAAGCGGCACATGGCAAGGAAACGGTCGCACGGCACCGGCAGCATCATCAAGGCCTCGTCTGGCATGTACCAGTTCTTCTGGACCGACGCCAACGGCAAACGGCACAAGAAGAGCCTGCGGACGAAGGACCGTGCCACTGCTCTGGAACGGGCCAAGGAGCACGAAGCGGCGACCAACGCCGTGGACCGCGAAGAGGTCCTGATGCAGGCCGCCAGAGCCCGCCAGATCATCCGCTCCCGCGAGTTGCCCATGGCCGACGTGTGGCCCGCCTTCGAGGGCACCAACCCCTCGGCCTCGGCGGGCACTCTGCGCAACTACGAGCGCGCCCTGCGGGACTGCGTTGCCTGGCTGGCCGAGCATCGCCCCTCCATCGTCTCGTTCACCCAGATCGACGAGGAGGCTGCGAACGCCTACCTGGCCGAGCTCTGGCGCTCGGGCATCTCGGCCAACACCTACAACTACCGGCGTAACGCCCTAGGGTGCATCACCAAGGCCCTGTCCGGTCCCTACCACATCGAGGGCAACCCCTGGACCCGGCCCGACTCCCGCAAGGCCGAGGCGAAGCAGAACCGGCTGGCTCTCACGTCGGAGCAGACAACCGCCTTCCTGGCCCTCTTCGACGAGCCCGAGCGCCACGTCATCCACCGGGACGAGCTTCGCGTGGTCGCCCTGCTCTGCCTGTATGCCGGTATGCGGCTCAAGGATGCCTGCCTGCTCCAGTGGCACAGCGTGGACCTGACCGCCGGGAGGATCGTCTACACGCCCGCCAAGACGGCTCAGAAGGGCAAGAGTGCCGCCGTGCCGATCCTGCCCCCTCTCCGCTCGGCCCTGGCCGATCTGCCCAGCTCCGGGACCTCGGGCGACGTACTTCCCGCCGTGGCCGACAACTACCGGCGCAATCCCGACGGCATCCAAAAACCCTTGGTGACCCTGGTCCATGAAGCGACCGGAACCGACGGCAGGGACCGCGCCAACGGGGCCGTGCAGCGCAAAGTGGCCCGGTCGGTCTACGGTGCCCACAGCCTGCGCCACACCTTCGCCACCATGGCGGCAATGGCCGGAGTCAAGGCCGCGTATCTCGCCCTCATGCTGGGCGACAACATCACGACGGTGCAGCGCTATTACGTCCACGTCGGGTTCGGCATGGCCCTGGCCCGTGGTTTCGAGTCTATCCCGAAGATGATCGGGGCCAAGTCGGCCGAGAACCCCGCCCGTGCCAAACTCCACCAACTGGCCGACGAACTGCCCATCGCGGCAATCCAGAGGATTCTGGCCGCGCTCCAGGCCGGGAATGACGCTACTGCCATCTCGGATGCCCGGACCATCTCCCTGGAGGCCAAGTGATGGAAACGCCCACCGAAGTCGAACACGAGGCCGGAGTGCTTGCCCTGGCGAAATCGGAGAAGGCCCTCAGCGAGGGGAAACTGCTGGTGATCCACTACAAGTGCGACAGCTTCAATGCAGAGGTGTGCAAAGCCCGTGGGATAGCGGTAAAGGACGTGGCACGCGGCACGGAACGCTATTTCGACTGCATGGGCGACGAGGCCAGCGGGCTGGAGGAGTTCCGCGCCTACGCGGTGGAACACGCCAACCACACTTGGCTACACTGGAACATGCGCAACGAGCAGTTCGGGTTCCCGCACATCGAGAAACGGATGCGCGCGTGCGGAC